>JBEGTZ010000236.1:0-31505 GCA_041179125.1 Pseudomonadota bacterium | reverse complement strand
ACTCCTATCAAATAGGTTGCTTCGGTGGTTATTGGGCTGAAAAATCCATTTGTTTTAACGGCACCTCTCGCCTACCCATTGAGGACAACCCACAAAATGCCTTTAAAACGCTGTTCAGCGGCGGCGCCAGCACAGGCAGTAGCGGTGGTGGCAACGGCAATGCGGATCAACTACGCATTTTGGATAACGTCAGCAAAGACTTAACCCGCCTGCGCGGCCAGCTGGGCAGCATCGAGCGCGAGCGCTTGGACATGCACGCAGAATCGTTCAAAACACTGCAAGATCGCCTCACCGCACAGGGCAATCAATCCAGTGGCGGCACGGCAGCCTGTGTCAGCTCCGGCATCAAAATGCAGGGCTTAGGTGCCAACGAAGCGCGCAGCATCGACAAGCTAAAAATCATCTCCGAGGTACAACAGGACATCATCATCCAGGCACTCTCCTGCGATTTAGTACGCAGCGCAGTGTTCTCCTACTCGCACCCGGTCTCGCCAATTATGGTTCCAGGCAGCTCCATTGGCGATCACGATGCCTCCCACGGCACACCCGCCCAATTCACACCCAGCAAAGTCTGGTGGATCGGGCAGATCGCCAACCTGATCGAAAAAATGTCGAAAATACCCGACGGCACCAGCGGCAGCCTGCTCGATAACACCATCGTACTGCTCGTTTCTGAACTGGGTGACTCCGCCCTACACGACCACTGGCGCGTACCTTTTGTGCTGGCGGGCGGCAAAAACACCGGCTTAAAAGGCAACCGCGCCTTGAACTTCCGCAGCCTAAACGGCGGCAAAGGCGCCAACCACGGCGACCTGCTCACCACGGTTGCGCAAAAAGCCGGCTACAGCACCATCGCCAAGTTCGGCCTCGCCAACGGGCCTATGGACGGGATTTGGTAGTACCGCGCAACGGGTAAATCGTTACAATAAAAACCGCAGCAATCCTTGCTGCGGTTTTTTTATGGCTTTTGATTATGTTTGATACCCAATTCCCGCACTACCACGGCGCCCCCATCGGCGAAGCCCACTTTCGCACCCACCTTGATGATTTTTCAGTAGATGAACACCTCCCCGCAATGGAAACCGGCGAAGGTGAACACGTCTATTTACACCTCCGCAAACGCGGCGTTAACACCGAATGGCTGGCCCGGCAACTGGCCGACGCCCTCGGTATTCACCCCAACGACGTAGGCTTTTGCGGCCTCAAAGACCGCCACGCCAACACCACCCAATGGTTCAGCCTATACCTGCCCAAAGTCAAAGAGCTTGATGGCGAAGCATTAATAACCGGTATAAAAGACGACGTTCAACTGCTGCACCAAACCCGCGCCAGCAAAAAACTCCGGCGCGGAATGCACAGCCGCAACCAGTTTGCCATTCACCTTCGCAATTTTAACGGCTGCCAAGAAGCCCTAAACCAACGCCTCACCCTTATCCAACAACAAGGCGTGCCCAACTACTTTGGTGAACAGCGCTTCGGTATAGAAGGCCAAAACCTAGCGGCAGCACAGGCTTGGATTGAAGAAAAACAACGCATCAAACGCAATCTTGAAGGTATATACCTCAGCGCACTGCGCAGCTACGTCTTCAACAACATCCTGCGCGAGCGGATCAAAAACACCCCCCTGGACGCATTGCAAACATTGACCGGCGCACTCTGGGGCCGGGGCCGTTTACCACAAGAATATGAAGCCTTTGAAGCTCAAACGCTGCCACCTGAAATGCAATCACTGCTCTATGCCCTGGAGCACAAAGGGCTAAACCAAGAGCGCCGCCCGCTGTGGTTATTGGCACAGGATTTACAGTGGCAATTCCCAGCGTTGGATGAGGTGCAGTTAAGCTTTAGTTTGCCGCCAGGCCAATACGCCACCAGCCTGCTGCGTGAGTCTGTTACCTTGACGGACGTGAGTACCAAGGTCCGGGCCTAAACCCAAACTAACCATTCATCTTATTGGGTGGTGTGAAGGGTTAATTAACTAATGCTTAAGTTTATATATTTATTGCTCATTACCAATAACTCCAATTTTGAGAATATTTTAGAATATAAAATTCATTTATATTGGCTTGTTAGAATTAAAAACAGAATAAAAAATGGCAGAACAGCATGAATATTATCCGCATGACCATAAGTGACCATAAGTCAAAGTTACAATTGGTTAAAATATTGACCGCGTGTTTTGTTTTTTCCGGCTGCGGAACCCATTCTGCACGCAACACCCCCGAGCCACTTAGCCCTCAAACTAAAACCTATCAATCGGATACATACCGAGTGCAAGCCGGGGATACTTTGTTCTCCTTGGCCTGGAAGAACAACACAACGGTTAATAAGCTTCGCCAAATCAATGGGATGAAACAAGACTCTGTATTGCGCACGGGGCAGCTTATTCGGTTGAGTGGCGAACCCGAATGGCGAGATAAAGCCCCGTCCGCAACACCCACCCACCTTTCAAACAATTCCTGTTGCTTAAAAAAACAACCGAAAATTTATGAACCCATAAAAAAGTATGAGTATGATAATCGGATAATCAACTGGGTTTGGCCAGTTAAGGGCAGGGTAGTCGCTGCCTACTCAGTCAAAGGTGGGTTAAATAAGGGTATTGATATTCAGACAAAATTAGGAGAGTCTGTCGTCGCAGCATCAGATGGAGAAGTGGTTTTTGCCGGTAACGAGCTTAAGGGCTACCTCAATCTTGTTATCGTTAAACACGGCGCCCGCTACCTAAGCGCCTACAGCAACAACCATTCTCTACTGGTAAAGGAAGGGGACAAAGTGCGTAAAGGCCAGCCTATTGCTCAAATGGGCAAGGCACCTCGGGCAGCTCGGCTTCATTTCGAGATTCGCGCCGACGGCAAGCCGGTCGATCCGCAACTATTACTCCCCTAATGCGGCGGGCAAAAAAAGAACTCAAGTTATTTTTTTATTGCCGAAAACAACAATACCAGGGTGAATTAACGCATAAAACAATAACGACCATCCCTAGGTACTCATTAAATTACGTGTGAAGTAGCGCGCACCCCAATTGAGGATGTCCCCATGGCAAGCACCGCAATCGATTTTGATACGCTCAAGTCCGACGATCTTCATTTAATGAATGAAATCGACGACGTCATCAGCATTGAAGATTTAGCATTAGTCGAGGACGATTTCGATGTAACACCAAGGGGGCGTGAAGGCGTAATTGAAGGAGAAGATCCAAACCCCAAAAACCTGGATGCCACGCAGCTTTATTTAAATGAAATAGGGTTTTCCCCGCTGTTAAGTGCCGAAGAAGAAGTATTCTTCGCGCGCAAAGCCCTAAAGGGCGATAACGCCGCCCGCAAGCGCATGATTGAAAGCAACCTTCGCCTGGTGGTAAAAATCTCTCGCCGCTATGTGAATCGCGGCCTGGCGCTGCTGGATTTAATAGAAGAAGGCAATTTAGGCCTTATTCGCGCCGTAGAAAAATTCGACCCGGAACGCGGCTTCCGTTTTTCAACCTACGCCACCTGGTGGATTCGCCAAACCATCGAACGGGCGATTATGAATCAAACCCGCACCATTCGTTTGCCCATCCACGTAGTAAAAGAACTCAACGTCTACCTGCGCGCCGCACGGGAATTATCCCAAAAACTCGACCACGAACCCTCGCCAGAAGAAATCGCAGCACTGTTGGAAAAACCCGTTGAAGACGTAGAGCGTATGTTGGCGCTTAACGAGCGCGTCACCTCAATGGACGCCCCCATCGGCCCCTCTTCCGATAAAACCCTTGTAGATACAGTGCCCGATGTGCATATCTCAGACCCTGTGGAACTGCTGGAAAGCTCAGATTTAAACCTAAGCCTGGATCATTGGTTGGATGAGTTAACCGAAAAACAACGCGAAGTATTATCCCGCCGTTTCGGTTTGCGCGGGCACGAATCCAGCACCTTGGAAGAAGTTGGGCGTGAAATTGGTTTAACGCGGGAGCGTGTGCGTCAAATCCAAGTGGAAGCGCTGCGTCGTTTGCGTGATATTTTAGAAAAACAAGGCTTAAGTGCTGAGTCTTTATTTGGCGTGATGTAAAAATTACACGGCTAAAATGTGATGTTTTAAACAAAACCCCAGCTGGGTCTCAGCTGGGGTTTTTTGTTTTATTCGTTAGGGTTTTCACGGCGGTACAGGGTTTCTGCGCGGGAGTCTTTTACCTTTAGGTATTGCTTATTCAGCAGCAATATTGAGTCAAACTCCACACTGGGAAGGGGTGTTTTATCCATTTCATAAAATATCTCGCTCTGTTCAAACGTTTCTTCTCGGATCACATTATTGTTTATAGACCACCTGGCCGTGTACCAGCCGGTTTGTATTTTATCTGTCTCATCGCAATATTTAATTTCTACCTTTTTAATCCCATTGGGAAGAAATTCTGCCGAATCGCCCCAGCAGCGGTCGCTATTTGTATTCACCCATTTCCCTAAAAGAAGCTTTTGCTGGTTTTCATTTGTGTTGAGCCTAGGAGCTTTCGTTGACCGAACTGATGCCTGGCAGGATATTAAAATGTGGGCTGTAAGGGTTATGAGGAAAAGTCTAAAGATTAAGCGGGTATAAGTTTTTTTTGCCATTTGAGTGCCTCGGCCATATTTAACCTAAAAACCTCAGTAGGGTGCGCTCGCTAGGCGTTCAGCTGAGGTTTTTAAGTTCAAAAATACAACGCTCAGCCGCCCCGGCAAGGCTTTGGTTGGAGGGTGGGTAATTAATTATGTAGACTAGCCCGCTTTCTAAGCGTGCTAAGCCTAACCACCTCTGTTTTCCTTTCAAAATCGTGATCCAGCTATGAGGAATTTTCATCAGCTTGCTCTAGCATGATCGGGCGAATAAGCAGGTGATGAACATCAAATGGAGTGCGCGAGCTGCGCTAGATGTGCCTGTGAACGCCAAAAATAACTAATTCAAATCCATTTGGTGATAAATATGAAAACTACACTAACGCCTTGGGGCCGCTGGATAACACCGCTGGTTCTTTCATCGGCACTGGTAGCTTGCGGTGGCGTCCCACCGTCAAGCTCCAGCTCCAGTTCATCTAGCTCTTCAAGTTCATCAAGCTCCTCCAGTTCATCAAGCTCGTCCAGTTCTTCAGGCGTCAACTCCACCAATTCAAGCAGCTCATCGTCTAGCTCCAGCTCCTCTTCAAGCTCTAGCAGCAGCTCATCATCTAGCGGCACAGCCTCTACTACTTGCGTTCTGCCTACATTCCCGGATGCGGCCAACCTGCCTAACCTCGGCATTAAACTGCCCGACCCATTTACGTTCTATAACGGCACCCCCGTCACCACTAAAGCCCAATGGGAATGCCGCCGCAAAGAAATCCTGGCGATGGCTGCCAAATACTTGTACGGCCCAGTACCTGGTGATTGCGACAAGGTATCCGGCACCGTTAGCGGTGGTACCGTTTCCATTAGTTGTACCGTGGGCAGCAAATCCGCAAGTTTCAGCGCCAGTATCTCAGGCAGTGGGCAGGTCATCGCCTTGGATCTTTCCTCGGGAATTCTGCCCAGCGGCAGCAAAAAATTGTCGTTCGGAAGTGGTTTTGAAAACAACATTAAAACCCTTTATGGCATTTCGGACCTCAACCCCAACATCGCCAAAGGTTGGATGATCAACCGCGTAATGGACGTTTTAGAGTTAAACCCCAGCAGCGGGCACGATCCTAAGAAAATGGTGGTTTCAGGTTGTTCTGGTTGTGGTAAGGGCGCCTTCCTCACGGGTGTATTCAGCCGTATCCCTATGACAGTGATCGTGGAATCTGGCGGCGGCGGTGGCACCAGCTGGCGTATGACCGAGTGGTTTAGAAACGGTGCAGGTAAATCAAGATGGAATTGCAGCGACAAGCCACAGGGTATCGACAACCTAGAAAACAACGGTATTTGTGGGCCTTGGGTGACGGGTGCGGCGCAGCCGTTCCGCTCTAATTCCTCCAAGGTTAACAGCATGCCGTTCGACCAACACATGCTGCTCGCCTCCATCGCACCGCGCTACTTAGTGCATTTCACTAACGCCAACGGTTCAGGCTCTTGGTGTCACCTGGCGGGTACCAGTGAAGCGCTCGCAGCCTGGGCGGCCTACCCAGTTTATAAAGCCCTCGGCGTTCCGCAAAATATGGCTTTTGAAATTTACAGTGGTGGACACTGCGGCGTGGGTGACACGGGCATCGCAGCTAAAATGTTTGACCGAGCATTTTTTGGTAACACCAGCATAGCAACCGGCGGCGTGAAGATTCCTGATAACCGCGTTCAAATTCCTGTAAGCGAATGGAAAGGCTTGTTTGTTGACTGGAATATGGAAACCGTTCTGCAATAAATTCAGGTTGAATCGCTCTAAATACAGAGCAACTTAAAAACGCCGAGCCCATTGGGTTCGGCGTTTTTTTTCATACTTCTTTTATTTGGAATCCCGCTTGAATAATGCGGCAGATTATTTAAGCCAAATCATTAGGCGACACATTGCCGGTGATAATGATTTCATGCAATAAATCAAGTGCAATATCAATAACGCGCGCGCCCTCTGGGTTTTCCTGCATGTGTTTGAATTGCGCTTCGCCGATATAAATACCGTCTGAGGCAATAAACGTCATTTTAACTCTGCCATAACTTGGAAATGAGTGGCGTGTTTCGTTGCAAGGGTTTAAATGGTTAATAATTTTTTGCGATTCGGCCAAAAAATTTTGCATAATTAATTCCATCGCAGGGGTGGGTGATTCCACAACGGCCAGGCGATTTTTCGCGTTGATGTAACGCACGCGGCGGTCATCGTACACCGTTAACATATCCAATCCATCCGCAAGCCCCACTTCCACAATAGAGGCTAATAAAATTTTTTGTGGTACCGGCAATTTTTTTTGGCGTAATTGGTTAAATGCCAATATGCGTATACGCGTATCTTCATCCCCGCTCATGGCGAGATGCAGCAGAATTTCGTCGCTTATTTCAGCATTTAATAGTTGCGCCAAAATACCTGTGGGGCGGTATTCGCTGTGTAATAACGCGCTGTTATCGCAAAACTGGAGGTTATAAATGGTATCAAGACGCGTGTCTTTGTAAGGGCTGAAGTAGAGTTGGGAGTCCATAATTGCCGCCGCTGGATGCTTTGGTTGAGTATAGGCAACTATTACCCAGTGAACCCAAAGCTCGGCGAAGTTATGAATAGGAATTTGTAACTATTCAGCATGTATCCGTGCGGTACGTTAATTTAAGTAAAAATATCGTTATGGTGTAGGTTGGGCAGTAATGCCCAATGCGGCAGCTCTTCGAAAAGAAATGGTTGGAATGCGGCGCCTTGAAATATCGGCGTGCTGGAGAGGAATGTGTTGTGTTGGGCATTACTGCCCAACCTACGCTCTACTGTACTCATCGGGAGTGCTGAATAGTTACAGGAATTTAAGAAATATTGTTAAGGGCACCTCCGGAAATTCACTTTTCGCGCCCTCGCTTCGTTATTTTCGTGCTCATTCGGTCATTTATACCGCATAAACTCCCTCATTCGGCTTTGGCATCCTGCGTCGCTCTACCTTCTGCATCCGTGCAGTCGTCCGCGCGAAAATGCCTTGCGATGTTCACGAAAATTGAATTTCCGGAGGCGCCCTTAACTCATTGCGCGCAAAGAGCGCAAAAATAACCCAAGGCCTCCAATGGCCAGTACAAGAATAGAGATCAACTCAAATGCCGACATGCTTCGCAAGGCAAAATGAAGCGAGCTAATAACACCGATAATCATCGCCGCCAGGGCGCCTATGGTAAGCAGCCAGCCTAGAATATTTTTGCTTTGGTAAAAAACCATCCCAATACCAATCATAAATGGCACCAGTATCATGCCGGAGGAAATTCCAGCTTGGCTACTGCCGATTGGAATGCGAAATAACACCGAGCCAAGACTAAAAGAAGAATGGACACTAATGGCATTTAACAATAAATAAAAACCCGCACACATCATGATGAAGCCCAAAAAAAACTGGCCTACTCCGCCTGATGTTCCACCAGCTCCGCGCATAGTTATTACTCTAATCGTAATCGGGTAAGTCGTCGGCTTCGCGGTTTCTCACCACGGAGCGGCCAAAATAAACCCCAGCCTCAAACAAACCCCACATGGGTAGGGCCATCATAAATTGTGATAATACATCGGGTGGAGTTAAAAACATGGCGATTACAAAGCAGCCCACAATAATGTAAGGGCGTTTTGCAATGAGGGCATCGGCGGTGGTAATGCCTGTGGCTAATAAAATAACTACAGCCACAGGGATTTCAAAAGCGATACCAAAAGCTAAAGAGATTTTAATAATAAAATCCAGCACCATCGTAATGTCAGGATTTACCGTTACATTCGCAGGTGCAAATAACATAAAAAATTTAAATGCGCCGGGGATAATTAAAAAGTTAGCAAATGCCGCACCCACATAAAATAATAAAACACTAGAAATAAACAGCGGTACTGCAAGGCGTTTTTCATGGCGGTATAATGCAGGTGCAATAAATGCCCAAATTTGGTAGATGATATAAGGCATCATCACAAACAGCGCGATATAAAATGTCAGTTTAATGGGGGCAATAAACGACGCAGTAACATCGGTGGCAATTAATGAGCCTTCGTTGGTTTCCCTGAGTAGGGCAGTTAGAGGGCCGGTGACAATGGCGTAAATGTCATTTGAAAAATAGGCCATGCCGATAAACAACACTAGGGTTGCGCCAATGCAGCGCGTTAGGCGATTGCGCAGCTCTATAAGATGGCTTACTAGAGGCTGTTGTTCATGCTCCTCGTGAAGGTGATCAGTCATGTGTGTGTTTCGTTTGCTGTTCGGTATCTTGAGTGTTGTGTGTGTGATCTGCCGATTCGTGCGTGTGATTTACCGAGGCCTGCGTGTTATCTGCTTGCTCAATCAATAATGCGTCGGGTGCATCATGTTCGCTGCTGGGGGCATCGCTGGGTGTATTTTGGTGGTGGGTTTCACCGTGTTCTATCGCGTGTAATTCGGCTTGAATGGTGTTTTGGTAATTTAATAAATCCTGTTCTAGCGCATCTCTGGAGGCTTTGAGTTTTTCCAAAGAGGCGAGAATTTCTTCGTTATGTAATTCACGCCGAATGTCATCGGCTCCGATGTGTTTTTCAAATTCAGAGCGCGATTCGGCCAGTATGCGCTTCACGCGGCCAATCCACAGTGCGCAGGTTTTGAATGCCTCAGGCAAACGCTCAGGCCCAATAACCACCAAGGCCACAACGCCTATAACGAGTAATTCAAAAAAGCTGACATCAAACATATAAGCGGGTTATTTCTGTTCGGGCTTAGCGGTTTCAGTTGCTTTGCTAAAGTCGGCCTGTGCTGTGGTTTTTTCTTCCACTGCTTTTTTGGTTTCTTCGTGTTCGGCCGTTTCAGCTTCTTTTTTATCGTTCTCAGTGCCTAAAGCATTTTTAAACCCTTTAATGGCACCGCCTAAATCAGAGCCGAGCGTTTTTAATTTTTTTGTGCCGAACAATAGCAGCACTATAACCAGCACAACCAGAAGATGACCTATGCTAAAAGCACCTGAGAACATAAAAACCTCGTAGTAAATTTAATTATGGATGTTGATGTGGACGGGTATTTTTTTCGGTAATACCTGAAACGCTAAAGCGACGATTAAGCTCAGCTAAAATATCATCTGCGGATAAATTTAGATGGGATAACATCACCAAAGAATGAAACCAAAGGTCCGCAGTTTCATATATTACCGCCTGGGTGTCGCCGGTTTGTTCTGCATCTTTGGCGGCAATAACGGTTTCGGTACACTCTTCCCCTAATTTTTGTAAAATTTTATTCAACCCTTTGTGGTGTAATTGCGCCACATACGAGCTGGTTGGGTCGGCTGATTGCTTGCGTTCTGCAAGCACTTGTGTGAGCTGTTGCAGGGTGTTGTTCATTTGTATATCTCGCTGGGGTTTTTCAGCACGGGGTCTTGTATTTGCCATGCGCCGTCGACCAGTTCGCGATAAAAACACGATTCACGGCCTGTGTGGCAGGCTATGCCGCCTCGCTGTTCAACGCTCAGCATAATGACATCCGCATCACAATCGAGCCTGATACGGTGTACCACTTGTTCGTGTCCGGAGGTTTCGCCTTTGTGCCAAAGGGCTTGCCGGGAGCGCGACCAGTACACGGCTTTGGATGTTTCAACTGTGGCACGTAGCGCGTCTTTATTCATCCAGGCCATCATTAATATCTTGCCTGTTTGGTGATCCTGTGCGATGGCGGGTACTAACCCCTCGGCGGTCCACTGTATTTCATTGAGATATTCAGGCATGTGAGAACCTAGGCATATAAAGGGCGCTAGTCTAGCGGATGACTTCCTGTGTGGCTACGTGCTGGGTACCCTTCTGAGGTTTCTAGGTTTAAATATTTTTGTAATCGACACGGATGGGGTGGGGCAGGTTTAAGGTTGGAAATTGAAGTGATTTCCTCAGGCATAGCTCGGTGTAAGCTGACCGCTTTTTACCTGAGCCGCTCAAAAATTGTTTTAAATTCCAGGCATGTGTTTTTAGTGTGAGTGGAGTTTTATGCCAAAAACCCAACTAAGCCAAACCTATAAGGCTTAATTGGGGTGTTTTTTAGTCCGGAGTTTTCGACACGTTCGGGTTAAATATTAAATTTATCCATTTGTTGTTTCAGCTCAGAGCTTTCATATTTTAGTTGATCGCTATTGGCGCTAATGACGCGTGCGTTTTCTGCTACGCGCTCTGATTGTGTATGAATTGCCGTAATATTTTTACTCACTTCATTGGCAACTGCACTTTGTTCGCCTGAGGCGGTTGCGATTTGGTGGTTCATGTTATTGATTGTGTCTACATTGATACGAATGCGCTCTAATGATTCGCCCACTTTGGTGGAGGTTTCGATGGTTTCTTGCACGGATGACATGCTGGTGTTCATGGATTGATGCGCTTCGTCGGCGGCCCGTTGTAATTGAACAATAATGGAGCCAATTTCTTCGGTTGAGGTTTGTGTTTTTTGCGCTAACGAGCGCACTTCATCTGCCACCACAGCAAAGCCACGACCTTGTTCGCCCGCTCGTGCCGCTTCAATGGCGGCGTTAAGTGCTAGTAAATTGGTTTGTTCGGCGATGGATCGAATAACTTCCATTACAGAGCCGATATTTTCGGAGTTTTCTTTTAATACTGAAATTTTTCGCGCAGTAGCTTGAATTTGATCCGTTAAACGGTTTCCGGTGTCACGCGAGGATTTCACTACTTGAGAGCCTTGTTCGGCAAAGCGTGCCGTTTCTTTTGTGTGATCGGCGGTGGCGTTGGCGTGGCGAGCCACTTCAGTTGCGGAGTGGGTTAGTTCTTGTAGTGCGGCTGCTACTAATTCTATTTCTTTTAATTGCTGGCCTGTAGCCTGTACTGTACTTTCACTGGCGCCACTCATGGTGCGCACATTATCATTTACCTTTTGCGTAACCTGGGTAACGTTTTTAATGATGTTGCCTATTTGCTCCATTACACGATTAAAATTATTAGACAATATTGCAACTTCATCGCCGCTGGTTGTAGGTAAGCGTCGTGTTAAATCACCACCGCCTGCGGCAATGGCATCCAGTGATTCGCTAATTTTAAGGATGGGAGAAACAATCAAATTGTTGGACAGCACAAATACGGTGGCAAGGCTCGCCAATAATAAGCACACAATCACAATCGCGCTGGACTGTAATTGACTATCGAGTACATTATCGAGTTCTCCGGTGGAAAATATGATGTCATATTTCCCGATCACTTCTTTTTCTCGGACTATTTCAATTCCAGTGCGGCTTACTTTGTTAGAGGCATCGGCGACGCCGGATTCTACCCCGGTGGCTAAGCTTTTGCCCCGGTGGTCAAACATTTTTACTTCTGTGACCAGGGCGGTGTTAACTAATGAATTACTGATAGCTTGTATTTGGTCGAGATCGTAGGCGAATACAGCTTCGGATACTGACGAATTTATAAGTGCTATTTGAGCACCGATCGTGGTTTCAAATTTTTCGCGCTGTTGTTTTTCGTTGACCTTGAAGTTTACAAACAGCACAACCAAGGCCACCATAATCATGATTATTGTTAAGGTGATCATTAATTTGGTAGAGAGTGAGCGTTGCAGCATGTGAACTGTTCCTGTAGTAAATCAGCTAATTTTTTGTTGAATTTAAATTCTATACAACCTGGGATTTCCCCGTGCTGCCATTAAATAGGTACATAAAAAACCGTTTTTCTTGGCTCACGTAACCTGCAACTTCCCGTAACTTTGGGGGGGAATCTGGTGTTAACGCCGGTGTTATATGGCCTACAGGCTGCGCCCATACAGAACACGCTGCCAAGCAGCATATTACGAACCCGCCGGTTAACACGTTGTTCCGGCATTTATTATGTGTTTGTGCTTTTGCCATGCACATTTCTCCGCTAACTGGCTGCAACTAGAGGCGCCCTAGGGGCGAAGAGTTCTTCGCCGTTCTTTAAAGTTAGCACAGTGTTGTCGCTTGTAAACTAATGTGCAGCTTTGGTTGTTTTTTAAACGATTGAGTTTTAAGTATTCTGGCATGAAAACTGTAAGCTTCGTCTCTACTGTTTTGAATGATGATGTAAAACTATGCTTACGCGCTGTTGAACGCTTCTGCTGAGAATGTGTTGAGTAGCGAAGTGCGAAACCTTTCTAATGGGGTTTTCTCGCAGCTTAAAAATGAAAACTGAAACAAGCAATAAGCGCAAGGGAATGTGTGTTTTAAAACGTCTAATGAATGAGCGCAAATTGGCTTCACTCATTGGAAATAACAATTAAGCAGCGTAACAAGTGATGGTAATTCGTTATGACGATTAACTGGCAAGGCTATAAACCTGCAAATTTTTACGATGAATTGATCGATAGTCCAGGTACTCCGAGGCAGTCGGCGCAGCATTTGGTGTCGTATCTGCAATCGTTGGGTGATGATGAAATCGAACGACGGCGTAAGGCGGCGGAGGCCACGGTACGTGAGATGGGGGTGACTTTTACCGTCTATACGGACGAGGGCAATATTGACCGCGCCTGGCCGTTTGACATTATTCCGCGCACTATTTCGAAGCGGCAGTGGGATGTCACCGCTGAGGGATTAAAACAGCGTTTACAGGCGCTGAATTTGTTTATTACCGACCTTTATCACGAGCAAAAAATTGTGCGTGATGGGGTGTTGCCGCGTTATATCTTGGAGCAATCCAAAAATTTCAGGCCGGAATGCGTGGGGATTATGCCTCGTTATGGTGTGTGGGCGAATATTTGCGGCACCGACTTGGTGCGCGATAAGGACGGTGAATTTTATGTGCTGGAGGATAATCTGCGTGTGCCCTCCGGTGTGGCCTATATGTTGGAAAACCGTGCAATTACCAAACGGGTGTTGCCGGATTTATTCGAGCAGGCGGAAATTGCCCCTATTCACGATTATCCGTCACGGTTGTTTGACATGTTGGTGTCGCTCTCCCCTCGGGAAATTGAGCAGCCAGTGGTGGTGGTATTAACGCCGGGTATTTTTAATTCCGCGTATTTTGAGCATGCCTTTTTGGCCCAGCAGATGGGGGCTGAATTAGTTGAGGGTAGCGATTTGGTGGTGCAGGCCGACGATTGTGTTTATATGAAAACAGTATCGGGGCTTGAGCGCGTGGATGTTATTTACAGGCGTATTGATGATTTATTTTTAGACCCGGAAGCGTTTAACCCCAATTCTATTTTAGGTGTGCCCGGTTTAATGCGTGCTTGGCGCAAAGGCAATGTGGGCCTGGCGAATGCGCCGGGTGCTGGGGTTGCCGACGATAAAGTGGTGTATGCATTTGTGCCGCAAATTATTAAATATTATTTAGGCCAAGACCCTATTGTGCCGAATGTTGAAACTTTTTTATGTGTTAATCCTAAAGAGTTGAAATACGTGTTGGCTAATTTGGATAAATTGGTGGTGAAGCCCGCTAATGAATCGGGTGGTTATGGAATGATTGTGGGGCCACACGCCACGGTTAAAGAGCGCGCTGAATTTGCTGAACGCATTAAAGCGGACCCGCGCAATTATATCGCGCAACCCACGTTGGCTTTATCTACAGCGCCCACTTTAGTGGGGGATAACGACCTTGAACCTCGGCATTTGGATTTGCGCCCATTTATTTTGCAAGGTGCATCCACTTATGTCACAACCGGTGGGCTTACGCGTGTGGCAATGAAAAAAGGTTCGCTGGTGGTGAATTCGTCGCAGGGCGGTGGAAGTAAAGACACTTGGGTTGTGGATACAGGGGTTTAATTATGCTATCAAAAGTTGCAGAACGTATTTATTGGACAGCACGTTATATTGAGCGCGTAGAAAACACCGCCCGATTGCTGGGTGTGTATGCCAATTTATTGTTGGATTTGCCTAAGGGTGTCCATTTGGGTTGGTTTAATTTAATTGAATTAAATAGTGCGCAAACGCATTTTGGTGAATTTTATAAAACTGCGGATGAGCGCAGTGTGGTGAAGTTTATTCTTGGCGATGAAAATAATCCCAGTTCGATGGTTTCTTCATTGCGAATGCTGCGTGAAAATGTGCGCACATCAAGGGATGTAGTTCCCGGTGAAACCTGGGAGTTGGTAAATGCATTGACGATGTTTGTGCAAGATAATTTGTCGCAGGCGTTAAATAGGGAGCAGCGACACGGCTTTTTAAAAGGCGTTATTCGCGGTTGTCAGCAAGTTAATGGTTTGATGTATGGCACCATGAGCCACGACAAAGCCTGGGATTTTTTGCGCTTGGGGCGCAACCTGGAGCGTGCGGATATGACGACTCGAATATTAGATATTGGTGTGGCTACGTGGATGCAAACACAAAAAGACGATGGCGCCATTTATGCCAAACAAATTATTTGGGGTAATGTGTTGCGCTCTGTGGGTGCGGAGCAAAGTTATCGGCGCAGTTTGCGTGCTGCGGTGGAAGCTGACGATGTGGCCCGTTATCTTTTAGAAGATGAACAATTCCCGCGTACTATTAAACATTGTTTACAGTCAATGGATGATTCAGCCTGCAAATTACCGCTTGCGGAGCCGGTGATTTTACGTTTGGCGCAATTGCAATCTTCGCTGTTTGTTGAGGTGGATTATCAAACCTTGGATGAATCATTTCGCGAATATTTAAATGCGATGCAGTTGGAGCTTGCGCAATTGCATTCATCTATTGCTGATACTTGGTTTAATTAATCGGCGCAATTTTTATTGCGGTTTTGTTGGGGTAGGCAAACCCTTTTGCGCCCCTAAAAACATCAGTTGCACGCTGCTGCGAAGATTTAATGCTTCAAATACTGCGGTTTAGCCGCGTGTGCTACGCGCTGAACTGATGTTTTTAGGGGGATACTGAGTAAATCTGTTCTGCCGTTGTATTTTGGAATCATACCGCCGTGCTCAAACGCGAGCGGTTAACTATTTTATTTTAATTGGACGTAACCATGACAATTCGAGTCGCTATAAATCATCAAACTCATTATGAGTTTGACCGTGAAGTCGGTGTGTCGCCTCATACTGTCCGTTTGCGGCCGGCACCGCATTGCCGCACGCCCATTCATGCCTACAGCTTAAAAATTCAACCGGAAACACATTTTATTAATTGGCAGCAAGATGCATTCGGTAATTTTTTGGCGCGTTTGGTTTTCCCAGAAAAAACAAAACGCTTTTGGGTTGATGTTGAAGTTATTGCCGATATGACGGTTATTAACCCTTTTGATTTTTTTCTGGAGGAGTATGCCGAGAATTTTCCATTTAAATACGACGCGCAAACGCAAAAAGAGTTATTGCCTTATCTGGAGTGTTTAAAGTGCGGCGAACAATTTAGCGCGCTGCAAAAATCCTTGCCCAAAACCAAAATGCGCACGATAGATTATTTGGTGGCCGTTAACCAAAGCGTGCAGGCCGCCGTGGACTATACCGTTCGCTTAGAGCCGGGTGTGCAATCGCCCGATGAAACACTGGAAAAAGCCTTGGGTTCCTGCCGGGATTCGGCTTGGTTATTGGTGCAGCTGTTGCGCCATGAGGGGCTGGCGGCGCGTTTTGCTTCGGGTTATTTGGTGCAATTAAAAGCGGATGTGGCCTGTTTGGATGGCCCCTCGGGGCCGGAGGCTGATTTCACTGATTTACACGCTTGGTGTGAAGTTTTTATTCCCGGTGCAGGCTGGGTGGGAATGGACCCTACCTCGGGGTTATTTGCCAGTGAAGGGCATATTCCTCTGGCTTGCACCCCCGACCCGGTTTCGGCTGCGCCTATTCACGGTTTTACCGACAAGTGTGAGGTGGAGTTTAGTTATTCGAATGTTGTGACCCGTATTCACGAAGATCCTCGCGTGACAAAACCCTACACCGAAACGCAGTGGGCGAAGGTTATGGCGTTGGGGGAGGCGGTTGATGAGCTTATTGTGGCCCAGGACGTGCGTTTAACGATGGGCGGGGAGCCTACGTTTGTGTCCACGGAGGATATGGAATCCGCCCAGTGGAATACCGATGCCTTGGGTGAGCATAAACTCACTTTGGCTAAGGACTTGTTGCTAAAACTGCGCGATGAATTTGCCCCTGAAGGCTTGCTGCATTACGGGCAGGGCAAGTGGTATCCGGGCGAGGAAGTTCCCCGTTGGGCGCTGGGGATTTTCTGGCGTAAAGACGGTGAGCCGCTATGGCGGGAGCGCGAATATCTCGCTCGGGTGGATAAAAATTATGGTTTTGGCCTGCGCGAAGCGCATTTATTCATGCTTCAGGTGTGCAGCCGTTTAGCCTTGGATGCAGAATTTTGTCAGGCCGCCTATGAGGATGGCCTGCATTATTTGCTGCAAGAACAAAATATGCCGGCGAATATCGACGCTCAAATTGCCGAAGCCAAAGACGAGCTGGCCCGCCGCCGCCTGGCAAAGGTGCTGGACAGAGGCCTGGCTAAACCCACCGGTTATGTGTTGCCACTGGCGTTCAACCGGGTGATGGGGCGCTGGGTGAGCAGCCGTTGGCCCATGCGCCGCGAGCGCATTGTGTTGATTCCGGGGGATTCCCCGATGGGCTTGAGGCTGCCGCTTAATGCACTGCCTATGGTGGATGAAACCCTGCGCGAAGAGATGATTGAAGTGGATCCCTTCGCCGAACGCGAGCCGCTGCCCAAACACAGCGCCATTCCCAACCGATACATTGCAAGTTCACCCGAGGTGTCAACCTCGCCTCAAACCATCGAACCGCAAGCGCCAGCACCCGAGCAAGCACCCAGATGGGAGCGCAAGGTACATCGGGAATACTGGGAAGTCCTGCGCACCGCGCTATGTGTGGAGGCCCGCGACGGACGCCTGCATATTTTTATGCCGCCGCTTACCCATTTGGAAGACTACGTACAGCTGCTCACCTGTATTGAAGCCACCGCCAAAGCGATGAAATTACCCGTGATTGTGGAAGGGTACGAACCGCCGCGTGACAGCCGTATTCAAAAACTGCTCGTCACACCGGATCCAGGCGTTATTGAGGTGAATATTCACCCGGCGAACAACTGGAAAGAGTTGGTTCACACCACGGAAACCATCTACAGCGCCGCGTTTAAATGCCGCTTAGGGGCGGAAAAATTCATGTTGGATGGCCGCCATACCGGCACCGGGGGCGGCAATCACGTTACCCTTGGTGGCGCCACACCCGCCGACAGCCCCTTGTTGCGCAGGCCGGATGTATTACAAAGCCTCATCACCTTTTGGCAGCACCACCCCAGCCTGTCTTACTTATTCTCCGGCATGTTTATTGGCCCCACTTCCCAAGCTCCACGGGCGGATGAAGGGCGGGATGAAATGCTCTACGAACTGGAAGTGGCCTTCGCGCAAATTCCCAAAGGTGAAGTGCCTCAGCCCTGGCTTGTGGACCGCTTACTGCGCAACCTGCTCATCGACATCACCGGCAACACCCATCGGGCGGAGTTTTGTATCGACAAGCTGTATTCCCCCGGTTTAAGTTCCGGGCGGCAGGGTATTTTGGAGTTTCGCGGGTTTGAAATGCCGCCCCACGAGCGTATGGCGTTGGTGCAAACACTTCTTTTACGCTGCTTATTTATGCGTTTTTGGCAGAAGCCCTACCACAAACCCTTAGTGCGCTGGGGCACCGTATTACACGACCGCTTTATGTTGCCGCATTTTATTTGGGCCGACATGCAAGAGGTGGTGCGGGATTTAAACAGCGAAGGCTTTGCTTTTGATTTGGCTTGGCTACTGCCGTTTGAAGAATTCCGCTTCCCGCATTATGGCCGCGTGCAAGTGGACAACATTGCCCTGGAATTGCGCTGGGCCATTGAGCCTTGGCACGTACTGGGCGAAGAAGTCGGCAGTTTTGGCACCGCACGTTATGTGGATTCATCGGTGGAACGTATTCAAGTCAAACTCACCGGCCTCACAGACAGCCGTTACGCCTTAGTCTGTAACGGGCGCCAAGTGCCCTTACAGGCCACCGGCGTGCGCGGTGAATACATTGCCGGTGTACGCTACCGCGCCTGGCAACCGCCATCCGCTTTACACCCCACCATCGGCGTACATGCCCCGCTGGTATTCGACGTGCTGGATTTATGGAACAGCCGTTCCATCGGCGGGTGTATCTACCATGTAAGCCACCCCGGCGGGCGCAGCTACGATCGCTTCCCAGTGAATGCGTTTGAAGCCGAATCCCGGCGCGGCAATCGGTTTTTAAACGTAGGCCATACCCAAGGCCCCTATTCACCCCGCACACACCTCGAAGGCTTGCGGCAGTTCTTCCCAATTACCGGCAACAAACCTATGGCGCCGCCGTTAGAAGAGCTAAACCCCGAGTACCCGCACACGTTAGATTTACGTCGCCCGCAGGTTTGATGCGTGTTTTGGGTTTCGTTTTAGAATCTGTAGCGATTTAGCATCTTGCGTAGGTCGGACTTTAGTCCGACATCGGGTGCAAGCCCGACCCAGTAGGTGCTGGTGTCGGGCCTAGCTCAACTCACGCCTTACACCCCCCGCCCACCTTAACGCCCCGCGCCCGCAGCACATTCACCTCGGCACAGTGGCTGGCGCTGCCCTCTAGGTTAACTTCTTCCAAACTGGGAATCGCCAACAGTGGGGTGATGGATTGGATGGGGTTTTCGGTGAGTTTAATGCGCAGTAAATGTGAGAAGGTTTCCAAGCCCTTCAGCGAGCGGATGGCGCGGTGGGGGCAGTTGAGGTGTTTTATATCTTCCACTTTGGCGGCTTTCGCATCAAAAATATGCTCTTTGATACAGGCGGCCAGGTGTTTGTCTTCAACATGAAACGCACTAAAAAGCGGTGCAGGGTTGAGGCTATTGCCGTTGAGTGTCAGCGGGTAATTTTGGCAGGCAGACAAGCTAAAGCCAGCACATAGGGCGAAAAAAATGGCCCGGCAAGCGGGGTGTTTTGGGGTTTGCATGGTTGTGCTCATTGGAGTTCATCTGCTTTAAGAGTAAATGGACTTGAACCTAAAAACCTCAGTTGGATCACCCAGCTCTGCACAACTCCTTGACGCGCCTAACAAAAGTTAAAAAATTCGAACAACCCATAAGGTTGCCCTTCATTGTTAACTTCCACTATTCGCATCAATGGATTGCACAGCGTTTGGGCGCTCAACTGAGGTTTCTAGGTTGAAGCGTGATTTTGCGTCAAGTCTTCCTCAATTTAGTAATTTGGCCGTTGTAGTGCTGTTACAAAAGTGCGCGTACAGGGCACAATGGCGCCGCCCCGTATTTTTTTTGTTCACCCTCGGAGATAAGCCTTTATGAAACGTGTGTTGGTGTTGTTACTTAGCCTTAGCCTGGTTGCCTGTGCAACCAACGATCCTTACACCGGAGAGCGAAAAACCAGCAATACCACCAAAGGCGCAGGCATTGGCGCTGCGGTGGGTGCATTACTGGGTGCGGCCACTTCCAGCAAACACGATCGCAAAAAAGGCGCCCTGCGCGGTGCTGCGGTAGGCGGGCTGGTGGGTGCGGGCACTGGGCATTATATGGATCGCCAAGAAAAAGTCTTGCGCGAGCGCCTTGAGGGAACCGGTGTGCGGGTGCAGCGCAACGGTAAAAATATCAAATTGATCATGCCCGGCAATATCACCTTCGCCACCGGCAGCGCGCAAATTCGCCAGGATTTTTTTGACGTGCTGGATTCCGTGGTTGATGTGTTAAAAGAATTTAAAGACACCCGAATCCGCATCTCGGGCCACACCGATTCCGTCGGTAGCGATTCCATGAACCAACGGTTAAGCGAAGAGCGGGCCGACAGCGTGAAGTATTTTTTGTTGGATCAACACATCCCCGCAGGCCGTATCAACGCTTACGGCTATGGCGAGCGCTACCCGGTGGCGGATAACGGCACGGATGCAGGACGCGGGCAAAACCGCCGCGTGGAGTTAGAGCTGGAAGCGTTTGAAAATTAAAATCTAAACCTTCAACCTAGAAACCTCAGTAAAACCTGTTTTAGGCAGGCTTAGCTGAGGTTTTTTCTAGTGGGTGTTTCAGCTTAAAACACCGCGCTTGATCAGCAGACAGCCGCGCCGCTTGTTGCCCGCATCACACCTGTTACAATGCCCGGCTTTTTCCGTGTGTAAGCAGATTTTCATGCCTAAATCCTATTGTTCCGCTGTTGTTTTCACCCTTTTTTCTAGCCTGGCTTTCGCTGAAGCCCCGCTGATTCCTGCGCCCCCAAGCATTGCCGCGCCTGCGTACTTATTGATGGACGCCGCCAGCGGCAGTGTGTTGTTGGAGCAAAATGCCGATGTGCAGCGGCCACCGGCCAGCCTCACCAAAATGATGACCAGCTACATCGTTGTGAGCGACGTGGAAAAGGGCAAGTTAAAAGAGACCGATTTAGTCCATGTATCGGAAGATGCCTGGCGGCGGGGCGGGGCGGTGACGGAAGGCTCCACCATGTTTTTGGAAGTGAACTCCAACGTATCCGTGATTGACCTATTGCGCGGCGTGATTATTCAATCCGGCAACGACGCCTCCATCGCCTTGGCCGAACACATTTCCGGTTCAGAACCCGCCTTCGCCGACATCATGAACCAGCAGGCCAGCCGCCTGGGCATGAACAACACACATTTTGAAAACGCCACCGGCCTGCCGGGCAACAACCACAAAACCACAGCGCGTGATTTGGCGTTGCTGGCCCGCGCCGTTATTAACGATCACCCGGCACACTACCCGCTCTACGCCGAGCGCTGGTTTAATTACAAAGGCCACAACCAGCCCAACCGCAACCGTTTGTTGTTCCGCGACAGCACGGTGGATGGCCTCAAAACCGGCCACACCCAAGAGGCGGGTTATTGTTTGGTGGCTTCCGCCAAGCGCAACGAGATGCGTCTGATCAGCGTGGTGTTAGGCAGCACCTCAGAAGAAACCCGTGCGGTGGAATCACAAAACCTGTTGGCCTATGGATTTCGTTATTTTGAAGGCGCGTCGATCTTCCAAAAAAACCAAGAATTAGCCTCCGCTCGGGCCTGGAAAGGCAAGGCAAATAAAATCTCCCTAGGCGTGGGCAAAGACATCAACGTCACCATCCAGCGCGGCGGCAAAGAGCGCTTAAGCGTGCAAACCACCGTGGCCAACCCCATCGTGGCGCCTATTGCCAGCGGGCAGGAGTTGGGCCAAGTGGTGGTGAGTTTAGATGGCAAAGAAGTCTACAAAGGCCCTTTGGTGGCCATGACTGCCCTGGAGCAAACCGGGTTTTTTGGCCGCCTGTGGGATTCTTTAATGATGTTATTTGCTGGGGTTTAACATGAGTGCAGACGCCAGCCCCCCAGTTTTAGAGTTCCCCTGTAGCTACCCCATTAAAGTATTAGGCGTGGCCAATGAGGTATTCACCGAGCAAGTGCTGGCTGTGTTCAGCCAACATGCAGCCGGTTTTGATCGCGACCAAGTGCGCATTCTGCCCAGCACTAAAGGCAGTTTTGTCTCGGTACATGTTGTGATTGAAGCCCAGGGCGCAGAACACATTGAGGTGATTTACCAAGCGCTTAAAACACTGCCCGATTTAAAACTGGTGCTGTAATTGAGCCTACTGGTGAAGCACTTAGGCCTGTGTGCCTACACCCCCGTGTGGCAAGCCATGCGCGATTTTACCGACCAGCGCACAGCCACAAGCGCGGATGAAATTTGGTGTTTAGAGCACGAAGCCGTGTTCACCCAAGGCCAAGCAGGCAAGCCTGAACACCTATTAAACCCAGGCCATATTCCCCTGGTGGCCAGCGACCGGGGCGGGCAGATTACCTACCACGGGCCGGGGCAATTAGTGGTTTACCCCCTGCTGGATTTACGCCGCCGCAACTTAGGTGTGCGCCAAATGGTGAGCCTGTTGGAGCAGAGTTGTATCGAATTGTTAGCGCACTGGCACATCAAGGCTTACGCCAAAGCGGATGCCCCTGGCGTTTATGTCTCCATAAATGAAACCGAGCGAAAAATTGCCTCGCTGGGCCTGCGTGTACGCAAAGGCTGTTGTTACCACGGCATCAGCATTAATGTCGCGATGGATTTAGCGCCGTTCCAACAGATAAACCCCTGCGGCTATGCGGGCATGAACATGGCGCAAATACGCGACTTCGCCGCCGACATACGCCTAGATCAAGTCGCCACAGGTTTTATCCACGTATTAACTCAAGCCCTGGGCGAAGCCCCGGCGCATATCACTCAGCCAGGTGTACCCACTTTATGATCGATCTCAACCAAGATGCCGATTTTGACAGCAACAAAACCCCGGTTAAACGCACCCGCCGCATCGAAACCGGTGAAAAACTGCGGGACGCCGACAAAGTAGAGCGCATTCCCGTGAAGGTCATCGCCTCCGATGCCCCCCTGCGCAAACCCGATTGGATCCGCATCCGCATCCCCGCCTCGCCGGAAGTTGACCGCATCAAACAACTGCTGCGCAAAAACCGCCTCTCCACCGTCTGTGAAGAAGCCAACTGCCCCAATTTAAGCGAATGTTTCAGCGGCGGCACCGCCACTTTTATGATCATGGGCGACATCTGCACCCGCCGCTGCCCCTTCTGCGACGTAGGCCACGGCAAACCCAACGCCCTAGACGCCGACGAACCAAAAAACCTCGCAGGCGCCATCGCCGAAATGGGCCTGAAGTACGTCGTCATCACCTCGGTAGACCGCGACGACCTGCGCGATGGCGGCGCAGGGCACTTTGCCGACTGCATCCGCGAGGCCCGCGCCTTGGCGCCGAACCTACAAATCGAAATCCTCACCCCGGATTTCCGTGGCCGCATGGAGATCGCCCTCGACATCCTCACCGAAACCCCGCCAGACGTATTCAACCACAACATGGAAACCGTCTCGCGCCTCTACCGCGAAGCACGCCCCGGCGCCCACTACGCCTGGTCGCTTAAACTCCTGCAAGAATACAAACAGCGCAGGCCAGAAGTGCTCACCAAATCTGGCCTCATGGTGGGCTTAGGGGAAACCAAAGAAGAAATTATCGAAACTTTAAAAGACATGCGCGCACATCAAATCGACATGCTCACCATCGGCCAATACCTCGCCCCATCCAAAGCGCACCTACCGGTAAAACGCTACGTAGAACCAGCAGAATTCGACGACTACACCCGCATCGCCAAAGAACTCGGCTTTGTACACGCCGCCTGCGGGCCACTCGTGCGGTCAAGCTACCACGCCGACAAACAGGCCCACGGGGAGCTGGTGAAATAGGCGGCACGCCCATGAATTCACCCGTTTAAAGTGAGCGTTATGAGCTGGAGCGAGCGTTACAAGCTGGTAAACCTAACCTGCGCCCCCCACTGCCTGCCCACCATTGCAGCCTGGCAGCACGAACAATGGCTGCACAGCCAACAGCCCAAACAAGCAGACTTATTCGCGCAGCCAGCACTCACACCCGCCGACGCCCTAAACGAGCGCCAACAACAACTGCGCCAACACCTAGCCGCCCACTTAATACCCACCACATTTGTATTACTGGAAAAAAACCAAGCCGTAGGCTCCGTAAGCCTGGTGCATTACCGCAGCCAAAATACCCACATCAAAGCCAAAAGCAAAAAAGACGAACCCACTACAAACAATAAAAAAGAAGACACCACAAAAGACCACCAAAGCGTGTGGCTTACCAACATGTACGTACTACCAAACCACCGCCAACAAGGCCTTGCGGAAGTGTTGCTGAACCGGGCAGAAGACTACGCCCGCAGCGTACAGTTAACACACATCTACCTATACGCCCAAGACGCAGAACGCTATTACAAAAAACGCGGCTGGCTGATGTTAAAAACGGTGAATGTGCAGGGGCAGAAATTAAAAGTACTGGTGCGGCATCTTTAGCCTGTAGAACGAGTTAATAACCCGCGCTGACGGTGTTTCGCTTGCGATAATTTTTGTAAATGCATGGAATTTTGTTGTGCGGTTTTTTATTGGTTTTGTACTTAACTGGTATTGCGCTGCGCGGGTTACGCCGCAGGCATAACCCGGCCTACAAGGCTAATGGCTCAATCGAAACTCACCTGTCCACACGAATAAACCGCCTGCAAAAACCTCCTTAAATGTTCCTGCCCTAGGTGAAGTAAACGTATATTCAATGGCGTATGGCGCCTGGAATGTCTCATTAAAACCCGAATCCAGCCCTTGGTTATTCGAAGTTTTAGCATATTCGTATAGGCCTACAGGACTAAAATTGGGGTCTCCTAAATCAACGCTAAACGAAGTCGACGTAATATATTGATGGGTAGCCTGTGTAAAGTTGGGTGTCTGTTCGGGAGGTAATTGGCTTTCAATCGACAAAAATGTTAACTGTGCGTTTAAATTTTCTACTGAACTGGGGGCAAAACCCGTATAAAGCGTATTTTCCACAAGCTTAAAGCTGCCCTTCATACGCCCTTTTTGCTTACCCCACTGCCAAACTCGCACCCAAGAGCCGCCTACGCGAGACGTAAAGTGATACGTGTCTTCAACCTGGGCAAGGCCAATATCACCCATGTTGGGGTCTAACAAGGTCAAAATTTTCAATTGGCGGCGGTTTTTTCGTATGTCGATATAGCTCCCACCGGCCATTAGGCAGTCCACACAACCTTCAAAACCCAGGTCAAGGTTGAGCTGTTTATCACCAAAATGGCTGATAAGCGTTTGTTCTGCTGAATGGCTTTGCACCTGGTGGGTAATTTGGACATTGGCCATAGAACCTGGAATCAGTGAGTTAATATCGCAATTTGCCCAAACAATCCCAGGCAGCATAACCATAAAAATAAAAAGGCATCGACGAAAAAAACAACGTAATTGATAAAACATAAAGCTTCTCCGAGAGAGTGGTTGGAGCGGCCAAACTACCCGGTAGCGTTCGACAACACGTCCCTTTTGATAAAGAATGACAGCAAACCACCCAAAAACCATCATAAAAACAAGGTGATAGATGAATACAGATGCGGCTTTTATTTTAATTACCATAAGCTTGATTCTTTGGGCTGCGCTTGCACTGCTATTTGATAAACAAGGTCAGCGTAAAGTTAACCTGTGGGTGGCGGCACTTATTAGTATCGAATTTTTGCCACAGGCTTATTTTTATACGATGGCCACACAGCCACCCGGCGGTGATTTTCATTGGGCTGTGTTGGCACAATCCGCACTGTTGTTAAAAGGCCCGGTGGGTTTTGCGCTCACATTGTGTTTAATTGGTCAAAAAATTAACCGGTTTTACACACTCCATTTTATGGCCTTTGGAATTGCGGTATTGGATTTGAATTTTGGCTCAATGCGGTTTGATATTTGGGCGGCAGGCGGCTCCATCCATGCCTTAGCGTACCTCGGTATCGCCATTAAAATGCTCATTCAGGATAAACGACGTTTACATACTATTGTTCATCACTACACCAACTCGGCCCATTATTGGGCTGTGTGGATATTGGGCGGCCTGGGCATCATCATTTTGGCTAATTTGATGATTGTCGCGGTTGGTATGTGGCAAGGCCAAATACGTATTGAATTATTTAGGTATTTAAGTTGGTCAATATCTGTGTATTGGATAGCGCTGGCTTTTTGCAGCATTTATCGCCCAGAAATATTTGTAAATCGTTTTAAGGGGGTGTCCCAGGCTGACGACGCGCTCGAAGCGCTACCTGTCGAAGATACTGAAGAGGGTAAACAATGGCGCGAACTTGATGACGGCATAGCAACTGGGCTTGCCACACAACTGGAAGCGCTCATGCACAAACACATTTATCGCCAGCACGACCTTTCTCTGGTGGATCTCGCCAAGCGTTTGGGTATCAGCGTGCATCAAACATCGGAACTGTTAAATGTGCATTTCGGACAGTCATTTTTTGACTATATGAATGGCGCTCGGCTGCAATACGCTTGTGAATTATTGCGCGATACAAAATCGGAATTGCGCATTATTGATGTGGCCTTTGAGGCGGGATTTGGCAACAAAAATTCCTTTTATCGGTATTTCAAAAAAGCCTACGACCTAGCCCCCAATGAATATCGAAACCAATGGTTAATGGGGGTATCAACCCTGCCTGAACAGCTATAACCCCAATGTTTCGCCAAAGCCACGAAAGTGATGTGCGAATATCCAGAGGTATCATTTGAACAGCGGGAATAGCTTAAAAAAATAGGCGTTTCCAGGTGGGGCGAGGAGCACATCCTTGTGCTGTTGCGTTTAGGTGCGATTAAGGCGTGATTAAGGCGATTATTTTTCTTCCTAATCGCACGGCTAATTTACCGTCATCCGTTACCGCATTTGGGCCGGCGGTGCCGTACACCGAAACTTCCTCAAAAGCAGTGCCATTGGGACTTTTAATTTTAAAGAGCTGGTCGCCATAAAATAGACGCACCGGTGCTCCACTGGGGGCTTTGTACCATAACCCATAAACCAAGGGGTTTGAGGCATCGGTGGTTTCCATGTAAATGTGGCCGTACCGTCCAACTACATAATTTTTTAATCCATTGGGCACGTTCGGGTAAATATCGGGATACGAAGGTGCGACGTTTTTGCCTTCTACGATTATTGCAGCATCGGAGGTGCCGATATCCGCAGGTGTTGCATAGGGTTGGGTTTTGAATTTAGCCTGCATTAATACCCAGTCGTCTGTAAAGGCCAGGCTCATGTAAGAGCCATCAAATAATTCAATGGCAGGTGGAAATCGAGCCAAGGTTACAGGGCTGATTTTTTGACTGCCAAGCAGAGTGAGTTTTTCACCGCTGATGGAAAGTAATTCAGTATCGCCAGAGGGTTTTATTTTGAACGTTGAATAATATTTAAAAGTAGGTGCGCAGGGGGATAAACTTTCACACAGTCCTGCATGTTTTATTAAGTCGCCATTTTTATCGAGTTTTGTGCTGGAATTTGTCTCCGAGTAAAAATACAGATTCGCAAGTGTTTTAAGCTGATCTTGTTGGGAAATGTATTTAAAGGGTTTTCCTCCGGAGACTCCCCACCAGCTTAAGAGTACTTTTTCCTCTACACCACCATTTGCTTGTTTGCGGGTACAGGTTTCCCAGACCAACAACGCTACATCGCCTTTGGCGTTAAGCAAATTAGGTTCGGGGTAATTGGCAAGCCCATTGCCCACGGAGTTTAAGTTGGCCTCACACGAGAATTCACCACGCATAAAATAGGATTTATCTGTGGCATCTAATAATTTATTGCCTTGTGATCCTGTGATCACAAAAACGGTGGAATCTCTCTTCCAAAGCCACAGGCTAAGACCTGTTTTTAAAACATCGTTGGTTTCATATAACACCGTGTCCCCGTTAACCGCTTTAACGTTGACGGTAACTGATCTATAAGGCAAGCCGAGTTCATCGGTTGTGAAGGGGGCGCCAACAACGCCGTTGGCTTGAGCCACCAATGTAAGCTTGTTATCCAGGTAGGCAACAATAGCGCGCTGATTAATCGGTGTGATGCCGGTGCCTGTTAAATCTGCATAAAATACAACTGTACCGGTTTCCGACAGCCATAAAGAACGATCGGGGGTGCTTTCTATTTGAAAGACGGCTGGACTTGCGACAATTGCACCAATGCTGACGCCGCTGGG
Organism: Pseudomonadota bacterium; assembly: GCA_041179125.1. Taxonomy (GTDB): domain Bacteria; phylum Pseudomonadota; class Gammaproteobacteria; order Pseudomonadales; family Cellvibrionaceae; genus CAMCXE01. The sequence continues at coordinate 3,505 of JBEGTZ010000236.1, read as the reverse complement.
CAGGCCAACGATGGTATCCCCCGGCTTGGCGATGGCGTTTAAATTGCCGTTGGAATATTTCCATATCCCGGCAATTTGTGGATTGAGCGAGTGATTCGCCTTGGCGATAAACGCGACATCGCCCCGGCCATTGGTTTGTGGCACGGAGAACTCGAGAAATGTATAGCCATTAGGTAAACCTGGTGCGGCTGTGGTTGCAGATGCAATGGATTGGATAATGGGATCGAGTCCTGCGGTGCCGCTCGAAGAGCTTGAACTACTGCTCGATGAGCTTGAACTACTGCTCGATGAGCTTGAGCTGCTGCTTGATGAGCTTGAACTGCTGCTCGATGAGCTTGAGCTACTGCTCGATGAGCTTGAGCTGCTAGTCGAAGAGCTTGAGCTTGAAGAGCTGCTTGCGGGGGTTGGTATGCCGCTTGAGGAGCTTGAGCTGCTACTTGCTGGGTCGGAACCACTGCTTGATGAACTGCTAGAGGAGCTGGAACTTGTCGATGAGCTTGAGCTGCTGCTTGATGAATTAGAGCTGCTGGATGAGGAGCTGCTGCTTGAAATTGTGGGTTTAGGTTCGCCGGACGATTTGCCACCGCCGCTGCCGCAAGCGACCAGTGAGGTGATTATTGTTGTGGTGATGAGTATTTTTACTAAAAACTTTGCTGAGTAGGTGCGTTGGGATGTTGTGGGTAGAGGAATGTGGGCCGCAAACATTTGATACTCCTGGTGAATGTGCTGTGGGGGCTATGGGTGTGATGAACCTATTCTATGTCTGGAATTCTGCACGCGAGCCTAGGCACTATGTATGCCAAAAAAAATAACAAATGCTGCATCAGCGAGATAGCTTTTTACGCTGATTTCGACTGTAAATAACTTCGTCATTTTGGGTGTTGTGGTTGGGGGTTGATTTACAGCGCGTAGGCTGGGTTATGTAGGTTGGCGGTGAGCTTGCGAACCCCAACATTCCAGCCATCCGCCGCACAAAGCCGATCATAAATAAAGGCGAAAATCTAACTGATTCTCGCCGCAAGATGGCATGTTGGGGTTATCACCCCAACCTACGAACCCGATGAATTTTGTACTGCGTTGCAAAACATTCATTTCATCATTGATTACGCATAACGAGCCGCCATGCATCACATTGAAAAAAACTGATTCTCATAAACGAACTTAACTTGCTTAACCGACATTGATGAGTAATTTATACTTTTATACAGATCACAAATGGATTGCTCAAAATTGGGCTTATTAAAATCGGAATGCTTAACTGTGCAACTTTTTAAATTTCCATTTTTTGATATGTATATTTCAAATGCCACCTTTCCTTTGGCTCCGGGCGCTACTCTTAACAGCTCAATATATCGTGCGGAAATTTTGCCTTTTAACGGCTCGGCAACTTTCGCAAATTCTTTTGATAAATCTTGAGCCTGAACCAACGCACTCAATATGAGCAGGAAAAACACTGTCAAACACTTCATTTGCCATACCTTGGTGAATAATATTTTGATGTGATTTTATCTATTATGCACATGTTGAATTATCGCACCCATACCATTTTTAAATGGTGAACCTAACAACCTATGATTGCAGGCCAAAACACAATAGCAAGTAGGTTGGGCAGTAATGCCCAACACAACTCTGTTTTCGAAAGTTAGATTTTTACAAAATTAAAAATATTCAACCTGGAAACCTCAGTTGAGTGTGCAAAAGCTGTGCAATCCATTGATACGAATAGTGAAAGTTAAAAATGAAGGGCAACCTTATTGGTTGTTCGGATTTTTTAACTTTTGTTAGGCGCGTCAAGGGGTTGTGTAGACTTGGGTGATCCAACTGAGGTTTCTAGGTTCAGGCCTGTGGTTTGTCCTGTTGGGCATTACTACCCAACCTACAACTTCATATCCCCAAAAAAGTTCTTCATCCCCTCAAACCAACTGGACTGCTTAGGTGAGTGCGTCGAGCTACCCGTCATATCCTCCTGTAATTGACGCAACAAATCTTTTTGCTTGGCGGTGAGGTTTACCGGTGTTTCCACAATCACACGGCAGAGTAAATCTCCCGCTGCGCCGCCGCGCACGGGTTCTACGCCTTTGCCACGTAAGCGGAAGAGTTTGCCGGTTTGGGTTTCTTCGGGGATTTTGAGTTTTACGCGGCCATCCAGGGTGGGCACTTCGATTTCGCCGCCGAGGCAGGCTTCCACCAGGCCGATGGGGACTTCGCAGTAGAGGTTTTTGCCGTCGCGCTGGAAAAATTCGTGTTCTTTCACTGAGACTTGTACGTATAAATCCCCTGCTGGGCCGCCTTCGGCTCCGGCTTCGCCTTCACCGGCTAAACGAATGCGATCGCCTGTATCTACACCGGCGGGCACTTTGACGTTGAGGGTTTTGGTTTCTTCCACGCGGCCGTGGCCGTGGCAGGATTTGCACGGGTCGGTGATGATTTTGCCTTTGCCGCGACAGGTGGGGCAGGTTTGCTGCACGGAGAAAAACCCCTGCTGCATGCGCACTTGGCCGTGGCCGCCGCAGGTGGTGCAGGTGGCGGGTTTGGTGCCGGGTTTGGCGCCGCTGCCGTCGCACACGGTGCAGCTCACCAAGGTGGGCACTTTGATTTTGACGCTGGTGCCTTTAACCGCGTCTTCTAAACTTAGCTCCAGGGTGTAGCGTAGGTCGGAGCCGCGCGCGGGGCCGCCCCGGCGTCCGCCGCCGCCTCCACCGCCAAATATATCGCCGAACACATCGCCGAAAATATCGCTAAATCCGCCGCCGCCAAATCCACCGCCGCCGCCAGCACCTTCAAGGCCTGCGTGGCCGTATTGGTCGTAGGCGGCGCGTTTGTTGGGGTCAGACAAAACCTCATAGGCTTCGCTGGCCTCTTTGAATTTTTCTTCGGCGTCTTTATCTTCCGGGTTGCGGTCTGGGTGGTATTTCATTGCTACGCGGCGATAGGACTTTTTCAAGTCGGCATCGTCAACGCCTTTAGCAACCCCTAAAATTTCATAATAATCACGACGTTTGGCCATGTAACGCTTTTTCCGTGGTCAGAAACAACAAAGCAGAGCTTAGCCCTGCTTAACCAATTTAATAAAACCGCTGCGGCATGGGCCGCAGTGGGGTTATTTATCTTCTTTTACTTCTTCAAACTCAGCATCAAATGCGCCTTCTTCATTGCTGGTGCCGCCCGCTTGTTGGGCGCCACCGGCAGCATTTGCGCTGGCTTGTTGTTCAGCATAGAGCTTCTGCGCCAGGCTTGATGAGGCTTCGGTTAACTTTTGTGTCGACGCTTCAATTTTTTCTTTGTCGTCACTCTTAACCACGCTTTCGGCTTCGCTGAGGGCTGCTTGGATGGCAGCTTGTTCGTCTGCAGTCGCTTTATCACCCGCTTCTTCCAGGGTTTTCTTCGTTGCATGAATTAAACCCTCCAAGGAGTTGCGCGCTGTGACCAGTTGTTCGAACTTGCGGTCGGCTTCGGCGTTGGCTTCGGCGTCTTTTACCATACGGTCGATTTCCGCGTCGCTCAA
>JBEGTZ010000235.1:0-27516 GCA_041179125.1 Pseudomonadota bacterium | reverse complement strand
AAATTTCGAACAACCAATAAGGTTGCCCTTCATTTTTAACTTTCACTATCTACACCAATGGCTTACACAGCTTTTGGGCGCTCAACTGAGGTTTCTAGGTTGAGCTGCGAGATCCGTGCCGCGAAGTGGTGGATTGTCGCTTCGCTTACGAATCCACCCTACGTTTTTCTCCGAAATTAAATTGATCCTCCTTACGCGTTAACAATAAATGTGTGTTCGCATGGGAGCCTGTTGTTGGGCATTACTGCCCAACCTACGCAGTTATGGTGGGTTACGGGTTAATACAAGGGGGCCAGTTCATCTTGGCTGCTGTGTTTTGTTTTGTTCTTTTCACGAAAGCTCAGCAGGGCATCTAGCAGCGCTTGGGTTTGCCAGTGCTGGCTGGCGGAGCTGTATAGGGCGGTGTCTAGGGCGGTTAGGGCTTCGGTCAGCACCGGGTCGTCGGCCCATTGGGCTATTTCTGTGAGGTTGGTGAAGGGGTGTTGGGTTTCCAGTTGGAACCAATGCACTACGGCGTCCCGTGCCGCTTTGGGGTTTTGCTGTTGGCAGGCGTGGGTGATTTGTGCCCAGAGGTCTTTGGGTTTTAGGGCGGGCTCGGTTTTGGCTTTGTTGGCGGGGGTGTGTTTGCGCAGCAACAGTGTGAGGGTGATGCCGTTGCTGATGAGTAATAGGCCAAGCAAGCCATACAACCAGGTGGGAATGCCTGCGGGTGCTGCTTGCGGGCTGCTGCTGGTGACGGCTTCGGGCAGGCTGGGTACGCTGTTTGCGCTATTGGCGGGTTGTGTGGCGTCGGCTGCGGCGGCGATGCTGATGGGTTGTGCGGGCAGGCTGCTGGTGCGCAGTTGATCCGCTTGGGTGTCCCACCAGGTGATGTCGATGGCTGGGATTTCCAGCGTGCCGCTTTGGCTTGGCACCACCGATAAGCTGTCGATGCGGGTGGCGGTTAGGCCGTCGGCGCCGGTTTGGGTGTCCATTTGGGGTTTGTCGGGGTAGATTTTTAAGCCGTTGATGCTGAGGTTTTCCCCAATCGGCGGCAGTTGTTCAGCCGAGACCCCTGTGGCATTGACGGTGAGGGTGCGGGTGACAGGCTCGCCCTGGGTGAGTTGGTCTTTGTTGCGGCTCCACTCTTGTTCGATGGTGAGGGATTTTGCCGGTAGCCACGGGGTGTTGGCGGGGTAGTTTGTGGGTTTGGGTTTGATTTTTAGGTGGATTTCGTCGGTTTTTAGGCGGTGAATATCCTGCCTGCCGCGCATGCCCATCATGCCGGTTGGGTCCGCTGCGGTGGCGTTCCAAATGGTGGAGGGGAGAGTGATGTCGCCGCTTTTATCGACGGTTACGGCGATTTTGAATTCTTTAACGTTGTAGTTGCGGTGGCCGATGGTGCTTGAGTAATCGGTGATGGGGAGTTCTTTGAGCTGAACCTGATCCAGTTGAAACAGCTTAGGTTCTAAGCCGCTGACCTGGGTGGCGTAGTAAAAACGGTAGGTGAGCAGGATTTGTTCTTGCACATAAGCGGTGGTTTTATCCACGCTGGTTTCAACAAACATATCGCGCTGATCGCCGGATGCGGCTGCGCTTTGCTCTGTAACTGTGATGGTAATGGGTTTGCTTTGGCTGCCTTCTAGGCTCAAAGGTGGAATGAGTAACTGCCCGGCCATTTTGGGCGCCAGGGTTAGGTTCCAGCGGGTGCTGGAGCTAGCGCCGCCATTGCCCATAGAAAACGACGAGGAGTGGGAGCGGGCGAGGATGTCGAAGTTTTGCCCCAGAGCGGTGAGATCCGGCTCGTCGTGGCTGCGCCCGTCGTAGGTGATTTGCAGTGTGAGTGTTTGCTCCAAGCTAATGCTGGTGCGGTCTACCCGTGCGGTGAGGGTGTCCGCCCAGCTGAGGCTGGCGCTTAAAAACAGGACACAGGGGAGTGTGAGCAACAGTGTGCGAACAATACTCAACATAGCGTTACCAGCGGCCTTCGGGGTTGTTGTTGTCATCTTTGGGGGCCTGTGGGTTCATGCGGCGCTCTTTGTATTGGTATTGAAATTTATTGCGCAGTAGGCCGCCTGGGTCGTCCGGCACGCGCCTTAATACCTGGTCTATTTTTTGTTGGTTTTCCTGCTCTTCTTTGGACTTGGCTTCCTCTGCGGCAGCTGCGGCGGCTTCTTCAGGTTTGGCTTGTTGGTCTTGCTGCTCTTTGGCGGCTTCGGCGAGTTGTTTGGCGTGTTCTTCCTGGGCTTTTTGTTGCTCAGCGGCTTTTTGCTCGGCGCTGGTTTTTTCCTCGTCGGACTGCTCGGGTTTGTCTTCGCCGGGTTTTTGATTGTCTTGTTTTGACGGGTCTTGTTTGGGTTGATCTTGTTTTGACTGATCATCAGAACCGTCTTGGTCTTCTTTTTTATCACCCGATTGATCTTTGTTTTCGTCAGAGGGTTTGTCGGACTGTTCGCCGTCGCTCTTTTGTTGATCGTCGCCCTTCTGTTGATCGTCACCGTTTTGCTGGTCGCCTTGCTGGTCTTTATCGCCGCCCTTTTGTTGGTTGGGGTCTTTCTGGCCGTTGTTTTGTTTGGGCTGTTTGGCTTTTAGGGCTTTGAGTTTAACGGCTAAGTCTTTGTTGTGTTGGGCGGCGCTGTAGTTGGGTTGTAGCTTTAGGGCTTCATCCAGCGCTTTGATGGCGCCGTCGTAATCGCCTTTTTTCAATAATGAAGTGCCTTGGTTGTAAAAACCGGTGGCGCTTACGTCTTGGCTGAAGGTTTTGGCGGCGGCGGCAAAATTGCCCGCTTGGTACTGGGCGGAAGCTTGCCAGGCGGGGTTGGCGAAGTGTTCAGCGGCGGCGCTGGCATCGCCCTGTTTAAGCAGGCGCGCGCCCTGTTGATCCGGTGTAAACCACAGGCCATTCCAGGTGTTTTGCAGGTTTTTTTGCCAGGCGGGTATGGGGGCGGGGGCCGGTTTGGCTTCTACTTCGGCAGCGCTTGGGGCGCCATGTGTGGCGGGCGCGGTGCCAGAAGGCGCGGCGGCAGCAGGCTGTGGGTTGGGCAGGGCCAGGGCTACCAACAGCAGCAATAAACTGCCCCGGCGGAACAGCCATAAACACAGGGGCAGTAGCGCATGGCTTAGGTACTGGCCGCTTTCAAACCACTGGTCGAAGGTTTTGTCGCTTTGCACTTGGGTTTGGTCGGTGCGGGCGAGTAATTGGGCTAAAAATTTGATGTCGCCGTCGTCGGCCTGGGCGGGTACGTAATATCCCTTGTGTTGTTCGACGAATTTTTTCAGTTCGGCGCTGTTGAGTTTGGCGATGACTAGATCGGTGCCGGTTTGCAAAAAGCCGCCACGGGGCAAGGGAATTGGGGCGCCTTGTTCGGTGCCCACGCCCCACACGGTGACGCGGTTTTGGGTGTTGTTGAGTTGATCGTCCAGCTCGGCAAAGGCTTTGCTGTCGATGCCATCGGTAAGAAAAAGAATATCGCCGTGGTCTAAGTTGCTGGCTTTTAGCAGCTTTTTCGCTTCCGTTAGCGCCATTTCGGGGTTGGAGCCGACGGTGGGCAGGCTGGTGGGGGCGAGGCTGGGCAGCAGATTGATGATGGTTTGTACGTCTTCGGTGAGAGGCGTGACCACATAGGCTTCACCGGAATAGGCGATTAGCGCGGTGAGGCCGTCTTTGCGGGTTTTTAGCAGGTCGATGAGTTTTAAGCGCGAGCGTTCAAGCCGCGAGGGGCGAATATCCTGCGCCAACATGCTGGGGGACATGTCCCACAACACCACCAGGGCGGAGGTGTTTTTTTCTACCGGGCTGGGCAGTTTTTGCCAGGCCGGGCCTGCCAGGGCAAGTACCGCTAGGATTAGGGGCAGCAGCAACCAGCCTGCGCGGCTTTTTTCTTCCCCGCTTTTGCCGTCTAACAAAAACGGTAATAAATGCGGGGCGATCAGACGTGTCCAGTGGTCGCCCTGGGATTGGGCGCGGGTGAGTTGCCACACCAGCCAGATGGCGGGGATGAGGGCGAGAAACCACCAGGGGCGCAAAAAATGGAATTCTTGCAGGTTTTTAATAAATGGCAGCAGGCTATCAAGCATGCGGGCTAACACCTTCTATAAATAATTGAATTAAAAAAACGTAACTATTCAGTGCATTTGTAGGTTGGACAGAAGTGCCGACATCGGGCGTACCGACCGCTGCCAGCATGTGCTTCGGGGTCGGGCTTGCGCCCGATGTCGGACTAAAGTCCAACCTACAGTCCAACCTACAGTCCAACCTACAGTCCAACCTACAGTCCAACCTACGGGCGTTGCGTCTAACTCCAGCATTAAACAGGGTTTACAACAAAACGGCGCCACAGCGGCAGGCGCATTAGCAGCAGCAACAGGCCGATGCCCAGCGCTGCGCCCAAGGGCCAAAAGAACAACACCTGGCGCGGGCGGTACACGGCGGCCTCCTGCTCGATGGGTTCTAACTGGTCGAGCGTTTGGTAAATTTTGGCCAGCTCCTGTGGGTCGTGGGCGCGGAAGTATTGGCCGCCAGTGGTTTCGGCGATGTACTTCAGGGTGTCTTCGTCTAAGTCTGCCGAGGGGTTTATTTTGCGGGAGATGCCAAAAAAGCTGCGGTCGATCATTTCATTGGCGCCCAGGCCTAGGGTGTAGATTTTCACCCCGGCTTGTTTGGCGAGATCGGCGGCTTTTTTCGGTTCCAGCTCGCCTGCGGTATTGGCGCCATCGGTGAGCAGAACGATCACGCGGCTTTGCGCGGGGCGGTTTTTTAGCCGCTTGATGGACAGGCCAATGGCGTCGCCGATGGCGGTTTGTTCACCGGCAAAACCCAGTTGGGCTTCTTGCAGCAGGGTGTTAACGGTGTGACGGTCGAAGGTGAGCGGCGCTTGTAGATAGGCCTGGGTGCCAAACAGCACTAAGCCTAGGCGGTCGTTCTGGCGGCGCACCACAAAGTCCCCCACCACGTTTTTAATCACCGCAATACGGGAGATATTGGTGCCGTTCACCGGCATATCTTCCACCTGCATACTGCCGGAAATATCCACCGCTAAGAGTAAATCCCGCCCGCTGCTGGGCAGGCTAACGGTTTCGCCCACCCATTGGGGGCGGGCGGCGGCCACCACCAAACAGGCCCACAGGCTTAGCGCCAAAAACCGGCGCAGCCAGGCTTGGGTTTTGGCCGCGCTGGTTTGGTTGAGCAGGTCTTCGGCGCGCTCAAAAAACGGCACCAACAACGCCGCTTGCACGGAGGGGCGGGCGGGGAAAAAGTAATAAGCCAGCAGGGGCAAGGGCAGGGCTAGTAATAGCCAGGGCCAGGCGAATTCAAACATGGCGCGGCTCCTTTTGTGTGCGGTGTGTGTTTTGTGTGTTTTTGTGGGTGGTTTTGTTCTTGCCGGAGCGTGTTTTGCCAGGCTTTGAGCTCAGTGGGTTCGCTTCGATTTTGCTTGCGCCGCTGGCCTCTACGGCTTCAGGTAAATGATGGTGTTGGCGAATCCAGAACTCACAGAAGGCGATACTGACACCGGCGTCCAGCTGCGCTTTGGGGCGGTAAACCGATTGCAGCAGGGTATCGACAATGTTGGCTTTATCCGGGAATTCCGGGCTGCTGGCGCAGAGAAATTCCCGCCAGGCCTCGCCGTGGGCACTGCCGATATATAAATGTTGGTAATAGGGCGAGGACAGCGCCGTGCGTTTGAGCACTTCGTTAAGTTGCCGCGCCAAACCGCTGCGGGAGAAGCTGCCGCCATCACCCAGCCGTTTGAGCAGGCGCAGGGCGCTGCGGCGGTAGGCGCGGCGTTTGATGGTTTTGTAGAGCGCGATTGTGCCGAGCAGTGAGCCTATCACCAGCAGCGCCAGCAGCACCCACCAACCGGGCGCCAAGGGCCAGGGGCCGACCTCTTGCGGGCGTTGAATGTCGCTGATCTGCGCGATCAACTGTTGCATTTCCTGTTCGGGCGGTGCGCCAAAAGCCGGGTGGTTTACCGGGTCTTGGTGGGCCGGTTGCAGTTGTTGCTGCATGTTCGGCACGGATTGATTGCCGCTTGAGGGGGCCGTAAGCGGTGCGTTCGCGCTTAACGGGTTTGAAGCGCTTGAAGCTGAAGCGGCTGGGCTTGAAGCTGAAGCGGTAGGGCTTGAAGCCGAAGCGGTAGGGCTTAAAGCTGAAGCGCTTGATGTGCTGCTGGTGGAGATCGAGGTGTTATCGGCCATAAACAGCCCCCGCCAGGTTGTTCAGCGCGGCGGCGCCTTTTTGGCTGCCATCGGCAAATAAACGCCGCAGGGGCGCGAGACTATCGGCGCCCACCGGGCAGCTGGCAAACACCACGCGGCTTGCGCCACACAGGCTTTGTAACTGCTGTTGGTGCTGGCGGAAGCTGGCGTTAAAGGGGGCTTTTAAATCGCTGCCGGATAACAACAGGCGTTTGAACCCATTGCTAATACGCAGGTGTGCTCCGGCGGGCATGTCGGCTTCTAGGGCGTCAAAAATATGCAGCGCCACTACGTCGCTGTGTTTGGCCATGCGGCTTAGGCTCTCTTGGCAGGCATCGTTTAAATCGTGGAAGTCCGACAGCAAAAACACCTGGCTGCCGGGTTTTACCACCTGGCCCAACTGCTCAAGCGCAGGCAGCAGGGGCAGGGATTTGGCTTTGGGAACCGGGGAGAACAAGCGCTGGTTGTAGTCCACCAGGGCGTTTAAAAAGTGCAGCAGGCCGGGTTTTCCGCGTGTGGCGCGCAGGTCTTGTTGGGCGTGGTCGCCGAGTAAAACGCCGCCCAAGCGGTCGCCGCCTTGGTGGCAGGCCCAGCTAATCATGGCGGCCAGTTCAGCGGCATAGACCGATTTAAAACAGTGTTGGCTGCCAAAAAACATCGGTGAGCGCTGGTCTACAAACACAAACACAGGCCGCTCGCGCTCTTCTTGGAACAGTTTGGTGTGCGGTTTTTGCGTGCGTGCGGTGACGCGCCAGTCGATGGTGCGGATGTCGTCGCCGGGTTGATAGGGGCGAACTTCGGCAAACTCCATCCCCCGGCCGCGAAAACGCGTGTGGCTGCTGCCCGCCATTGCCGCCCGGCTGGGGGCTTGGCGGTGCAAATTGAGTTGCGAAGCCTTGCCGCGCAACAGGATGAGATCCTCGGGGCGCAAATACACGCCGGTATGGCTGGCTTTCATGCTTATAGCACCGGTACCAGTTGCAGGATGCTGTGAATCACGCTGTCCGGCGTTTGCCCGCGTGCTTCGGCTTCAAAACTTAATAACAGGCGGTGGCGGTACACGTCATGCACCACGGCTTGTACGTCTTCAGGGCTGACAAAATCTTTGCCCTTCAGCCAAGCGTGGGCGCGCGCGCAGCGGTCCAAACTCAAGGTGGCGCGCGGGCTGACACCAAAGGCGATGGCACGGGCGAGTTCTTCAGAATATTTGCCCGGCGCGCGGGTGGCGGCGGTCAGTTGCACCATGTACTCCTCAACGGCGTCGGACATGTGCAGGTTAAGCGCTTCTTTGCGGGCGGCAAACACGGTCTCTTGGGCCACTTTCTGCTCAGGTTGCAAGCTTGTGTCTTGTTTGGCTTCGCGGCGGCTTAATTGCAGAATTTGTTTTTCGATACTGGCGCTGGGGTAGCCCACGTTGACATGCATAAGGAAGCGGTCGAGCTGGGCTTCCGGCAGTGGGTAGGTGCCTTCTTGTTCGATGGGGTTTTGTGTGGCCATCACCAAAAACAGCGGCGGCAGGCGGTAGGTGGTTTTGCCTACGCTGATTTGGCGCTCACCCATTGCCTCCAGCAGTGCCGACTGCACCTTGGCGGGGGCGCGGTTGATTTCATCGGCGAGGACTAGGTTGTGGAAAATCGGCCCGGATTGAAACTCAAAGGTGCCGGTTTCAGGGCGGTAAATATCGGTGCCGGTGACATCCGAGGGGAGTAAATCTGGGGTGAACTGTATGCGGTGGAAATCGGCTTCTAAGCCTTCGGCCAGGGTTTTGATGGCTTTGGTTTTAGCCAGGCCCGGCGCGCCCTCCACCAGCAGATGCCCATCCGCGATGAGCGCGATGAGGATGCGTTCAATGAGCTGAGGTTGGCCGAGGATTTGGCTTTCCAACCAGGTTTTAAGCGTTTGAATCTGAGGGAGAACGGACATGAACGAAACAGGCCTCTCTAAAAGGTAAAGGGTTGATAAATGAATGTGGGCGCACTGACACTGCGGGTGCGTGGTAAGTTCCGTGTAGCGGCAGAGCAAGTTCCGTGCAGCGGCTGAGCAAGTTCCGTGAAACGGCTATGCTTAACCCAGTAACGTTACACCGCAGGCATCGCCCAAAGCATTCACACCCCGCGCCAAATGGGGGTTGTGCGGACACAATTCAATAGGAACCCAATATGGCCTCTCATCAAAGCGAACAAAGTCTCACCTCGTTTAGCGGTTCAGCCAGCGCCGCCAGTTTGCGCTTAAAGGCGAGCGAAGCGCAGGCCTTTGGTGAGTTTTGCCAGTTAATTAAAGGCGCCGTAACCGCCGAGGATTGGCGCAACCGCAGTGAAGCGGACGGCGCGGCGCTGCTGCTTGCGCTGTGGCAGATGCAAACGGAGGCCGCAGGCCGAGAGCGGTTTATCGGTTTAATTAACCCGCAGGTGGAGCAATTTGGCGGCCATCCACGCGGCAGCATGATACTCATCATGCAAACCGACCGGCCTTTTTTGGTGGATTCCCTGCGTTTAGCGCTCACCCGTTTGCAGCTGCCCATCAACTTATTAGTGAACGCTGTGATCGCCCCCGAGCGCGATGCCAGCGGCAACATTCTGGCCCTGCGCAGCGGCAGCCTGCGGCAGTCGTTTATTTACATTGAAACCAAACACTTAAGCGAACCCGAACGCCACAGCTTGTGGGCGGACTTAATGGAAGTGTTTGATGACATCGCCCTGGTGGTGGAGGACTACCAAGCGATTACGGCGGCGGTGGACAGTTTGGATAAACGCCTGGTGTTTGCACCGGTTGAAAAAAACACCATCAACGACGCGCAGGCGTTTTTGCGCTGGTTAAAAGCCGGGCATTTTACGTTTTTGGGTTTGCGTATTTTTAACTTGCAGCCAGGCGCTTCAGAAAACAGCAGGGTTTTAGTGGAGGACGACAGCGCCCGCCTAGGCTTATTCCGCTCTATCCCCGCCTCCGCGCAGCCGCAGTGGAACAGCGGTATTGCACGGTTTTATCAACAAGACGATTTAATCGCCTTCTCTAAATCCTCCACCCGCTGCCGCGTCCACCGCTTGGTGTACCCGGATTATGTCGTGGTTAAATTATTCACCAGCGAAGGCGTGTTAGCCGGGGAAATGCGTATTTTGGGCCTGTACACCTACCCGGTTTACACCCTCAACCCGGCTGAAATCCCCCTGCTCAACCGCAAGGTGAGCCATGTGGTGCAGCAGGCCAATATCGACTCCAACGGCTACTCCGGCAAACAACTGCAACGGGTGATCGAAAACTACCCCCGCGACGAACTGTTCCAAGCCAACCTGGCGGAACTCACCCGAACCATCCTGGGGGTGGCGCGTATCAACGAGCGCCGCGTGGTGCGCCTGTTTTTACGTTTTGATGAGTTTGGCCGTTTTGCCACGGTAACGGCGTACATTCCACGGGATTTATACAACACCCAGCTGCGCCTAAAAATGGAAGCCCTGCTGGGGGCGCATTTGCATTCACGGGAATTAGACACCACCACGGCGTTTTCAGAATCCATCCTCGCCCGTGTGTTTATGGTGTTCCGCCTAGGCCCCGACAGCCCCAGCACGGTGGATGGCAGCGCCCTTGAAGAGGCCGTGCGGCAATTGGCGCGGCCCTGGAAGGAAGAGCTGGTTGAAGTGTTAGAGCGCCAAACGGCGGATGCACACAGCCTCATCGAGTCCTACAGCCAGGCGTTTTGCCCCACTTATCAAGCCAGTTTTACCCCCCAGCACGCTTTAGAGCACATCGCCATACTGCAAAATCAGCCCAACCAAACCCTGCGTCTAGCCATTGAAAAAGCCCCGGAACAGGCCAGCCAATGGGTGTTCACCCTGTTCCACCTGGGCCAAAGCTTAGCGCTCTCGGACGTGGTGCCGATTCTGGAAAACCTAGGCTTTAAGGTATTGGGCGAGCACTCCTACCTGGTGGCGCCGCTGCTGAATGAACAAAAAACAGATATTTACCTGCACCGCTTCACCGTGCAGAGGCAGCACACCAGCGCGTGTTGCGAGGCGGACATCAGCGCGTTGTTTATCCCCGCGTTTAAAGCCGCCTGGCATCACCACTGCGACAGCGACGCCTTCAACCGTTTGATTTTGGCCGTAGCCATGCCCTTTTACGCCGCCAATGTGTTCCGTGCCTACGCGGTGTACCTCAAACAAACCCTGTATTTTTTAAGCGTAGAAGCCATCAGCGATGCCCTGCTCAAACACCCCACCGCCACCGCAGCCCTGTGGCAACTGTTCGAAAGCCGCTTCAACCCTGAAGGCGTCTCACAAGACAACGCAGCCCAAGCCCAACAAGCCCTTCAGGTGTATTTGGAGTCGGTCACACACCTTAACGAAGACAAAATACTGCGCCGCTTGCTGGAGCTCATGAACGCCACCCTGCGCACGAATTTGTATCAATGGCCGGACGCACACCCCAAGCCCCACCTGGCGCTCAAACTCGCCACCGCCCGCTTAAGCGATATCCCCGAGCCAAAACCCGCCTTCGAGATTTTTGTGTACGGGCCGCAGGTGGAAGGCGTTCACCTGCGCACCAGCAAAGTGGCGCGGGGTGGCCTGCGCTGGTCGGACCGCTTACACGATTACCGCACCGAAGTATTAGGCCTGGTGAAAGCGCAGCAAGTTAAAAATGCCGTCATCGTGCCCAGCGGTGCCAAAGGCGGGTTTGTCCCCAAAAATATTCCCGCCGATGCCAGCCGCGATCAAAACCAAGCCCTGGGCATTGAAGCCTACCGCACCTTTGTCAGCGCACTGCTGGATGTCACCGATAACTACCAACAGCAAGCCATTACCCAGCCGCCCCAGGTTATTTGCTACGACGAACCAGACCCTTATTTGGTGGTGGCCGCCGACAAAGGCACCGCCACCTTCAGCGACATCGCCAATGGCATCTCCGAACACTACGGCCACTGGCTCAAAGACGCCTTCGCCAGCGGCGGCTCCCAAGGTTACGACCACAAAGGCATGGGCATCACCGCAAAAGGCGCTTGGGTAGCGGTGGAGCGGCACTTTCGCGAACTGGGCCGCAGCACTCAAACCGGCGCATTTACCGTGCTGGGCATTGGCGATATGTCCGGCGACGTATTCGGCAACGGCATGTTGTTATCCCCGCACATCTGTTTAGTGGCCGCTTTTAACCACCAGCATATTTTTATCGACCCAAACCCCAATGCCGCCGCCAGCTTCACCGAGCGCCAACGGCTGTTTGCACTGCCCCGCTCCGGCTGGGCGGACTACAGCCCCGCGCTTATCAGCAGTGGCGGCGGCGTATTTTTACGCAGCGCCAAAGCCATCAGCCTCAGCGCCGAGATGAAACAGGTTTTTGGCATTGAAGCCGAACAACTCACACCCACCGAACTCATCCACGCACTGCTGCAAGCGCCGGTGGATTTAATTTGGAACGGTGGCATCGGCACCTACGTCAAAAGCAGCACACAAACCCATGCTGACATCGGCGATAAAACCAACGACGGCCTGCGCGTGGACGGCCAACAACTGCGCTGCAAAATATTCGGCGAAGGCGGCAACCTGGGCATGAGCCAACTGGGGCGGATTGAATTCGGCCTAAATGGCGGCGCCAGCAACACCGACTTCATCGACAACGCAGGCGGCGTGGACTGCTCCGACCACGAGGTAAACATCAAAATATGCCTGGATGAACTCATGACCAGCGGCCAGTTAGGCCTAGCCGAGCGCAACGACTTAATGCGCAGCATGACCAGCGAAGTGGAAGCCCTGGTGCTGCAAAACATCACCCGGCAAACCCTGGCCCTAAGTTTTGCCGCCAACGAAGTAAAAAGCCGCATGGGCGAATACGTACGTTTTATGGACGAACTGGAACAAGAGGGCCGCCTGCAACGCCGCCTAGAATTTTTGCCCAGCCCCAAAGCCCTGGCCGAGCGCAGCCATTTAACCCGGCCTGAACTGGCCGTGCTGCTGTCCTACGCCAAAGTGATGCTAAAAGACGTACTGCTGGCGCCGGGCATCTATGAAGACGCCCACCTAGCCCAGGTCGCCCTCGGCGCGTTCCCGGCCTCATTACAAGCGCGCTTCCCCGCAGCCCTCGCCCAGCACCGCCTACTGCCGCAACTGGTGGCCACACAACTGGCCAACGAAATGATCAACAACCTAGGCATCACCACACCCCAGCGCCTGAAAGAAACCAGCGGCGCCGACTGGGTGGCACTCGCCAAAGCCTACACCTGCGCCCGCGAAGTGCTGCAATTTGAGCGCTTTCAACAACAACTCATGGATAACCCCAACTTCACCGCCGCCCAACAAATGGCCTGGTTTGCCGCCATGAGCCGCCGCCTGCGCCGCGCCACCCGCTGGTACCTACGCGCCCGAGGCGACGTGCTGGCCAACATCCAGCAGCATTCACAAGGCCTACAAGCCGTGAACCAAGCCCTGCGCAACCATGCAGAATTACCCGCCGCGCAGCAATTTCAAACCCAAGTAGCGGCCTTAACCGCCCAATCTGTACCGGTGGAACTGGCCGAAATCCTCTCTATGCCGGAAGACTTGTTCAGCCATTTAGGGTTAGTGCAGCTAGCCCAGCCCGGCCAACACGCCGCCCTCACCGAGCATTACTACAACCTCAAAGCCCAGCTCAAATTGGCGGGTTTTATCAAAGCGCTGGCGGCCATCCCCATCAGCAACACCTGGCAAGCCCAAGTGCGCGACACCTATTTGTTGGAAATCGAACAAACCCTCAGCCGAATGGCCAACACCTTACAGGCGCAGCCGCACACAGCACTCCAGCAATGGCTGGCCCCGGCAGACACCCTGCTTGCGCGTTGGGTTGAATTAATTGCGGATATAGACCAACAAGGCCTTAAGGATTTTGCCGTGTTTGCCGTAGCGATGGGATTATTGGGCGAGATAGCCCAGCGAGTCGCACAGGATTAACCCGTGGGCCTGAATTACGTGCGCTTTAACCTAGCCATCCCAGCCTGCGACTATCAAACGCTCTACAACGGCTGGGCCAAGCAAGTGCTGGTACGTGAACAGAACGGCCTGCGCGTGCAACTGCCCGCCGCATTATTCCAACCCTTTGTTGAACACCGAGGAGTATATGGGGAGTTTGAAGTGGGGTTCACGTCAGAAGGGAAATTTCATTCCATCCGTCGCCTGACGCCTAACACCATAAACACAAATGAAGAACGGGCGTGCCGCCCTAAAAACTAACTGACGGGATTAACGAACGCGATTAACGAGCACGATAGGTGATACGGCCTTTGCTCAGATCGTAAGGGGTCATTTCAACTTTTACTTTGTCACCCGTGAGAATACGGATGTAATTTTTGCGCATTTTGCCGGAGATATGGGCCGTAACCACATGGCCGTTTTCCAGCTTTACGCGGAAGGTGGTGTTAGGAAGGGTGTCTACTACTTCGCCGTCGAACTCTATATTGTCTTCTTTAGACATTCGGCTGGTTCCTCAAACTTAGGGGTGGTGATTCCGCCCAAACACAGGCCAAAATCGAAAAATGCAGACTCTGCAAAACAGCGGCAAAATCAGGCGCGTAATTCTGCACTAATTGTGCCTATCTTGAAACCCTTGAAGGGAGTTTTCTAACCGAAACTGCGTGTAGGCTGCGATAGGGTTGGGGGCCTTCACCCATGTAGGGGCGCGATTCATCGCGCCTGGGTTGGCGGTTTAATTCGGCGTATGAATTACTGGGCGCAATAAATTGCGCCACTACAGGGTTGTAGGGTCAAAAACATATTTATTCCCCCACCCGTTTCAACTTGCGTTTGCGCCTGCGGGATGGCTGCTGCTGTTGCGCCAGTGCCCATTCAAAATGTTCATGTAGCCAGGGCGTTTGTTGCTCCAACTCACTGTTGTGTTGGCTGAGTTTGCACTCCAGCGCGGCAATAATGGCAGGGCTGCTTGGCGCATTGCCCAGGCCAATAGCCAGGTTGCGCAAAAAGCGCGGGTAGTCGATGCGCCTTAAAGCACTGCCTTGGGTGTTGCGCAAAAACGTCGCCTCATCCCACAAAAACAACGTTAATAAATCCTCATTGGCTAAATTGTGGCGCGGGGCGAAATCGTCTACCCGTGCCACACCTGCAAATTTATTCCACGGGCAAATAGCCTGGCAGTCGTCGCAACCAAAAACGCGGTTGCCAATAACCTCGCGAAACTCCAACGGAATAGGGCCTTTGTTCTCGATGGTTAAATAGGCGATGCAGCGTTCTGTTTGCAAAATGTAAGGCGCTTTAAACGCATCGGTGGGGCAGATGGTGAGGCAGGCCGTGCAGGTGCCACATTGGTTTTCTTGGGGGGTGTTATTCAGCGGCAAGGGCAGGTTGGTGAATAACTCACCGAGCAAAAAAAAGCTGCCGGATTGCGCGTTAATAATTAATGAATTTTTGCCAATCCAACCTAAGCCTGCTTTTTCCGCCAGGGGCCGCTCCATGATGGGCGCGCTGTCCACAAAAGCGCGGTAGTTTATCTCCTGCTCCGGGCAGCGTTCGCGCACCCAATCGCGCATAAAATCCCCCAGCAACGCGATGCGTTTGCGCAGAGTTTTGTGGTAATCCCGGCCAAGAGCGTAGCGGGCAATATAGGCTTTGTTGGGGTTTTTAAGCACATCAATATGGCCCTTGCGGCTGGGCAGGTAATCCATGCGCAAAGAAATAACCCGCAAAGTACCCGGCACCAACGCCTCAGGCTGTTCTTTTAACTCCAATTGTTCGGCCATCCATTGCAGGGGCAAGTGGTTGCCCTGGTAAATCCAATCCCGCGCCTTGGGGATATAAGCGTGCAAGTCGGTATCACTAACGCCCATATCACTAAAACCCAGCTCTAGGGCTTTGTGGTGTAACAGAGTTTTTAGCTGGGCATAAAAAGAGCTTGAGGGCATAGGGCGTGTGGCGTAAGAACGTGAGCCGGCATTTTGCCTGATTTTTGTGAGGGGTAGTTTTGCACCGGCTACATTTGCGGGGATTTATGCCGTTGTTCAATTAACTTGGTGCGTGCGGTTTAGCCGTTGAATTGTCGCGTCACCACCGGCGTATGGTCTGGTTCGTCGTTCGTAGGTTGGGCAGTAATGCCCAACACAGCGACACAGCCTTGTAGGGCGGGTTAGCTGTAAGCGTAACCCGCGCAGCGCACCCGCAGCCAAGCACAAACCCAATAAAAACCGCACAACAAAATTCCATGTATTTACAAAAATTATTGTGAGCGACAATACCGCCCGCGCGGGTTAATAACACGCCCTGCAAGGCTAGACCGTACAAGAAAAATGCATTCCCGCGCCGGAGCACAGGAACGATAAAAAATAGAAACGATAAAAAATAGAAACGATAAAAAATAGAAACGATAAGAAATAGAAATGAAAAAACTAATCATACGCGCTTGGAACTATTGCAGACTTATACTGCAATTCACTCAAAATCCTAGTTGACAACTCAACAACAAAAAAAGAATCACTTACATCGTCGGCAACATAAAGGCGTTTATTAAAATTATCCATGCGCAAGTCCGTATAAGCACCTACAGCGCTATCCCCATAGGACGCAACCAAATCCCCTACTTCACCTGTTGCAATATTAATGGTTTTAATTTTCCCTGCCGCCGAGCTGTGATTTTCTGCCACGTAAATAATACCTCCAGTGTTATTAATGGCAATATTGGAAATATCAGGGCCAACCAGGGCTTCAAAGCGCTTTTGACCATCCTCTCCAAAACCTTGGATTATTGTTTTGCTAACACCATTAATTGCCCGCTCATCAGCAACAACGTAGGTTTTACTCAGGCGGTGAAAATTAAACTGTTTAAAGGCGCCACGCACTATATCTACAGGCACATCCCAAACAACATCTTGGGCGGCAGCAGAACAGCTGCCAGTCCGGGTTTGTGCCTTAACAAAGCCCTGGGTCTGATCAGTAGCGAATGTTAAAACCCTAAATCTATCCACGCCCTGCTCTGAAGATTTAACAACTACTAAGGCCCGTTTATTAGTTCCATCAAACGTAATGCTTACCACCCCCGAAAGACACCCTGCAGTAAATACCGACGGAAATGAAGACCCAACACTCAAGGCAAAAAGTTGATCAATAGCACTAGCAGGATCCGTCGTTACGGCATACACGGTTTGGTGGGCAGCATTGAAATCATAAATCGGCTTTAATCCTCCTAATACCGAATTCTGAAGATATTCACTCCAAATACCATTAGAAAGGTTGAGTTTTCCTAATGTATAGCGCGATGGATCAAGAAAAAACAAATATTGGCCGGGATTGACTCCCAAATACGTGGGGCTAATAGCATCCCGTTTATTAAATAACTTGGCGCTGAAATTAAGCGGTGTGTTATCCGACAGAATCCCAGCCAAATAAAGGCTGGCTCCGCCTTCCGGCACAACAATATTTCCTTTCCATAATTGAGGGTCGCCCACATCCTGCATTAATGGCGAGGAATTTAAAGTAACCCTATCGCCTTGTAGGGGTGTGTTGGATTCAGCATCAATAAATCGCACCACCGTTTCAACCTCAATACTATCCCCCTTGCCAACGTTTTCATTTAACTTCGGTTTTACAAGAGTAATTACCGGCTTACTAACATCCTTCACTTTAATGTGTACATATTGCACCGCGTACTTATTATTATAACTAGCCTCAATATCCACCACATATTCATTATCTTTATCTGAATCGAACGGCACTTCAAAATCCGCAGGTTGTTTAAACGCCAGTTCACCTGAGGCGGAATTAATCGAAAATTGAGCCGCATCAGCACCCGATAGTTTATACACCAACCCCTTGGGGCTACCCTGTGCATCTACCAGCGCCACCGACTTCCACACCACTCCAGTGGTGTTTTCATCTACGCTCACTTGCGCAGAGTTTCCACCGTCAAAATGTATAGCTCCACCGCTGCAAGCGGTAACACAAACAGTTGATACCAAAACAATGGCTAGGCTCAATGGCTTAAAGATAAAGGGGTAGTTGGCGGTACGGTTCATGTAATGTCCTAATGATGTTTGAGGCGGATTTGTCAGGTTTTGCGAAAGCCCGCCAGTAGGGCGAGCGTGCGTCTGGAAATAACTAAGGCTGACCTTAGTCTTATGCTCGGGCAGCTGTGAATACGTAAATTTACGTATACGGAGATTTTTGTGAAGTGGGTCGTGTATTAAATGGCTGGATTAGCAGCGCGTAGGTTGGGGTGATAACCCCAACATTCCAGCCATCCGCAAGCACAAAGCCCGTCGTCAATAAGGGCAGAGCTTTAATGTGTTCTCGCTGCGAGATGGAATGTTGGGGTTCGCGTTGCTCACCCCAACCTACGCCCTGCAAGGCTTGCCCGCACTACAAATCTGTCCGTTACAGGTTCAGCGCAACACCGTTATCGGCACACCACTGGACAATGGTTTCTTTAACCGCAGACCGTTCATACTGATGCCAATTATCCAATTGTTTTTTTGATGCAAGAAAATATTTAAAAGCCGAATAGGCCCCTCTTTTTTTAAACATCAAATAAATAGCATCCATATCGTCCGGCAAAAACTCCTCGGAAAATTTCAATACAAGCGGTTTGCCTAAATCAAATTCTTTTTTATTCGGAATGCTGAGGTATCGCTCGTTGTGCAAAATATCCTCGGGAATTTCGTCTTCTGAAGCATCTGATACAAACAATATCTGGCCGCTTTCTCGATCCAAATAAGCCGCATCCTCACCGGCGACCCCCGCCGATGCAAATTCGAAGGCCAATTCTAAATCGATGTAATTGACCACCATAACTTAACCTCCTGGGCATTTTGATTTTTAGGTTAACGGATAGTATCTATTCAGCCCTGTAGGGTGTGCAAGCTTGCTTGCCCACCATTTTGGGTGTGGCTGCAAAAATAAGGCGTGAATTAAAAAGGTGGTCAATAAGTTTGTAGGTTGGGCAGTAATGCCCAACACAGCGATACAGGCGGGCGGGTTAGCTGTAAGCGTAACCCGCGCAGCGCACCCGCAGCCAAGCACAAACTCAACAAAAACCGCACAACAAAATTCTATGAGCAAAACAAGCAAAACAGAGACATCCCGAATTTGACATTCGCCGCAGCCGACCTTAATTTCGGCTTTTCCGCCCAATTTGGAATCTTCAAATGACCCGCTTCCGCCAAGAATCTCTTAGGGTATGCGCCTGGATGGATGTACGCCTAAGACGTATACTTTTGCCATGATAACCATCGCCTAAACCGAAGTTTTTTCCCGCTATGCGGCCCAAATATGGACGGATGCAGAGCGCGAGGCGTTTATTGTTTGGTTGGCGCAAAACCCACTGGCAGGCGATGTCATTCAAGGGGCGGGAGGATTAAGAAAGGTGCGCTGGTCACGTTCCGGTATGGGCAAGCGAGGCGGTGCGCGGGTAATTTATTACAACTTATTGGAAGATGGTTGTATTTGGCTGTTGATTGTTTACACAAAAGCCAAATTTGACAACCTGCCAACAGAGTTTTTAGTCAAGTTAAAAGAGGCAATTAGCCATGAGCGATGAATTTGAGCAATTTCAGGCCGATTTACTGGAATCTACCCATCAAATGAAAGCTGGGAGTTCTGTTCGCAGCCATGCGGTAAAAGTTTCGGTGGCCGCTGCCGCGCGGGCAAAAATTGGTGTATCCCAGGCTGTTTTTGCCACCATGCTGGGTATAAGTAAACGCACGCTACAAGAATGGGAGCAGGGGCGAAAGGAGCCATCTGGAGCCGCAAAAACATTGTTTAAAGTGGCGTTAAAACACCCTGAAACTCTGAGGGATCTGGGCGCTTAATTGGGTTCGCACAAAAGTAAAAAAAATTATATTTGTGCGTAGGTCGGAAAAGCCAAAGGCGCCTTCCGGCATCTCGGGGCCACCGCAATTTTTATCGAAGACACTGTTGTGTTGGGCATTGCTGCCCAACCTACGCCATAACGGTATTTTTACTTAAGGGCGCCTCCGGAAATTCAATTTTCGTGATGATCGCGAGGCATTTTCGCACGGAAGGAGGGAGTTTATGCGGTATAAATGACCGACTGAGTACGAAAATAACGACGCGAGCGCTCGAAAAGTGGATTTCCGGAGGTGCCCTTAAATTAACCTACTGCACGGATACCTGCTGAACTAGTTACAAAAAACCCCCTTAAGCGCAGCAAGGAGTTTGTGTGTGTTTTGCGCGCATCAGCGCTTTAGCCTGGCGGGGTGGCTGCGTATACTGGCCGCCTTATTTTTGGGTGAGAACCTATGCCTGCCTTGCCGCTATCCCTGCCTTTAGATGTTTACCCCGCCACCCTCGTCAAACAAATTGATGCCGCTGCCATTGCCGCAGGTACGCCCGGTGTGGTGTTAATGAAGCGTGCGGCCCGTGCGGCGCTGGCGCAGATTACCCAACGTTACCCGAATGCGCCGCTGTGGGTGGTGTGTGGCGGGGGCAATAATGGGGGCGATGGCTATGTGTTGGCGGCGCTGGCGAAGGCGAAGGGGGTTGATGCGCGTGTGTTTTTTGCGTCGAACCCCGCGCAATTAAACAACGAAGCGGCGGAGGCCTATGGCTTTGCTGCGCAGGAGCAGGTGCCTATGCTGCCGGTTGAGCAATTGCCTGAGGTGGCCCCTAAAGGCGTGGTGATTGTGGATGCGCTGTTGGGGATCGGCTTGAGCGGTTGTGTGCGGGCGGACATGGCGGCGCTGATTACGCGGCTTAACCAACTTTCGGCGCCCAAGGTGGCGCTGGATATTCCCTCCGGCTTGTGTGCCGACACCGGCCAAGTGCTGGGCGCGGCCATAAGTGCTGCGCTCACGGTGTGTTTTGTGGCGCTCAAACCGGGCCTTGTTACCGGGCGCGGGCCAGCTTTTTGTGGCGAGTTGCTGTTTGATGATTTGGGCATTGCGCCTGCGCATTACCCGGTTGCGCCCGTTCGCCGTATCGACTTTGCCCAGTGTTTGCCCCTTTTACCGCGCCGTGCGGTGGATGCCCATAAGGGCGGCAGCGGCCATGTGTTGGTGGTGGGCGGTGATGTGGGGTTGGGTGGTGCGGGTTTGTTGAGCAGTGAAGCGGCGCTGAAGGTGGGCGCGGGTTTGGTAAGCCTGGCTACGCGGGCTGAGCATGTGTTGGCGAGTTTGGTGCGCCGCCCGGAAGTGATGGCCGCAGCGGTGAATACGGCGGCGGATTTGGCGGGCCTGATGGCGAAGGCCAGTGTGATCGCCTGCGGCCCCGGTTTGGGCCAGGCGCCCTGGGGCCAGCAGTTGTATCAAGCCGTGTTGAACGCGGGCAAGCCTTTGGTGTTGGATGCCGATGGTTTGAACTTATTGGCTAAAAATACCGCAGGTTTAAGCTGCCCCAATCCCTGTGTAATCACCCCGCACCCGGCGGAAGCGGCGCGTTTGTTGGGCGTTACCACCTTGGAGGTGCAGCAAGACCGCATTGCTGCGGCCAAAGCGCTAGCGGCTAAAACCGGCGCGGTGGTGGTGTTAAAAGGTGCGGGCACGGTGGTTGTGAGTGGGGAGCAGGTATGGATTGCCACTGTGGGCAACCCGATGCTGGCCACGGCGGGCAGTGGCGATGTGCTGTGCGGTTTGATTGCCGGGCTTTGGGCGCAGCTTGGGGACGAGGGGCTTAGCGGCCTGGATGCGGCGCTCTTGGGCGTGTGTTTGCACGGTGCGCTGGCGGATTATTTGGTTGCCGGTGCTTTCGTTTCCGGTACTTTCGGGCAGGGTCTTTCTTACTTCGGGCAAGGTCTTTCTTACGGGTATAGCGCGGCTGATTTGGTGCCGCAGTTGCCTGCGCTGTTGGCACACACCTTCGGGTTGTTGTCGCAACCGGTGGCGGTTTAAGTGGCGGGTGTTTTTTTAGCGGACGAAGCGGCTACGGAAGCTTGTGGCCAGCGGCTTGCCCGCGCCTTAACCTTGGGCGGGGTGGTGTTTTTGGAGGGCACGCTGGGGGCGGGCAAAACCTGTTTGGCCCGCGCCATACTGCGCGCTTTGGGGCATCAGGGTTCGGTGAAAAGCCCTACTTATACTTTGGTGGAGCCTTATGAGTTGGTGGGCTTGGGTGAGGGTTTTGTGGGGCAGGAGCCGGGTGTTTCGTTGCGGCAAGATGGTTTGGGGCAGCAGGAACAGGGTGCTTTGGCGCAGCAGGAACGGGGTGCTTTGGCGCACCAAGGTGCGCCCTACTTGGTTTATCACTTTGATCTTTACCGCTTGATTGATCCGGAAGAGTTGGAGTTTATGGGTATTCGCGATTATTTCGCACCGGGGCATTTGTGTTTGGTGGAGTGGCCGAGCCGGGGGGCGGGGGTTTTGCCTGCGCCGGATGTCACGCTCACCCTTACGCCCGAAGGCACGGGCCGCAGGCTGGAGGCGGAAGCTTTCAGCCCCTTGGGCCAGGCGATACAGCGCAGCGCTTTAGATCAGGGCGGGTTCTAACGCCTGTGACGAACCGCATTCTTATAAATGTTTTTCTGTGCGGTGCCATTTGGTGGGCGCTGTGCGGCAACCTGTGGGCCGGGCAGTTGCAGCGGGTGGCGGCGGAGCCTGAGTTCGACACCCTGCGCCTGTGGTTGGAAGTCTCCAAACCCACGCCCTTTCGTTATTCACTGCTGGAAAACCCCGACCGCCTGGTGGTTGAGCTGAACGATACGGAAGCCGCGCCAGAGCTAGCCCCGGTGGTACAGGAAGCGCCGATCAACCACCTAAGGCTCAGCCGCAACGGCAAGCATTTAAAACTGGTGTTCGAGCTGGACGGCTCCGTATTAGTAAAAGCCTACCGCCTCAAAGCGGGCCGCGAACGCATTGTGCTGGAGCTTACGGGCTTTAAACCCGTCGGTAAAAACAACGGCAAGCCGGTTGTTTCTGCGGTTGAGCGGGATGGGGTGGTGGCTTTGGAGGATAAAGAGCCTTCAGCGGGTGGAGAGCCTTCAGCGGGTAAAGAGCCTTCAGCGGGTAAAGAGTCTTCAGCGGGTAAAGAGTCTTCAGCGGGTAAAGAGCCTTCAGCGGGTAAAGAGCCTTCAGCGGGGCGGGAGCCTTCAGCGATTAAAGAATCTTCGACGAATAAAGAACTTTCCGCAGGCAAAGTACCCGTGAGCGTGGGCGGTTCACCGGTATTGGGCGGCAAACAGCCTTCAGTTCAGGCACAAAAAGAGCCTTCAGCGAATAAAGAGCCTTCAGCGGGTAGAGAGCCTTCAGCGAATAAAGAGCCAGCGAATAAAGAGCCAGCGAATAAAGAGCCATCAGCTCAAACACAAAAAGAACCTCCAACAACAAAAGAACCCATAACCCGGCTAACAACCCCAGAAAAACCCGCCTCAGAACCCCAAGCCCCCATGCAAGAATCCCACGCGCCCATTCGCGGCCGCAAAATTATCGTCGCCTTGGACGCAGGCCACGGCGGCAAAGATACCGGCGCCGTGGGGCCTAAAGGCGTGCGCGAAAAAGACGTGGTACTGGCCATCACCCGGGAGCTAACCCAGCAACTAACGCAGGATGGCCGCTATAAAGTGGTGACAACCCGCGCAGGCGACCAATTTATCCCCCTCAAAGGCCGCCGCGACAAAGCCCGCAAACTCAAGGCCGATGTGTTCATCTCCATCCACGCCGACGCCTTTGTTAGCCCAGCGGCCAAGGGCGCCTCGGTATTTGCGCTCTCCCAACGCGGCGCCACCAGCGAAATGGCGCGCTTTTTGGCCGACCACGAAAACAGCAGCGACCTGCTGGCTTCCGTGGGTGGCGTGAGTTTGGACGACAAAGACGAAGTGCTGGCCGGTGTATTGGTGGACTTATCCATGACCGCAACCCTCGCCAACAGCCTGGATTTAGGCGGGCGCGTGTTAAAAGAACTGGGCCGCATGACGCGCCTGCACCACCGCAGCGTAGAGCAGGCCGGGTTTGTGGTACTCAAATCCCCAGATGTGCCGTCGATCCTGGTGGAAACCGGGTTTATCTCCAACCCAGAAGAGGCCGCACAACTCAACTCACCCGCCTACCGCCAAAAAATTGCACGGGCGATTTACACCGGTGTGAACAGCTATTTTGCCACCCAAGGCGGCGGGCCAGGCGCCACAACCCAAGCCGCTGAACTCGAGCCGGAGCGCGCGCGAGTGGCTGAGCCTTCAGCCCGGTCATCGCAAACCACAAAAAGTGCTGAACCCGCCCGCACCGTGCGCCCCGACACCCCAAAAATCGACCCCCTGGCAGAGCGCCGCAGCCGCCCGGAAGCCATACCGCCTGAATCCAAACAACCCGCAGCAAAACCTGCTCAGCCTGGGACAAAAGCCGCTGCGCAAGCGCCAAAAACAGCCGTAAAAACACCGGTTGAAAAACAGCCAATTAACCATCGCGTGGTGCCGGGTGACAGCCTAGAAAAAATCGCCCGCCGCTACGGCGTCAGCCAAAAACAGATTATTCAAACCAACGCAATGCCCAATTCCACCGTTAAACTCGGCCAAACCCTACGCATCCCGGCACCTTGATTCGCCAGAAACATACAAACAAACACACATACGCGCACAACCGAGATTTTTAAAATGTCCAGTATCCGCCTGTTATCCCAGCGCCTCGCCAACCAAATCGCCGCCGGTGAAGTCGTAGAGCGCCCGGCGTCTGTGGTGAAAGAATTGCTGGAAAACAGCCTGGACGCGGGCAGCACCCAGTTGGATGTGGAAGTGGAAGGCGGCGGTATTCGCCTGCTGCGGGTGCGCGATAACGGCTGCGGTATCGCCAAAGACGAACTCGCCCTGGCCCTCTCCCGCCACGCCACCAGCAAAATCTACGAGCTAGACGACCTCGAAGCCGTAGCCACCTTGGGTTTTCGCGGCGAGGCGCTGGCCAGCATCAGCTCCGTGGCGCGCCTGGTGCTCACCAGCAACAATGGTGAAGGCAACAGCGCCTGGGCGGTGCAGGCAGAAGGCCGCGACATGGCGGCGGAACTCACCCCGGCGGCCCACCCCAAAGGCACCTGTGTAGAAGTGCGCGACCTGTTTTTTAACACGCCTGCCCGGCGCAAATTTATGCGCACCGAAGCCACCGAATTCAGCCGCATCGACGAAGTCCTCAAACGCCTGGCTATGAGCCGTTTTAACGTCGCCTTCAGCCTAAAAAACAACGGCAAACTGGTACACCAATGGCGCGAAGCGGCCAGCCAGCAGGAGCAAGAGCGCAGGGTAGGGCAGATCTGTGGCCCGGCGTTTATGGACAGCGCCCTCTACCTGGACATGGCCGCCGCCGGGTTGCGCCTGTGGGGCTGGGTGGCGCTGCCCACCTTCTCGCGCAGCCAGGCGGACTTACAGCATTTTTATGTGAATGGCCGCAGCATCAAAGACAAACTGGTCGGCCACGCCATCCGCCAGGCCTATCAAGACGTGTTATTTCATGGCCGCCACCCGGCTTTTGTATTGTTTTTAGAGTTGGACCCGCTCGCCGTGGACGTGAATGTTCACCCCACCAAACACGAAGTGCGCTTTCGCGACAGCCGCTTGGTACACGACTTTTTATTCCGCTCCCTGCACAAAGCCCTGGCAGACGTGCGCCCCCAAGCCAGCACCGCACCGGCCCGCGCAGCCGAGGTGCCGCCGGAACAAAACCAACAACAAAACGCGCTGCCCCTGCAAACGGCCAACCCCACACGGCTGGAAGCCTACCCGCAGCACAACCCCAGCGATTCCTGGCAAAACAACCCCTGGCAAAACAGCTCATCAAACCCCGCGCAAATTGCAGAAGAATTTAAGCGCTACAAAGACTTTATCGCGCCTCAATCAAAAGATTTTGCTGCGCCGAACACAGCCGCAACCCAAGACTCAGCCCTCAGCACATTCCACAACACAGGCAACAACGAACAAATCCCCCCCCTAGGCTTCGCCCTAGCCCAACTTAAAGGCATTTATATACTGGCCGAAAACGCCCAAGGCCTAGTGCTAGTAGACATGCACGCCGCCCACGAACGCATCACCTACGAACGCCTAAAACTGCAACACCAACAACAAGGCATAGCCGCCGCCCCCCTACTGGTGCCGGTGTCCCTAGCCCTGAGCGAAAAAGAAGCCAACTGCGCCGAAGAATTCAGCGAGTTTTTAAACCAACTGGGCTTTAAGCTAGAACGCGCAGGGCCAGAAACCCTGTTAATCCGCCAGGTGCCCGTACTGCTACAAAAAAGCGAACCCACCCAACTGATCCGCGACCTACTGGCCGACCTGCTCACCCACGGCCACTCCCGCCGCATCGAAGACGCCATGAACCAAGTGCTCGGCACAATGGCCTGCCACGGCAGCGTGCGCGCCTCCCGCCGCCTAAGCCTGCCCGAAATGAACGCCCTACTGCGGGATATGGAAACCACCGAACGCGCAGGCCAATGCAACCACGGCCGCCCCACCTGGACACAAATGAGCCTGGGGCAATTGGACGCTTTGTTCTTGCGCGGGCAGTAAGGCTGCCGGCCAACCCAACGCTTACAAACAAGGTGCGAATGCAAAATAAAAACGTAGGTTGGGCAGTAATGCCCAACACAACAAACATCAGTTAAAAAAGGGAACTCATAGGTTGCGCCTTAAGGCTTTTCATGTGTTCAGAATTTGTGCTTTCCGTCTAACACACGTATAAACGCCTAAGTTTTCCGTCTAACACATGCATGTTTTAGCGCCTGGCCCTCAAAGCCTTGGCAAAATGGGTGCTTGCGGCTAAGCGCCCGCAAACATGGATGTGTTAGACGGAAAACCACCCGCCCCGTGTTAGACGGATCCAATCCGCCATAACAAAAATGCGCGGGGAAGAATCGTTTGGTGCTTTTGGGTTAATGGGTTGATTTTGAATGAAAAAATTTGGAATCTGCTTGTTAGACGGATGTGTTAGACGGAAACAAAAATCGTGTTAGACGGATTCGTTCCGGCTAATAAAACTGTTATAACGGCTCACAAATTTAGTTGGGCAGTAATTCTTGGCACATTGATTGGGCATAAAAACCCCTTTTTTTGGCCAAGCAAAGACGCCAAATTTTTAAGCAAATGGGACAGGCAAGTCCCATTTAGTCAAAGACGGGGCAGGATGTCACGTTTTGACGGCGTAAAAATTAAGGCTTTGCGCGGGTAATTTTGCAAAGCAAAATCCAAAAATCAGGGTGGCGCTTTTTTGGTTACTTTTTTGCGCTACTGTAAAAAAGTAACTCGCCCTAAGGCGAAATAAAATTAATTTTGGTTTTTTGTTTTAAGGTCAATTAAATTTAAACTACTGCTTTCAAGCAGCAATAATTTTTGTTATAACAAGGCCATTAATCTGACCGCCAAAACTACGGCCTTTTGTGCGCGGCTTCGCCACTTTTGCACAAAATTCCATAGTTTCGTCGGCAAATTATGGCAACGTTAAGTCTAGGAGAATCGTGATGATAGATAATGCAATAGCAAAAGCTATAAAAATGATGTCAATGACTAAATCCGACGCTGAAAAGTGCGAACTAGAAAAAGACGCAAAGTCGCACAATTCTATTGGCAGTTGGAAAGGTAGCCAAATAGCAAAATCTTCAACAGTTGGTTTTGGAACGGGTTTGCTTGGCGGGCCAGCTGGATTAGCTTTGGAAGCCGCCGATCTCGCTTACTTGATAGCCCAGGCAGGAAGGGGGTGCTATGGTGTCGGTCATATTTACGGTAAAGACATCGACTACGAAAATGATATTTCATTGATTCTTGCAGTTTGGTCGGGTGCGGCCGACACCGCAGGGACTGTCGCGGCTGGAAAAATTGGCATAAAAATTGGCGGGGCGGTTGGGCTAAATCTAGCGGGACATGCTGTAGGAAAAGTATTAGGTAAAGTGGTTGCGAAATCCACCATCAAGGCCGGAGGTAAAGTCGGTGCATTAATTCTAGCCAAAGCATCCTCCAAGCTCGCGTCCAAATTAGTGGGAAAAGTAAGTTTTAAATGGATTCCGATCGTAGGAGGTGCTGTGGGGGCGGGCATCAATTGGTGGGTTATGAGTGGTTTAATCAACGCTGCTGATAAATTTTATTCTAGCGAATATCTTATTCTTAGTGATGAGCTGGCTAGAAATATTGATGAGTGATAATGGTCCCAACTAGAATGGCGAAACAATGAATCAGAAGACAGGAAATCCGTTTCATTGCACAAGAAATAAATGCTCAATAAATCGGGTCGGCGAGTAGATGCTGGCTCAATATATATAGAAGCCAATTTTGCTGTTGTGGCGGCATCTTGTGCTGAGCTTAAACCTAACTAGTCATTGTTGCCGAAGCGCTACGCGCTCGGCAAAATGTGGCGTTAAGTGGTAATCCGAGATGCAGTATGAATAAAAATATATGGATTTTTTTGTCGTGTATCGCGGGCATTGGCGGGTTGTTTTTTATTGGAGTTTGCTTCAGCTATTTATTGTCCTACCA
>JBEGTZ010000234.1:0-8069 GCA_041179125.1 Pseudomonadota bacterium | reverse complement strand
TATACCGCCGGGTCCGGGTACATTCCCAATGACGGAGGCGGTGGAAAATACATGCTGAATGCTCGTCGAATAGGTTTGCCCGAATAACCCGCCAACAAATTCACCCTCGACATATCCGGTTGTAAACACTGAATAAACCGTACCATAGTTAAGGTTGCCCGCTAAAATACCTACATTTTTACCGCCTCGTATATTCACAAAAGGCCCGGTAATGCCTAAAGAATTAAAAACTACGCCCTGTGCAATTCCGAATAAACCCACGTTTTTTAGATTGGGCCGGTTGATCATAAGGTTTTTAATTACATGGCCATTGCCATTAAATTCCAAGGCAAAATTCTCGGTATTAATGGGTAGCCAGCCCAGGCCCTTGTTCCAGTAGGTATCTTTTGCATCCAATTTGCCATCGCCATTGGTGTCAAAATCCAAATCGTTCATTAACTCATAGCCCACACAGCCGCCCGCTGGTACGCACAGTTCTTTGTGGCCATAAAGCCCAATTTCCTCGTCGGTGGTAAGGCTTCTCAATGCGTTTAAGTCTTTTAGGTCGTAAATTTCGATGAGGCCGTTAGCGTTGGTGTCGAAATTTTTACGGTTGTCGCCTGCTAGCGCCTGTGTAGCGGCGAGGCTTATGAGGCTTGTGAGTAGGATTTTTTTAATCATTTTTGTTTCCTCTGTACTGGTTTCGCTTCTCAATGGATGTGCTCCCGTTGTAGGTGGGGTGTGTAGTTCCTGGCATTCCTTGTTCGCTTTATGGCAATACCTCTGCTGACTTTTGTGAATATAAATTGGCGCCAGGGATAAAGACACGCTTAAACGTTACCCCCTCCATTTATTTTTATTTTTTTGCTACTACTGGGCATATTCGAAGGGGGGGGTGGCTTGGATTAAGCCTGGGCAATGTTAACCGCGCTGGTGCTGTTCGCGCATGACAGGCATTACGCTGACACCTGAAAGAGAAATTTTTCGCGATCGGCATCACAATAAATGTGTTTGGGATTTTCTTGGGTAAAATTTTGCGCCGACAAGTAGTCTGACGTAGGGGGAAAGTCGCCTGGCACGATAAAAAGGAAATTCTAGTTAGTGTGTTACTCTATAATTTGGCGCGAATTATTATGAGCGCCGCTGTAAATTCATCGCCGTGTTCACGCCAGGTGATTTTCGTGCTCAGTTGGCCATTTATAATGCGTAGCCTCAAACTAAAGCCGGGGCATTTCACTTAAGGGCACCTTGCGGAAATCCACTTTTCGCGTGCTCGCTTCGTTATTTTCGTACTCAGTCGGTTATTTATACTGCATAAACTCCCTCCCTCGACTTTGGCTCCTTGCGTCGTACTAACTCCCGCATCTATGCAGTCGTCCGTGCGAAAATGCCTTGCGATCATCACGAAAATTGAATTTACGGAGGCACCCTAAAGAAAAAGAATAGTGCTGGCATAAAGAGTAATGACTGCATTGGGGTGAGAGGAATAGGGCAGTTTTTTGGGGTGCGAAAAAATTGTTAAGGGCGCCTCCGGAAATCCAATTTTCGTGCGCTCCCTTCGTTATTTTCGTGCTCAGTCGGTCATTTATACCGCATAAACTCCCTCCTTCCGCGCGAAAATGCCTCGAGATCATCACGAAAATTGAATTTCCGGAGGTGCCCTTAAATAAAAATTCTTGCTAAAAAGTACGTTTAACAAAAATGGCAAGATTGTAAGTTTTAATTTGAGTATTTTAAATTTGGGTCACTCGCTGGGGTTTTCACGCCCTAAAAATTTAGCGCCTTCAATTAAATTGAATTCTGCCCGCCGTGCATTAAATGCATTTAGCGCCACCCCAGCCGCCACATTTACATTCAGCGACGCCCCCGCGCCAAACTGTGGAATAAACACCGAATAATCACACGCCTGCAATAAATCCGCATTCACCCCGGTGGTTTCGTTGCCCATTAAAAATAACGTATTGCGTGTGAATTCGTGTTTATTAATGTTGATGGCGTCCACACCAATTTCCACGGCCACTAGATCAAACCCCTGCGCCCGATAAAACTCCAGCGCGTCCATAGGTTTATAAAAATGGCGAAATTCGGTAGCCAATTTAGTCTGGTGATTGCCGTGGGTAGCAAAATCACGCCGCCCCGCAATACATACTTCTGCCACACCCAACGCATTCGCCGTGCGGATTAATTTGCCGAAGTTGCCGGATTTTTGAATATTAAAAAGCAATAAAACACTGCGCATGAAAAGCGTTTCTCGGAAATTAAAAATGTGTTTTAACCTGGAAGCCTCGGTTGAGGCTAAAACCTCCGATGACTCAACACCGGCATACGCACACGCAGGGCAGTCAGCTCGGACAGGTCTAAATCAGCTACAACCACACCCTCGCCTTCCTTCAATACTGCCAACACATCACCCCAGGGATTGATGATCATGCTGTGGCCCCAGGTGCGGCGGTTGCAACCGTGGTGGCCGCCTTGGTTGGCGGCGATGACAAAACATTGGTTTTCGATGGCGCGGGCGCGCAGTAGGATTTCCCAGTGAACCTGACCTGTGGTGTACACGAATGCGGAGGGTAGGGCGAGCAAGTGGCAGCCCGCTTGGCTGAGTAGGCGGAAATATTCAGGGAAGCGCAGGTCGTAACACACGCCCAAACCCCACCTGCCTCCCGGCCCATCAAACATGCCAGGTTCGGCGCCCGAGTCAAATTGTGCTGATTCGCGGTAGCTGCCTACGGCGTCTTGTACGCCGGCATCGAACAAATGAATTTTGTCGTAGCGGCTAATCAATTCACCTTCTGGTGAAAACACGCAACAACTGGCGAAGGATTTATGCTCTGCGGCCCACAGCCCTTTTTGGTTGCAGCCCAAAGGAAGCGTGCCGCCCACCAGCCATATCTGATGCTTACGGGCTTGTTCAGATAAAAAAGGCAAGATTTCGCCTTGCCCCTGGCTTTCCATTTTGCCCTGTATGGATGCACCCTTTTGACCAAATAGGGCAAAATTTTCCGGCAACACGGCGCACTGGGCACCTTGGGATCGCGCCTGCGCGAGCAGTTCTTCGGCTTTGTTGAGGTTGGCGGACAGCTGATGTTCACTCACCATTTGCACGGCGGCAACGGTTACAACGGATGCAGGCATGGCTACCTCTTGTACCTGGTTCAATTCTTTTTACCTAAAAATCCAAAGCGATATTGTCGATTAAGCGAGCACTTTGTGTGTACATCGCGCCCAGCAAAGTAAGCGAAGTGTCATCACAGGCCGCAGGTTGTAGGTATTTACTGTCACGCACACTGATGTAATCCACTTTGAACCCGGCCGCCTCTATTCGATCGCGGGCAGCAAGTTCCAGTTGTTGAAAATCACGCTCACCCCGTTTAATCGCCGCTGCCATATCGCTCAAGCTTTGATACAACACGGTGACTTGGGGGCGTTCGGCGGCGGTGATAAAACTGTTGCGCGAACTCATCGCAAGCCCATCGGCCTCGCGCACAATGGGGCCAGGCACTAACCGTACCGGAATGCACAGGTCTTCAGTCATACGGCGAATAATGGCTAATTGTTGGTAGTCTTTCAGCCCAAACACCGCGATATCAGGCCCGACGATGTTAAAGAGCTTGGTGACCACCGTGGTGACGCCGGTAAAGTGCCCAGGCCGGCTGGCACCGCACAATACATCTGACATACAGGGAAGAATCACCCGCGCCTGCTCGTCCATGCCATTGGGGTACATTTCGGTTTCATCAGGGCAGAACAGTACATCACAGTGTACAGAGCGCAATTTTTCGCAGTCGGCATCCAAGGTGCGCGGGTAGCGGTCCCAGTCTTCATTGAGACCAAATTGCAAACGGTTAACAAAAATACTGGCCACGACAAAATCGCTTTGTGCTTGCGCTATTTTGACCAGTTCAAGATGGGCCTGGTGCAGGTTGCCCATAGTGGGGACAAAGCCGATGCGCTTGCCTTCGCTGCGCGCTTGCTGCAAGGCCTGGCGTAAACTTTTGATGTGATGAAAAACGTGCATAGAAAAATCTGATCCTAAAACGAGGGCACTGTCTTAAGCTAGGGCTTGCGCAGACTTGGATGATCCACCTGAGGCTTCTAGGTTTAATTGAAGCTAACGCAAAAACAGTGTGAGAGGACAAAAACGGGCGGCATATTATCAGCTTGGCGCGGGATGAATACCGAAGACCTAAACCTACACGAATAAAACCTTATTCAGGCTCATAGACATAGGCCTGATTACGCCCCGCCCGCTTGGCTCGGTACAAACCACGGTCCGCACTATCAATCCACAAAGTTGGCTCGGACATGCGGCTGTTAACTTCGGCCACGCCCAAGCTGATGGTGAAGTGAATAACCTGGTCTTCGTAGTAAACCGTGTTGGCTTCGATTTGCGTGCGCAACCGCTCCGCCACCACTAAGGCGCCCTGTGCATCGGTGTCGCTCAACAACACAGCAAACTCCTCGCCACCATAACGCCCCGCCACATCAATATCTCGAATACAGCGCCGAACAACCGCCGCCGTTTGGCGAATCACTTCATCCCCCGCCGGGTGTCCGTAGGTATCATTCACCCGTTTAAAATGGTCGATATCAAACATCAACAAACTGCATGTATGGCCATAACGGGTAAAGCGTTTAAATTCATGGTGCAGCGTTTCTTCCCAGGTTTTGCGGTTGAGCAGCCCGGTGAGGCCATCGGTGCGGCTAATAATATGCAGCTGTTTGTTGGCGCGCTGTAATTGCAAACGGTTGGTGGCGATTTCGGTGACATCGTAAAGAATGATACAGGTGTGACCCACCTTACCTTTTACATCAGCAAGCGGAATAATGGTGCTGTTTTGATACATAAATTCCGCCCGGCCAGTAACCGGACGATAATTTTTAAAGCGGAATAAATAAGGGCGCTGCTCCCAGGTGGTAAAGGCGGAATTGCGCAATAAAGCCACCGATTGCACCTTGCGGCGAAACCAGGCTTCAGGCAATTCAGGGAAAAGATCAAATATTTTAAAACCCAGTACATCGCTGGGGGAGCGTGCGCTGTGGTTTTGCATAAAACTATTCCACAGCTGCACATTAAAATCTTCATCCA
The DNA here is from genome assembly GCA_041179125.1 of Pseudomonadota bacterium. Taxonomy (GTDB): domain Bacteria; phylum Pseudomonadota; class Gammaproteobacteria; order Pseudomonadales; family Cellvibrionaceae; genus CAMCXE01. The sequence continues at coordinate 3,001 of JBEGTZ010000234.1, read as the reverse complement.
ATACAACAAGGCCTACATCGATGTTTTGTAAAACATCCATGACCCAGTGAAATTCATTTAAAAAAACATCTGCACTCGCCATAACTAACCGATTAAATAGTCTAATTTGAGCAACAAGCGTGCGATGGAGTCTTCCGTCATGATTAACAATAAATCACAATTGACGTTGTACCCTTCCAATTTATAATTAATTTCCGTCACCAAAGCGTGCCGCCACATCGCAGTAGCCGGGTCAAATAAACTATCTAAGCGTTGATGTTGGCCTAACACCATAGGCGGACCGAAACTAAACGACATGTCGATCTGCTCAGAAATCCCTTTTAAACACGCACCAAAAAGCACATTCGTGGTGTCCATTAATAGTTCCCGCTCCGCCTGTTCATCAAGAACATCTTCGTAATTCATAAGCTTTGCGAGGTCTGAAAAACTCGTATCGTTGAATAATAAAATGGCCTCCCCGGCAATACCGCCGCCGATAAATCCCTGGCAAACACCGGAAACAGAATCGCTGCCATCAATAGATTGCAGCGCCATAGCGATATCCGAGGGTGTCATCACTGCAATGTGGGGGATGGATAAAATAACAAACGTATCTAACAACCTAGCCAAATTGTCGCCCGCCTGCCCCATAGCCACATTCGTGACCTCTTGCAGGCAGTCGCGCTGCTCTTCAGTGAGATTGATCGTACCGGTCATGCCATTTTCGGCCTGGGTTGGGAGCTGTAATATCTATTCTAGTCGGCGCTAGTTAGAATGCAGGCAAAATTCACAATAAGTTCCTGGGGCGGCTTTTTTATGCAGTTTCGAATTATCCCTGTCACGCCTTATCAACAAAATTGCTCTTTAATTTGGGACTCTGCGACACAGGACGCAGCCTTGATTGATCCCGGTGGTGAACCTGATCTTTTGTTGGCCCAAATCAAACAAGAAGGTGTTAACCTGCGCACAATTCTGCTCACACACGGCCATTTAGATCATGTGGGCGCAACCGCTTACCTCAGTCAAACGCTGCAAGTACCGATTATTGGCCCACACCCAGACGATCAATTTTGGCTTGATGACTTAGACGGGCAGGCACGCTGGATGGGGTTTTCACCGGTTGAACACTTCGCACCCAGCCGCTGGCTGCATGAGGGTGATAGGGTGAGTGTAGGCACCTGCGAACTTGAAGTCATCCACATCCCAGGGCACACACCGGGGCATGTGGTGTTTTTTCATCGCGCAAGCCAGTTGGCCTGGGTGGGTGATGTACTGTTTGCAGGCTCCATTGGCCGCACGGACTTTCCACGCGGCAACCACGACACACTGGTAAACGGTATCACCACAAAATTGTGGCCGCTAGGCGACGCCGTGCGCTTCATCCCCGGCCACGGCCCTATGTCTACCCTGGGGCACGAACGGCGCACCAACCCCTTTGTGGCAGATAAAAATTTTGGTTAACACGAGAGCACGGTTATGACGGTAGTTGAACCCTTAGGCAGCGATTTAGACGAAAATTTTGAGCGTTTTTTGGCTGAAGCAGAGGCGACAGGTTGCGTCTGGGGGCTGGAAGGCCCGGATGGCTGGGCGCTGTGTCAATCCAACCTCAACGATGAACTCAGCGTTATGCCGCTCTGGTCTCAACCGGAGTACGCCCAGGTACACTGTGCCGACGAATGGGCCGAATTTAAAGTCACCCCCATTAGCCTTGAAGAACTGCTCGACGACTGGCTGGTAGGAATGCACGAAGATCTCACCCTGGTGGGGCCAAACTGGAATACAGAAATGGAAGGCGACGAAATAGAACCTTTGGATTTATTGGCAGAATTTGAAGAAGACGAGGAATAATAAAAACCTCAGTAAAACACGTCAAAACGCCATGTTTTTCTGAGGTTTTTTGAACCTGGAAACCTCATTTGAACGCGTAGCGAGAGCGTCTAAGATGCCGAATTTAAAGCGATTTTCGCCAAAATTTGGCGAAAGCAGTAGTCCACTAAGGTGAGTCAAATTTTGGCGGAAATCGCTTTATATTCAAGTGTTAGACGTTCGCAGTAGCGCTCAACTGAGGTTTCTAGGTTGAAGTCAGCCTATGGCAATAGTCTGCTCAACTTCGGGGTCTCCGAAGAAATGAATATGCAGCAAATCCACCAAATGTTCCCCCAAATAAAGCTCCATTTCGTCCATCTGGGAAAACGGGGGTGAAAGGTAACAATGCCCGGTAATAACACGAAACCCATTGGAGCAACTGGTTCGCGTCACGAGTACATAATCTTTAGTGCCGATAAGGCTAGCTTGCCGCAGGCGCTCTACGACACAAATATCGAACTCATTTAACAGCTGCCAAATTTTGGGGTACTGCATCCGCCATTGATTATCTGGCGTTAATACGCGCAACCAAAATACTTCTTCTGCGCGGTTGCCTAATTGTGTGTTGGCCCTGCTCGATACAGCGGGGGACGGCAATGAAACCGTGGATTGCAATGAAATCACGGGACACCTTCAGGTTTTTTATGGTTATTGTTGTGAAGCCATTAAACGCCCCTTAGCGCCGTAACGGCGTGACCCGATTCACAGCGCACAGCGCTATTTCCGCCTTCTTCATCACAAATTTTTACATTTAGAAATTTATGTTTGAAATCTTTGATAAAACCTAAAAACCCTGCTGATTTTGTTTGCAGGGGCTTATCCAGATTTAACTTCACCAACCTTGCCCATGCGTGCAAGCCATACGCTTTTCGAACAGTTTCGAGACCCACGGTCGTTGGCAGTGGGTAAGTAGAGCCGCGCACATTGTGTGAAAAATTGAACCTATCTATGTGGTTGATTGTGTTTGGCGGTTTTCATTCAGAGCTATTGCGCTTGCGCATGGTTATGGTGAATCTTGTGCACGACAGACGTGTAGAGACCTTTGCACGAATTAGATTTTGTTTATTTTTGCCCCGTCATTCCCGCGAAGGCGGGAAGCCAGTTCTTGATTTCATTAGGTATTTTGAACAGCTAGATAAGCTTCGCTGGACTGACG
>JBEGTZ010000233.1:0-24929 GCA_041179125.1 Pseudomonadota bacterium | reverse complement strand
TGGGGAGGCGGTTTGGCCGTGTGTGCGCGATAACATCGGTACGCCTGCATATTGGTGTGCCATAGCAGCAATAGCGTCACATATTTGTTGCATGGCAGGGATTAATACAGTGTCGCGGCCTGCTTTTAACATTAATGCGTGGCTTAAATTATTAATGTCTTCGCTTGTGCAGGCGAAATGTACAAACTCATTGATAAGCTCTAACTCTTTATTACCTTTGAAGGCTTCTTTAATAAAATATTCCACGGCTTTTACGTCGTGGTTGGTGGTGGCTTCAATTTTTTTAATGGCTTCCGCATCCGATAAACTGAATTCTTCCACGAGTTGATTTAAAAATTGTTGTGTGGTGTTTGAAAATTGCGGCACTTCGGTAATGGCTGGGTTTGCGGCCAATTGGCAAAGCCAGCGAATTTCCACCTCTACACGGGCGCGAATTAAACCAAACTCGCTAAAAATATTCCGCAAGGCGGCGGTGCGGTTACTGTAGCGGCCATCAAGTGGGGATACAGCGGTTAATGAAGACAGGGGAAGTGGGGTTTTGGACATAAAATTCACTGTGTATTAATGGTTAACTATTTCATTCTTGGCCGCTTTGATTAATTCTTCCAGCGCCAGAGTGAGTTTTTTGCGGTACAAAATAAAATGCCAGCGTTTGCCGCCCACTTGATGCCATAACATGGCTGAACGAATGGCCGCTAATAAAAGGCTGCGTATTTGATTGGCTAAGCGCGGTTGTTGTAAATGGCTGGCTTCACCTACTACTTGGATACGAAAACTAAACGTGCTGATGCTGCTTGCGTAGGTTTCCGCTAAATTAGCCATTAGGTTGTCTGAAGTTAAACCAAATAATGCGACTTGTTGTTCTGCTTTATCGAGTTTTACGCCAATATCGCTGAGCATTTTAGCATTGCCACTTAATTTTTTTTGTAAATGTAATACGCCCATGCAATAGCGCAGTATATTCGCGTGCGCTGGGTTGCGCTGCTGGCTTAATAAGCTATGTAATACTTCCATGCTGTTTAAAAGTGGCCTTAATTGACCGTATACATCCAATGTGTCTTTGGGTTGTCGTTTAAATAATGTTTGTATGCAAGGCTCTATTTCTGCGTTGGCAATAGAGCCATTTTTGGCAATTTTATCCACCATAATAATGGCGTTAATGACGCCTGCAAGGCTCAAAGCCATTTCTTGCCATCGACTTAATGCCACCGAATACCTCTTTTAACCACAGTTAAATGCTTGGTCGATAATAGCGCCACCTAGACAGCGCGTCCCCTGGTAAAACACAACAGATTGGCCCGGTGTAATTGCGCGTTGTGGTTGATTAAATATTATTTTTAAATGGTTATTTTTGTTTGTAGTGATTGTGCAGTGTTGGTCCGCTTGGCGGTAGCGTGTTTTTGCTGTGCATTCGAAAGCGGTGTTTTCTGTCATTGATGTTGATGCATTAATCCAGTGTGCTTGCGAAGCCATAAGCCCATCGGAAAATAATAAAGGGTGATCCTGCCCTTGCACTACACGTAAAATATTGTGCTCAAGGATTTTTTCTGCCACATACCAGGGGGATTCCCCCGCACCCGATACACCGCCAATTTTAAGGCCCTGCCGCTGGCCGATGGTGTGGTACATCAAGCCTGCATGTTCGCCCAGCGTGTTGCCATTTTCATCCTGTATTAAACCGGGTTGGGCCGGTAAATATTGCTGTAAAAAGTCTTTAAATCGGCGTTCGCCAATAAAACAAATCCCGGTGCTGTCTTTTTTGTTGTGTGTGATGAGGTTTTGTTCTTCAGCTATTTTACGCACCAGTGGTTTGGCTATATCCCCTATGGGAAATAATGTCTGTGCAAATTCAGCTTCACCCACTGCGTGTAAAAAATAACTTTGGTCTTTATTGTTATCCAACCCTTTAAGTAAATGGGTTTCACCTTGTTGAAATGCCGTGCGTGCGTAGTGGCCTGTAGCAATTTTATCGGCACCTAAAATGCGTGCGTAATCTAAAAATACTTTAAATTTAATTTCGCGGTTGCAAAGAATGTCGGGGTTGGGTGTGCGGCCTGCGCGGTATTCTTCTAAAAAATGTTCGAAAACGTTATCCCAGTAATCAGCGGCAAAATTAGCGGTGTGTAATTTAATGCCTAGTGTGTCGCACACTGTTTGGGCGTCGGCAAGGTCGGCTTTGGCGGTGCAATATTCGGTGCCGTCATCTTCATCCCAGTTTTTCATAAATAGCCCTTCCACGCTGTAGCCCTGCTGTTTGAGCAAATACGCTGAAACAGACGAATCAACACCGCCGGACATGCCAACAATTACTTTGCAGGATTTTAAGGACATAAAAGGTACAGGCTTAAATGGGCGGTTATTCTACCCGATTTGATGTTTGCGTGGCGCAGGCTTCTGCCAATAGGGCTTTTTCTTCCAGGCCGACCGCGTTGGGCTGGTTGGGCGGTAGTATGGCGCTTTTAATACAATTGCGGCCTGAGTGTTTGGCTTCGTAGAGGAGTGAATCGGTTTCTTCCATCCATTGGGCGAGGGATTTTGTGTTATTGGGTAAAAAAGACGATACGCCAAAACTTGCAAGTACTTGGAGTTTGCCTGTGGCCATTACCAGCGGGTTTTCATTCAGTGCGCTGCGCACGCGCTCGGCAATTTGTTTTGCCACCAATAAGGGGGTGGAAGGCAAAATAATCGCAAATTCTTCACCGCCCTGGCGGCATGGAATATCCAGTTTACGCACGGCATTTTTTAACAGGGTGGAAAGGTGTATTAATGCCTGGTCGCCCACTGCGTGTCCGTAGGTGTCGTTGATGTGTTTAAAGTGGTCTATATCCAGCAAAATAAGGCTGGTAGGTAGTTGAGTGCGTTGGGTGCGTTCTATTTCCTGGTGCAGGCAGGTCATTAAGTGGCGCTGATTAAAAAGCTGCGTTAGGTTGTCTGTGCGCGTTTGTGCCGTGAGTTCTTGGACTTGGCTTTCTAAAGCGGTTAGACGATCAATGACGGGGCATTGAGGTTCGCCAACGGGACATTGGGGTTTGGCGATAGGGGATTGTGGCTCACCAACGGGAGACTGTGTCATTGGGAAGATTCTCGATTTCTACTTGGGCGCAAATTTCAGGCGGCATAGTAGCAGCCAAATTTAGCTTATGGTGGACATAATCCTAAAAACAATAGTGGATCCACCAAGTCAGTCTCCAATTAAGATAAGTTCTGCCCAAAAAAAAGAGGCATACAATGAGCCGCTTCAATGGGTCAAATTTTTCAATATCGCTCGTATCTTTTTAATCGTGGTTTTGCATTCCCATCTTTACCGAACCAAACTTTACCTTGATCAACCAATGAATAGAATGTTGCCTCAGCTAATGCCCAACATCGTCCTTTTGGCGGGGGATATTTATTTCCGTTAGGAGCAACGATTGTATAAAACTGGCTTGGCGTTGCATGATCTGTTTGACCTGTAAAATCCGTAGATACCCAAGCCCCTTTCGGATTATTATCGGGGTTTTTATAGGCAGATATTTGGGTATGATCGAGCGGCAGCTTGTTCAAAACCTGCTTGAACTTTAAGATGTTTTTAGTAAATACCAATATATGGTCATGAGCAGCTCCCAAAGTTGCAAGGGCGTCAGGTGAAGTTCTTTTCTGCCAAACGATGTTCGCATAAAAATTATTTCTCCCAAAAATCTCATCAAAAATTATTTTTAAATAGTGCGCCTCATCGTCATCAATTGACACCCAAATACTTCCATCTACTGACAACGGCTCGTGTAATAGCTCCAGGCGTGGGTATATCAAAGAGAGCCACTTGCTATGCTCTAAATTGTCATCGTAATGCTCAAATGCTGATTTTGTATTGTACGGCGGGTCGATAAAATACATTTCACCTTGCCAGCATAAAAAGGTATCAGCGCTTTTAGCGCCTCAAGATTATCGCCTTGTATAAGCAAATTTTCATTACTCGAATTGCCATACGAAAGCTCCGACACTTCTTCCAACAAACGATAGGCACACTGTTTTGCGGCTGTAACGGCTTGATCTTTATTAAGCCACTGTAAAATGGGTATAGGGTTTTAACTCAATTTTTTATTTGTAAGAATTTAGTGTGCAAACATAATTGTTTTTTACTCGTCACCCGATAAACCCGCTGCAAACTCGGCTTCAATCTCTTCAATACTGGGCAAGCTTTTCACTAATATTTCTGGTAATTCACGCAGCAATTGGTACTGGGCAATGCCGATAGGTTTATCAATTCCTGATAGTGCATATTCAGCAACCAAGCGGTTTTGTTGTTTGCATAACAGTAAGCCGATGGTGGGTTTATCCTCTTCGGCTTTTATTTGCGCATCTACTGCGGCAAGGTAAAAATTAAGTTGGCCTGCGTGTTCGGGTTTAAAGTCGGTGGCCTTTAGCTTTACCACTACATAAGCCTTCAGTCGAGTGTGGTAAAAAAACAAATCAATAAAAAATTCATCCCCTGCCACCTCTAAGCGGAATTGCCGCCCTACAAAGGCAAACCCTGCCCCAAGCTCTAACAAAAAACGGGTGATGTGCTGAATTAGGCCGTTTTCTATTTCCCGCTCATGGGCATCATTGCCTAGGCCTAAAAAATCGAATAGGTATGGGTCTTTTAATGTTTCAACGGCCAAGGCGGAATCGGTTGCAGGCATACGGGCGGCAAAATTGGTAACGGCGGCGCCCTGGCGTTGTTGCAATTGGTTTTTGATATTGATTTCTAGGGTGCTGCGTGACCAGCCGGATTGTACCGCTTGTTGTGCGTACCACTCCCGCGCCGCCTCATTGTTAACTTTTGTTAACCGCGTGACTATGTGGAACCAGGGTAATTGGGCAGCAGGCTGCTGCCCAAATTGAAGGTTAGGGCAAAGCTGCGCGAAAAAAGCCATGTATTTGAGGTTGCGACTCGAAAAGCCGCGCATATCAGGGAAGGCTGTTTTCAAATCATTGGCCAGTAGATCTATAACTTTTGCACCCCAGCCTTGCGCCTGCTGCCGCTCTAAATATCGCGGCCAATGCGCCCATACAGTTGGATAAGTTCGGCATTCACCGCCAGCGCGGCGCGGTTGCGCGATTGGGCTATATCCGCTTTTAACTGGGTTAACCATTCACTGTAACCTTGGGGAATTGCGGGAGTATTGCTGCTCATGGGTGTTCCCTCAGTTTGTCCAGATAATACGCTCAAGACTGCATCATCTCTTTGCTCTCCGGCAAAGTCATTGGCAGCGGCTATTTGCTTGGCGATCTTGGTTTGTTTTTTTGTCTCACCTGGGTCTACGCCTGAATCCAGGAGGGCTTTGCCTTCGCGTAACTTGTGCGAGCGGCGGCTAGGGTCACGGCGGGTACACCCCCAAAGCTAGGCGTTTTTCTTTGGAGCCAAAGCGGTACTTCACCCGCCAATACTTGGAGCCATTAGGCATCACTTCCAAATACATGCCCTCGCCGTCCGGCAGCGTGTAAGGCTTTTCCTTGGGTTTTGCCTGCTTTACTGCCACGTCAGATAGCTTGTTACTAGCCGCCATAATTTATGCCCCCAGCATTTTTCAGATGTGCCCCCAGTTATGCCCCCTTTTGAGGGTGGATGACATGGTAACTGATAGGGCGTAACGGGACAAAAAGGCATAAAAAAACCCAACATTTTCTGGGCTTCTGAGTGATTACCGGATGCGCTTAAACATGCTCGGATTTAAAAATGGTGCCAAGGCCGGACTCGAACCAATTGCATAACATATTGATATTAAATAGTTTATTTGTATTTAATTTTTTAATGTAGCACCAAATGTAGCACCACATTTTTTTGCTACCCTATCAATTCAACCGCCATTTGCCATAGTGTACTAAACAACAAGGCCATATAAACCCTTGGATTGGTGAAGGTATGGCCAAAGCCAATAGTAAGGGGCGGACTTGAAGCAAACAAAAAAGCGGACTGGAACCGAGTGCAAAAAGCAGGACTCGAAAACGCCTGTCTATGGCTTCAACTAGGGTTAGGCGATATTTTGCGGTACTGCTCCACCTGCTCACCCAATGCCTTCTCGTCAATGAATGTCCAGATCAACGCGTCTAATTCTTCTACAGTTAACTCGCGCGCAGATCGCTTACTCGCTGCTAGCGCCTCTTTTTCTTCGGCTAGTTCGGCGGCCTCGGCGTTAAGGTCTGAGGGCAGTAATTTGGCCCATAGGGGGTAAAACTGTGAGGGGTTTTCTTTTGCCCAGTCGGTGAGTGCGGCGACACTGCCAGCTCCTTCAAATGCTTCTAAAAGTGCGTTTTTTACTCTTGCGGTGGTTTTGTTTGGTGTCCCCACTTCTCGCCCGCCTGTTTTAAAACCTTTGGCCATTGTCTAAAACCTTCTACTTTAGAAAATTGCGGCGTTGTTGCATCGAGGTTGTAGCGGGTGGCTTAATTCGGCTTGTGGCATAGTTTTTCGTTTGTTTCGGCTTATAACCCTTGCCTCGCCCCTTGGCCAAGTAACTTACCCGTATGGTGCTTCTTGCGGTCGTCCCTGAGCTGGTAGAAGCAATTAGTAGGCGTCCATAAAAAACCATCAATAAAACTCCAAACCTTGGTTGCCAAATCCAGAATATTTTGGGGGTATTGTACCTTATTGCCATCCAGCACTAGGGCGTAGTGGTAATGCTGAGATTTTGCCCGCTCCAGTTCTCGCACCCAGATAAATCCAATCCGTGTGAGCTTGTAGCGACTTTTTAACATGCCATGCAAGCGTCGGTTAAAATCCGTTATGCGCTGGTTGTCATCCGTGTAATCGGGTTGGTGCAAGTCAAAGCGCAAAATATGGATTTTGTTATGGTGGGCTAGCATGGCGTCAATTTGAGAAATCATACTTTTGGCCATGTGAGTGAAAATACCGCTTTTACGTGCATTAACTAACCAAGTATTGCCGTTAACAGTAAGGGCACCTGAATAACTGATATAACTCATAAAGGATAGGGAATAGAGTAGATAGATATTATTAAATACCTAGCGGCCAATTCGGCTGCGGCCCAGCACTGGCGCGGGATAGCGCCGATTTTTCGGGGGTAAAAAACCTGCAAATGTTGTCCAATACCGTCCAGCCATTGCAACTCATTGAATTTAAACGCTAAAAACTCCACATCCCGTGGAGTGGTGCGCCTGTGTATTTTTACAGGAAACCCCACAAAGACCCGATGGGTTATTTTTAGGTTTTCTCGGGTGTGTATTTTTTTAATGTGGCCGGTAAGCGCGCAAGTGTTGCGCGCCTCCCTCTCTGTCCCAAATAACCTAATCATCTTGCACATCCATTTCCTCATCAAGCGGCCTAGGCTGCCTGTAACTGGGTTCATGGGGTGTGCTTTGAATAAGTGTGCCGCGTTGTGTTTGGGCCAAATAGAGCGCGCTCTGCTCGTCCCTTGCTGTCACTGCAATAAAGCGGCTAATGGTTTCTATTTTTTCCACCAAATATTTAGGCATTTTTTGCGCTCCTTTGGGGTTCGCTTATTAACACGTAGTCAGCTACACCATGATGAGTAACACCCAAGCTGTCGGCCACGCTAATTCTCAGCGTTTTTATTTTATAACCCTGATTTCGCAGCTCTTTTATGCGAGGCGCGGGCGACATGATCCCCAATTCATCCCGCGCATAAACCGTATTAATTCGGCCATATTTGCGCAGGTGCGCCGCTATACGCTTTTGCTGGGCTTGTGCGCTGTTGTTATGTAAGGGTGATTTTTTCAGGGTTGCTGGTTTTTGTTTGGCAGTTTTTTTAGTGATTGCACGCTTTGGTGTAGTGCCATTTTTCTTACTCATGGCTGCACCCCCAGGCTGTTGATATAGGCGAAAATTTCTACGGCTTTCCAGGCCGTGCAGCGCTGGCCTATCTTAACCGGCTGAGGGTAGGTGCCTGATTTCACGCCAGCCCACCAAGTCGATTTAGATACCGGTATTAGGGCAGGGATTGGAGGGGTTGCTTTGGGGTCGCCAATGATTTGGGGGAGGCGAAGGAAACCTGTTGTTTGTGGAAGGTGAGTCATTTGGTCTTGTCCCGTGTGATTAAATACAAGGCAAGCCTAATAATATTTTTAGGTGTGGTCGCGGTAAGAAAAAACGCCAAAAATCCTACCGGTAAGAAAATCAGCCTATTTTTTTACCTCCTTGATGTGTGCCAGATAGAGCGCTTTGGCAACTTCGCGACTAAACACTTCCTTTATCAAATCCCGCCCTCCTTTCCTCACTTTTTGTGCAAGCTCAATGCCGCCGTCTTCAGCATCGTTATTGTCTGGCCAAATTATTTTTCCTATTTGGCCATATTTCAATTCATCTTTGAAACTATCCTTCCAGCTCAGAAGATCAAAAAGTGCTAGCAAATTAAAATCTTGCCACTTCTGAATGTCATATTTTATATTTTTAAAAAGTGGCTCGAATTGTGTGAATTTTTTTCGCCTATCCTTCAAATACAGCTTAAATGCCTTTATGAGTTCTTTGTCGGTAAATGAAAGGTTGGGTGCCATACACATAATTTTGTCGAAATAATTCTCCCATGTATAATTTGGCCACCCATCAATCATGGCAATAGTATTTTTTACATGCTTTCCGGTGAGTATTTCTATAGGTTGTTTGCTGTTTTCTTGTTCGCCCCATATTTCTTGCTCGCAAGTAATGCGGTATTTGTGCTCCTCACGAACATTGTCGTTTTGAGTAAAATAATTTCCAATCACAGTATTTGGGTCTTTAAAATGTAGAACTCGCAACAATATTTCCTCTGACCATTCAAGCAAGGTCAATTCCCTAGGATAATTTGCTATATCGAACCAGTCTTCAAGCCTAAAGCTTTTGGCATATTCGATTTGTAGTTTTTCTAATAATTCTTTTACGGGTGCCGCCAAAACATTTTCTTTGGATTTTGATTTTTTTGTCATTTCAGCTTCCCCCATGCTTTTAAAGCCGTTGCGTTTTTTAATTCGCCGATTTACCAAAGTTAACCATCACTACATTTGCCCCCATAGCCTGTGCGCGCAGTGTGTCCAAATAATCCGCCCACCACTGCATCATCACGGCCCTCTCTTCCATATAGCGGGCATGGTGGGTGTAGGCCGCCCTTACCCCGTTGCGCTCAACGTGAGATAACTGGCGCTCGATGGCGTCGGGGTTGAAGTTTGATTCATTCAGAATGGAGCAGGCGGTGTTTCTAAAGCCGTGGGGCACCGCTTTGCTTTTGCCCGGTGTGTTGCCGTCGTAGCCCATTTTAAATATGGCCCGGCGCATAGTGTTGTCGCTCATGCCGTCGTCGCGATTGCGCTCAGAGGGGAACACCAGCTCGAAACCCGCGCTGATTTCTTTCAATTGCTCCAAGATGCCAAGTGCTTGCCGGGATAAGGGCACCAGGTGTTCGGTTTTCATTTTCATGCGCTCAGCCGGTATGCGCCAAAGCTTGGCCTCTAGGTCGAACTCAGCCCAACGGGCTAGGCGCAGCTCTTGCGAGCGCACAAAGGTAAGTAGTAAAAGCTCGATGGCAAGCTTGGTGAGGGTTCGCCCGCGCTCTTCGTAGGTGCTGAGATCACGCAGGAAGGCGGGCAGCTCTTCGCGGGGTAATGAGTCGCGGTGTTTGGTTTTGCGGGTTTTGAGTACACCGGCTAAATCTGAAGCGGGGTTGCTTTCTAGCTGGCCGATTTTAACCGCATAGGAAAACACACTGCGCATCGCTTGTAGCACCCTTTGGGCCACATCTAAGGCGTCGCGGCTTTCAATCTTTTTAACGACGGCGATGATGTCGGGGGTTTTGATGGCGTGAATGGCGCGATGGCCCAAGGTGGGGAAGGCGTCCATTTCTAGGCGCCGCCAGACTCGGGCCGCGTGGTCGGCTGTCCAGGTGCCCTTTTGGTTTTCCCACCAGTCTTTGGCAAAGGCCGCAAAGCTTGAACCATCGGCAACTTCCGCTTGGCGGTTTTTGGCTTGTTTAGAGTGGACTGTGCTGGGGTCTTGGCCTTCGGTGAGAAGGTGCTTGGCTTCGCTGACTTTATCCCGGGCCTGCTTGAGGGTTACTTCAGGGTAAACCCCAAGGGCCAGGGTTTTTTGTTTGCCGTCGTGGCGATACTTGAGCCGCCAGTATTTGGAGCCGTTGACCTTAACCAACAAGCGCAGGCCGCGTTCATCGGTTAGCCAAAAGTCGTTTTCTTGAGGTTTTGCCTGTTTTATAGCGGCATCGGTAAGCGGCATGGTGCTACAAATCCAAATTGAACCGGAGGTAGCACCAAATGTAGCACCTAACTTGCGTGGCTGGCAATGGATTAGGCTGGACGCTGCCGGAGCGAAAAGCGGTTAAAATCCAGTGTTTATGCGGGTTTGAGGACTGTTTTGGATGTTGCTGGATATTAAAATGGTGCCCAAGGCCGGACTCGAACCGGCACAGCTATTGCCACTACCACCTCAAGGTAGCGTGTCTACCAATTCCACCACTTGGGCTTAATTTATTTAGTTTCTAATGCGCCTGCGTCTCCGCTTGCGGGTTTAGGGGTTGCTTCGGTGGCTGGGATGGCCGCTTTGGCTGGGTCTGCCGTTGGGGCAGTTTCTTCTTTTTTGGCTTCAGTAGGGGCGGTGGCCTCTGTGGCTGGGGCTAAAAAGTGATCGTCAATTTTTGATTTGTTTTTAGACATGACCGCAAGGCTTGAGCTGGTGATGAAAAACACTGCGACCATGATGGCTGTGAGGCGGGAGAATAGATTGCCGCTGCCTACTGCGCCAAATATGGTCTGCGAGGAGCCTGATCCAAACGAGGCGCCCATTTCTGCGCCTTTGCCTTGCTGAAGCATAATCAACCCAACAATAACTAGGGCTATTACGACGTGTAGTACTAGAACAAATGTTTCCATCAAACTCTCTCGTAAACTTTTTTGGTGCTTATTTAAGGTCTCAGCGGCTGCTTTGACTGTTTGGGCGCTTATTCAGCGGCCTGGCATACATCTAAAAAATCTTGCGCTATTAATGAAGCGCCGCCCACTAATGCACCGTCTATATCCGGCTGTGCAAATAGTGCTTTGGCGTTGTTGGGTTTTACACTGCCACCGTAGACGATGCGTGTGAGCATTCCAACACTGCCTAACATGCTTCTGATATGTGCATGTACTTCTTGTGCTTGTTCTGGTGCGGCTGTGACACCTGTGCCCACGGCCCATAAGGGTTCGTACGCTACTACTGCCCGCGCTAACCGCTCTACGCCGACATGATCTATAACGGCTGCTAGTTGGCGCTCTATGACATCCAGCGCAATGCCAGATTGCCGCTCCGCTAAGGATTCACCTACACAGACAATGGGGACTAGCATCGCTGCTTGTGCCCGTTCCACTTTGCGTGCAACCTGTTCGTTGCTTTCGCGGTGGAAGCGCCTGCGTTCGGAGTGCCCGACTATGGCGTATTGACAGCCTAGGTCGTGCAACATCTGTGCGGATACGTCGCCCGTGTATGGCCCTTCTTCATACTCGCTTACGTCTTGGCCGCCCAGTGCGATGTTGGCCTGAGCTAGCTCGTTGTAGGCGTGCAGTAGGTGCCCGTGTGCGGGACAAACGACAACTTCAGCTCTGTGAACGCCAACCCAGCCGGACACGAGTTCCTGTAGGAGGTCTGTCACCGAGCTGATGGTACCGTTAAGTTTCCAATTGCCGATGACGATTTGGCGTCGATTTTTATTCACTGAGTTCGGTTCGCTCTTGTCTCTTCCGCCCGGCTTCCGGCGACCCTGGCCGAGCGGGCGGCAATCTTAGCTAAGATAGGCCACCTTAGCAATGCTAGGGGCGGTTCAATTTGGAAATTTCTTATGGTTATTAAAGGATTAAATCCGCTAGCTGTCTTTTTATAGAGGTGGAAGGTGCAAGTTTAGCTTAGAAAGCTCAGTTGAGCGCTAACACCTTGGGCTTCAACCTAAAAACCTCAGTTGGATCACCCAAGTCCGCACAACCCCTTGACGCGCCTAGCAAAAGTTAAAAAATTCGAACAACCAATAAGGTTGCCCTTCATTTTTAACTTTCACTATTTGCATCAATGGCTTGCACAGCTTTTGGGCGCTCAACTGAGGTTTCTAGGTTCAACCGAGGTTTTTAGGTTTAAGCCAGTGCTTCTTTTACTTGGCTGGCCAGTTCCTGACAGAGGCGTTCTACTAGGTCGGGGTATTTGCCTTCAACCATGACGCGCACCACAGGTTCGGTGCCTGATGGACGCAGTAATACGCGCCCGTCGCGGCCTAGTTTTTCTTCGGCGGCGGTGACGGCGGCTTGTACGCTGGCGTTAGCGAGCGGATCTTGTTTGCTGGCCATTGGGACGTTGATCATCACCTGTGGCATTTTTTGCATACCCAATTTGGCTTGGTGCAGGGGTTTGCCGTCGCCTTGTAGCGCGCGTAATACTTGCAGCGCGGCGATGATGCCGTCGCCGGTGGTGGTGACATCGCTGCATACAAGGTGGCCGGAGTTTTCCCCGCCCAGGCGCCAGCCTTTTTCTTTCATGCCTTCGATGACGTAGCGGTCGCCTACGTTGGCGCGTAGGAAGGGGATGCCCAGTTGGCTTAGCGCTACTTCAAAGCCGAAGTTGCTCATGAGCGTGCCCACCACACCAGGGCAGCCGCCTGCGTGTTTGTGCTGGTAGGCGGCGATGATAAATAGCAGTTGGTCGCCGTCGATGACGTCTCCGGTATTGTCGACAAACATCACTCGGTCGCCGTCGCCGTCGAAAGCGATGCCGAGGTCTGCGCCGGTTTCTAGCACTTGCTGTTGCAGCAGCTTCATTTTGGTGGAGCCGCAATTGAGGTTGATGTTGACGCCGTCTGGGTCTTTGGCGATGGTTTTGATGCGGGCGCCGAGTTCTTCAAACACTGCCGGGGCTACACGGTAGGTGGCGCCGTTGGCGCAATCGAGCACGATATGTAGGCCTTTTAGGTTGAAGCCCCAGGGCAGGGTGCCTTTGCAGAATTCGATGTAGCGGCCTCGCACGTCGGCTAGGCGCTCGGCTTTGCCTAGGCGTTCGGCGATTTGCATGGGTAATTCAAGCTGGGCTTCGATGGCCTGTTCGACTTCGTCCGGCAGTTTGGTGCCGTCGGTGCTGAAGAGTTTGATGCCGTTGTCGGTGTAGGGGTTGTGGGAGGCGCTGATGACGATGCCTGCGGCGGCTTTGTAGGTGCGGGTGAGGTAGGCGATGGCGGGGGTGGGCATGGGGCCTAATAAACCTACATCGACACCGGCGCTGATGAGGCCCGCTTCGAGGGCGGCTTCAAACATGTAGCCTGAAATGCGGGTGTCTTTGCCGATGAGCACGCGGCCAGGGCTGCCGCTTGGGTCTGAGGCGAGGACACGCCCTACGGCCCAGCCGAGTTTGAGGAAAAAATCCGGTGTGATGGGGGCTTCGCCCACGCGTCCGCGAATGCCGTCGGTGCCAAAGTATTTTCGTGCCACGCTGTTATCTCCACAATTTAATTAGTTGGTTAATTCATACACTTTAATAATATCTAGGCTGGCCGCCACATCGTGAACGCGCAAAATTTTTGCGCCGCGCTGAAGGGCTACCAAGCCAAAACCTAAGCTGCCGGGCAAGCGTTCATGCACATCCCGCCCGAGTAGACGGCCAATCATGGATTTACGCGACAACCCCACCAGCAGTGGGCAGCCTATTTGGGCCAGCTCTGGCAGGTTGTTGAGTAAAGTCAGATTGTGCGCGTCATTCTTACCGAAACCAAAACCTGGGTCGAACACTAACTGTTCCGGTGATAGGCCTTGGCTGCGGCAGCGGGTGAGGCTGTCGTAGAAGAAATCCCGCACTTCACGCTCGATATGTGTGTAGTGGGGATTGTTTTGCATATCACCGGGTTCGCCCTGTTTGTGCATGAGGCAGATGGGCAGGCCCAAGCGGCTTGCCGCTTCCAGGGCGCCGGGCCATTGCAGGGCGCGCACGTCGTTGATGAACTCTGCACCTGCGGCGGCACTGGCCTGCATGACTTCCGGCTTGCTGGTGTCGACGGAAATAATAACGTCAAAGCGCTGCGCAATTATTTCAACGATGTGTACCACTCGGTCTAATTCTTCTTGCAGGCTGACGGGGGCTGCGCCCGGGCGGGTGGATTCACCGCCTACGTCGATCATGGCGGCGCCTTCGCGGATGAGTTGTTCGGCTTGCTGTAACGCGGCGTTGGGGTTGAGTATGCCTTGGGTGTAGAGCTTGCCGCCGTCGGAGAAGGAGTCTGGTGTGGTATTGAGAATGCCCATGATTTTAGGGCTGGACAAGTCCAGCAGGCGGTTGCCGCAACGAAGCTTCATGGTGATCTCTTGGTGTTTGGAATTTAATTGTACAGTGGTTAGTGGTTGTTATTTGCTATTTATATCAATGGCTTGTGTGGATTTTGGATAGTTAGTTGGGGGCTTGGGGGGCAATAAAAGTAGCTGTTTGGCTTGTACGGGGTTGAGGGTCGGGCTTGCGCCCGATGTCGGACTAAAGTCCAACCTACGTCCAACCTACGTCCAACCTACAAATGTGCTGAACAGAAATGTGCTGAACAGACACCCATAAAAAAGCCGGAATAACCGGCTTTTTTATGGGTACACAGTGGTTTTACACTTCTTTGGTTTGACCGCTTACCAGGCCTGGGTCGCGCTCTTCGGGGGCTTCTGGGCGTTGTTTGCGGCCACCGAAATCACCGTCGGACCAATCGCGTGGCGGGCGCACGGTGCGGCGGGCCATGAGGTCGTCCACTTGTTCGGAGTCGATGGTTTCGTACTCCATCAGGGCGGATTTCATGGCTTCGAGGATGTCGCGGTTGTCTTCGAGGATTTGTTTGGCGCGGGCGTAACAGTCATCAATGATGCGGCGGGTTTCTTCGTCGATGATTTTTGAGGTTTCGCCGGAATAGTGCTGTGAACTCACGCCGGGAATGCCCGATTCGTCTTCGCCGTAGTGCAATGGGCCGAGTTTTTCCGACAGGCCCCATTTGGTGACCATGCGGCGGGCAAGATCGGTGGCCCGTTCGATGTCGTTGGAGGCGCCGGTGGTTACGCCGTCAAAGCCTAAAATAAGCTCTTCGGCGATACGGCCACCGAACAGTGAGCACAGGCGCGATTCTAAACCGCGTTTGCTTTCGCTGTATTTGTCTTCGGCGGGCAGGTACATGGTGACGCCGAGGGCGCGGCCACGGGGGATGATGCTCACTTTATGTACCGGGTCGTGCTCCGGTACCAGGCGGCCCACAATGGCGTGGCCGGCTTCGTGGTAGGCGGTGTTAATTTTTTCTTTTTCGTTCATCACCATTGAGCGGCGTTCGGCGCCCATCATGATTTTGTCGCGGGCGCGTTCGAATTCTTCAGCGCCCACTAAACGTTTGTTGGAGCGCGCGGCCACCAGGGCGGCTTCGTTCACCAGGTTGGCTAAATCGGCGCCGGAAAAGCCTGGGGTGCCACGGGCGATGATCAGCGGTTCTACTTTGTCGTCGATGGGGACTTTGCGCATGTGGACTTTGAGGATTTGCTCGCGGCCACGGATGTCGGGCAGGCCTACGTACACTTGGCGGTCGAAGCGGCCTGGGCGCAACAAGGCGCGGTCTAATACGTCTGGGCGGTTGGTGGCGGCGATGATGATGATGCCTTCGCTGCCTTCAAAACCGTCCATTTCCACCAGTAATTGGTTGAGGGTTTGCTCGCGCTCGTCGTTGCCACCGCCGTGGCCGCCGCCGCGATGGCGCCCAACGGCGTCGATTTCGTCGATGAAAATAATACAGGGGGCTTGTTTTTTGGCCTGGTCGAACATGTCGCGCACGCGGGAGGCGCCTACACCTACGAACATTTCAACGAAATCAGAGCCGGAAATAGAGAAAAACGGTACTTTGGCTTCGCCTGCGATGGCTTTAGCGAGAAGGGTTTTACCGGTGCCGGGCGGGCCAGACATCAATACACCGCGCGGGATACGGCCACCTAGGCGTTGGAAGCGTGAGGGGTCGCGTAGGTATTCCACCAGTTCGGAAACTTCTTCTTTGGCTTCATCCACACCGGCTACGTCGGCGAAGGTGGTTTTGACTTGATCTTCGCCGAGCAGGCGGGCTTTGCTTTTGGCGAAGCTCATGGGGCCGCCACGGCCACCGGCGCCGCCTTGCATTTGGCGCATAAAAAATACAAACACACCGATAAACAGCAGGATAGGGAAGCTTGCGACCAGTAGTTGCTCCCATAGGCTGGCGCGGTGTGGCTCGGTGCCTTTGACGGTGACTTTGTGGGCGAGCAGGTCGTCCATCAGTTTGTCGTCGGATAGATCCGGGCGCACCACGGTGTAGACGGAGCCGTCGCTGCGGCGGGCGATGATCATTTGACCGTCCACACGCACTTCAGTGATGCGGTCGGACTGCACCTCTTGCACAAACTGCGAGTAGGTTAGCTCGTCTTTATTGTCGCGTGCGCCAAAACTTTGGAAGACGGAAAACAAAACCGCTGCAATCACCAACCAAAGGACTAAATTTTTTGCCATGTCGTTCAAGAGGATCTCCCCGGATATCCTAACAATCAAGGATGTACTAGCTTTGGAGTATAGCCGCCAAGGGCCAGGCTCCCATGTATTTGTCGGTTTTCTGTTAAAGAGTGTGCGCTTTAAATTGTCTGGCGACTAAATATACTTCCCGCGAGCGCGCACGGGAGGCATCGGGTTTACGGATGGAGCATTTTGCGAAGGCCTGGCGGCAGATTTTCATCCACTCGTCGGTGCCTTCGCCTTGGAATACTTTGCAGACAAAATCGCCGCCGGGCTTGAGTATTTGGCGGGCCATGTCCAGTGCCAGTTCACACAGGTACATAGCTTTGGGCTGATCAACACCCGCGATCCCACTCATATTGGGGGCCATATCCGACAATACAAGATCCGCTTTGTTTTCACCTAAATTAGCCAGCAAAGTCTCAAATACGCTCTCTTCGGTGAAATCGCCTTGAATAAACTCTACCCCGGCGATGTTATCCATTAAGAGTATGTCGGTGGCGAGTACAAAACCCTTCATGCCCACTAAGTTGGCCGCTACCTGGGACCAGCCGCCGGGGGCTGCGCCTAAATCCACTACGCGCATACCGGGTTTTATCAGGCGGTCTTTGTTTTGGATTTCCAGCAGTTTATAGCTGGCGCGGGAGCGGTAGCCGTCTTTTTGTGATTCTTTCACGTAGTGGTCGTTGAAGTGTTCTTGTAGCCAACGACTGCTACTTTTGGAACGGGCCATAAAAAAGGCAAGCCTCTGGGGGTATGTAGTGTATAGAGTAGTGTTTACAATAGCCGCATATTACGGAACCCAGCCCATTCTGAGAAGTTCCGTGTTGTTTTAGCCCGCATGTAGACCCTTCTATGCCTTTAAATACCGAAACCAAAAAACACTACCGCACCATCGGCCACGGCCTAAACCCTATTGTTACCATCGCAGGTAATGGCCTTTCAGAAGGCGTGGTTTCTGAACTTGAACGCGCTTTACACGACCACGAGCTGATTAAAGTGAAGCTGGCTATTAACGACCGCGAGGAGCGCAAAGAGACGGTAGTTGCTTTGTGTGATGTGACCGGGGCGGAGCTGGTGCAGGAGATTGGCAAGGTGGCGCTGATTTACCGGGCTACGGCGCGGCCTGATCCTAAGAAGACTAATGTGCGGTAGGTGGGGGTTTTTTGTGATTTTGTTTGTTGGTAACCATTCAGCATATAACCGTGCGGGACATTAATTTAAGTAAAAATACCGTTATGGTGTAGGTTGGGCAGTAATGCCCAACGCAGCAGTGTCTTCGATAAAAAATGGTCGGAATGCAGCGCCTTGAACTATCGGCGTGCTGGAGCGGAATGTGTTGTGTTGGGCATTACTGCCCAACCTACGCTCTACTCAACTCATCGCGAGTGCTGAATAGTTACGTTTGTTGTTCTTTGGTTTGCCTAGGTTTTTTTTTACTCTTACTGCGCGGTTTGCTGGGTTTTTTAGGTTCGAAATGAGGGCATTTATTTGCCGTTTTTCTGATTTAGCTCTTGATTAAAAGGGCTGTAAGTCATCTGTTAAGAACATCTGGCGTTGCCCGGTATTTACCGCTATACATATAACTCTGAAATCAATTTTAGTTTTTGCAGCTTACACTGGGATTAAAAGTGATTTTCAATAATAAATAAGTCAGAAACAACCTAATAATTAGCACCACTCAACAGGCTTCAATGAACACTCCATTCACACATAAAACCCTTGCCTTTGTGGCGCTGGTGCTCTGGTTGTTTGCCAGTTGGGGTGGTGTGCATAGTCATTGGTGTTTTGATGGGCAGGAGGTGCCGGTTTCGGTGCATGTGGATCATTTGAGTGATCATGATGAGCATTCGGATGTGCCGCATCAGGATGTGGATGTGGGGTTGAGTGAGCTGACGTTGGCTAAAAAACTCTTTGGCGTTGATGTGCTTTTTTTGTGTTTTGTGTTTTGGATCGTTTGGGTGCTGGCGCGGGCATCGGCGGTTGTTTTTGGTTATTCCCTTCTCCCTGTGCGCAGGTTTTTCGGTTGGCGTCCGCCTTTGCGAGCGCCGCCTATGTCTTCCAGTTAAGTTTAGTTACTTCATCCATTCACCTTGAATGGGAAACTTGGCCGCTTATAAGCGGTTTTGCTGGAATTATTTATGACTATTTTTTACCGAGCGATGGCGTTTTGCGCTGTTGTGTTTTGTGCTGTCTGTGCGGCGGCGGATGGCTTTAAACCTCATGATGATGTGCTTACTTTAAACGCAGCGGTTCGGGCTACGTTGGCGCATAACCCGCAATTGGCGGGTTATGCCTTGCGGGTGCAGGCGCTGGACGGGGAGCAGCAAACCGCTGCGTTAACACCGCCGCTGCGGGCGGCGGCGGAGATGGAGAATGTGGCGGGCAGTGGGGCTTTTAAGGGGGTGGATGCGGCGGAGCTTACGCTGTTGGTGTCGTCGGTGATTGAGTTGGGCGGCCAGCGGGATGCGCGTTTGGGTGTGGTGTCTGCGCGGCAACAGCAGTTGGCTTCCAGCCAGCGTGTGGCGACTTTGGAGGTGTTAACCCAGGTGACGCAGCAGTTTATTCGGCTGGCGGCTGGGCAGGAGCAGTTGAAGTTGTTGCAGCAGGCGCAGGTGTTGGCGTTGGAGAATATTCAGTCGTTGAACCGACAGGTGCAGGCGGGGCGCACGCCGGAGGCGGAATTGCTGCGGGCTAAGGCGGCCTGGGCGAAGGCGGGGATTGAGCAGGCTAAGGTTGAGCAGCTGGTGCGGGGTGAGCGGGTGAGGTTGGCTGCTTTTTGGGGTGAGGCGAGGCCGGTGTTTACTCAGGTGAAGGCGGATGTGTTGACGCTGCCGCCGTTGATTCCGCTGGCTACATTGAGTGAGCGGTTGGCGTTTAACCCAGACCTTGCGCTGTTGGGCGATGAGGTGCAACTGCGCAAACAGGCGTTGCGCCAGGCGCGGGCGGAGGGCGATGCGGAGGTGTCTTGGAGTGCCGGGGTGCGGCGCTTGCAGATGAGTGAGGATTCGGCCTTGGTGGTGGGGTTGAGTGTGCCGTTGGGTGCTAAGGGCCGTGCGGTGGGGGCGGTGGCTACGGCCAGTGCGCAGCAGGCGGGGGCGGAGCAGGAGCAGGCGCAGGCAAAGGTTCAGCTTCAGGCGCAGTTGGTGCGTTTGCACGGGGCGTTGCAGCAGGCGTTAGAGGAGGTGAACAGCCTGCGCGGCGCGGTGTTACTGCCGTTGCAGCAGGCGATGCGCGCCACTGCTGAGGCCTTTGCGCAGGGGCGTTATAGCTATTTGGAGTTCCACCTGGCGCAGCGCGAGCTGTTGGAGACGCAGCTGGCGTTGATTGATGCCGCTGCCCGTGCGCATCTTTTGAGCAGTGAGATTGAGCGGCTGACTCCGCTTCAGCCCAATCTTGTTAATGCGGGGGGTTGAGATGGAGTTTCTTGCTTGTGGATTACAAAAATCTAAGCGGTTTATGGCTAAGTCTTTTATGGCTAGGCCTTTTACGACAAAGCTCGTTACGAAAAGACCTTTTACGAACAAGCTCCGTGGTATTTCGAGTTTGCGCCAGTGGGTGGTTGGAAGAGGGCGCTCGACGGTTGCTTCTATTTTGTCCTGCTACACCTCATCCATCTGGTCTTGTGCTTTTTCAAGCCGTGCTTCCTCTAACGCCATGAACGCCATGCCACTGCATCCCTGCCACAAAGGTTCAACCATGCAAAAAATACTTTTTACGTTGAAAACTCTACTCCTCGCGCTATGCCTGTTGGCGGGTGTTGATGCCTTGGGGGCTGATGAACATGCTCATGATGAACACAAGAGCCAGGCGCACGACCATGACGATCATCATGATGATCACGATCACGAGGCGCACCAGGATGGTGGCAATCACAAAGAAGGAAAAGAAGCCACCGAGCACAAAGAGCAAGATGAACACAAGGATCATAAGGACGAACACAAGGATCACAAAGATGAACACAAAGACCACAAAGACGAACACAAAGGCCACAAAGACGAACACAAAGGCCACGGCCACCATCACGATGAGCACGATGAACCCCCAAAAGGCCCACACAAAGGCCGCTTGCTTACAGACGGTAACTTCACCCTGGAGCTGGCGATTTTCGAGCAGGGTGTGCCGCCGGAATACCGCGTTTGGGCCAGCCACAATGGCCAGGCCATTGCGCCCAAAGATTGGCAGCTGAAGGTGGAGTTAACCCGTTTGGGCGGGAAGCGGGATGTCTTCACTTTTGCGGCGCAAGCGGATTTTTTGCGCAGCCAGGCTACGGTGGAAGAGCCGCATTCGTTTGATGTGTCGGTGACGGCCACGTACAAAAACCAAAAGCACCACTGGCAGTTCCCGTCTTATGAAGGCCGCGTCACCATGAGCGCCGCCATCGCTCAAAAATCCGGTGTTACCACTGCGCCTGCGGCGGCGGGTGTGTTGCAGCAAACCTTAACGCTCTACGGCCAAGCCCTGCCGGATCCGGTGCGTGTAAGCCATATTCAGGCGCGCTACCCAGGGGTGATCCGCGCGGTAAAAGCTACCATTGGCGACCAGGTGAAGGCGGGGGAGGTGCTGGCCAGTGTGGAATCCAATGAGAGCCTGCGCCAGTACAGCATTAGCGCGCCTATTAGCGGCACTATCATCGAGCGCCACGCCAACCCGGATGAATTCACCGGCGATAAAACCCTGTTTACCTTGGTGGATTATTCGCAATTAGAGGTACACCTGCACGCATTTCCGCAAGACGCGCACAAGCTTAAAACCGGGCAAACGGTTGTGTTGAATGCAGAAGGGCGCCGCGCCAGCAGCAAAATTGAGTCGCTCACCTCCCATGAAGACGGCGCGCCCACGCTGATTGCGCATATTCCGCTGCCCAATAGCCTTAGGGAGTGGGTGCCCAATCAAAGCCTGATGGGGGCGGTGCGCCTGGCTGACATTCCGGTGGCCTTGATGATCGACAACCGCGCTTTACAGGCCTTTCGCGATTGGCAGGTGGTGTTTATTCAGGTGGGCGACACCTACGAGATTCGCCCGCTGGAATTGGGCCGCAGCGATGGGGCCTTCACCGAGGTTTTGAGCGGCCTGAACGCGGGCGACCGCTATGTGGTGGAGAACAGTTATCTCTTGAAGGCCGACCTGGAGAAATCCGGCGCCTCCCATGATCACTAGGAATCTTGCCATGCTTGACGTATTAATAGGTTTTTCCATCCGGCGGCGCTGGTTGATGATGTATGCGGTGTTAGGGCTTTCGGCGCTGGGTGTGTGGAGTTACCAGCAGTTGCCAATCGACGTGGTGCCGGATATCACCAACATTCAGGTACAAATTAACACCGAGGCGCCGGGTTATTCCCCTTTGGAGGCCGAGCAGCGCATTACCTGGCCGGTGGAAACCGCGTTGTCTGGCCTGCCGCGCTTGGCCTACACCCGTTCGCTCTCCCGCTATGGCCTAAGCCAGGTGACGGTGGTGTTTGAAGAGGGCACGGATATTTATTTTGCCCGCAACCTTATCAACCAGCGTTTGGGCAGTATCCAAAGCCAAATGCCGCAGGGCATAGAACCTGTGATGGGGCCAATATCCACCGGGCTTGGTGAGATTTTTATGTATACGGTGGAGGCAACACCCGGCGCCACACAGGCCGATGGCCGCGCGTTTGATGCGATGGCGCTGCGGGAAATCCAAGATTGGATCATTCGCCCGCAGCTGATGCGGGTAAAAGGTGTCACGGAAATCAACAGCATTGGCGGCCATACCAAGCAGTATCAGGTCAGCCCAGACCCTCTCAAACTGTTGAGTTTTGGCTTGAGCATGGAGCGCATTCACAGCGCGCTTGCACAGAACAACCAAAACCAAAGTGCCGGTTACATTGAAAGCCGTGGCCAGCAGTGGTTGGTGCGCACGCCGGGGCAGTTGCAGAACTTCAGCGATATTGAACAGCTGGTGGTGGGGGAGCATCGGGGGGTGCCGGTGCGCATCAAAGATGTTGCTGAAGTGTCCATCGGCCAAGCCCTGCGCACTGGGGCGGCCACCCAAAACGGCGAGGAAACCGTGCTGGGCACCGCCATGATGTTAACCGGCGCCAACGCCCGCAGCGTTGCCACTGAACTGGCCACCACACTGGAGGGCGTGAACCGTTCGCTGCCGCAGGGCGTGGTGGCGCGCGCCGTGTATAACCGCACCACGCTGGTGGATCAAGCCATTCACACCGTGCAAAAAAACCTGCTGGAAGGCGCGCTGTTGGTGATTGCGGTGTTGTTTGCCCTGCTGGGCAACCTGCGCGCAGCACTGATCACCGCTGCGGTGATCCCCATCGTGATGCTGATGACCCTCACCGGCATGGTGCAGTTGGGTGTTTCTGCCAATCTCATGAGTTTGGGGGCGCTGGACTTTGGCCTGATTGTGGACGGCGCGGTGATTATTGTGGAAAACACCCTGCGCCGTTTGGCGCAAGCGCAAAAACAGCACGCGGGTTTGTTGCCCCTCAAAGCGCGCCTTGCGCTGGCTTATGAAGCCACCCAGGAAGTGATTCGCCCCAGCTTGTTTGGCGCAGCCATCATCACCCTGGTGTACCTGCCGATTTTTACCCTCACCGGCGTGGAGGGCAAAATGTTCCACCCAATGGCTGCCACCGTAGTGGTGGCGCTGACGGCGGCGTTGGTACTCTGCGTAACCTTTGTGCCCGCCGCCCTAGCCTTGCTGATGACCGGCAAGGTAGCCGAGCATGAAAACCGCCTCATGCGCGCGGCCCAAAACCTCTACCGCCCGATGCTAGAAGCCGCCCTGCGCCTGCGCCATTGGGTGCTGGGCGCGGCCAGCGTGCTGGTGGCATTTAGCGTGTGGCTAGCCTGCACCTTGGGGGGCGAATTTATCCCGCAACTGGATGAAGGCGACATCGCCCTGCACGCCCTGCGTATTCCCGGCACCGGCTTGCAACAAGCAGTAGACATGCAAAAACTGCTGGAAGCACGCCTCCAACAATTCCCTGAAGTGGACAAAGTATTCGCCAAAATTGGCACCGCCGATGTAGCCACCGACCCTATGCCGCCCAGCGTAGCCGACAACTTCGTCACCCTAAAACCCCGCGCCCAGTGGCCCAACCCCAACCGCAGCAAAGAGGATTTAGTTGAAGCCATAGAAGCCGCCGTAACACAACTGCCGGGCAACAACTACGAATTCACACAGCCGATTGAAATGCGTTTTAACGAGTTGATCTCCGGCGTGCGCTCAGACCTCGGCATCAAAGTAGTGGGCGATGACCTCGACCAAATGCTCAAGAGCGCCAATGAAATCTTGGAAGTACTGCAAACACTGGACGGCGTGGCCGATGCGCGGGTGGAGCAAGTGACCGGCCTGCCCATGCTCTCCATCGTGCCCAACCGCCCGGCCTTAGCGGCCTACGGCTTGAGCCTAAACGAGCTGCAAGACTGGGTAACAACCGCGCTGGCCGGGCAGACAGCAGGTTTGATCTTCGAGGGCGACCGTCGCTTTGAGCTGGTGGTGCGCCTGCCGGAACACCTGCGGCAAGACTTAACCCAGCTTGCACACCTGCCCATTCCCACCCGCAACGCACCGGGGTTTGTGCCCCTGGGCGAAGTGGCGCAGCTACAACAGGCCAACACACCCAACCAAATCAGCCGCGAAAACGGCAAGCGTTTAGTGATTGTCACCGCCAATGTGCGCGGGCGTGACTTAGGCGGTTTTGTCGGTGAAGCACAACAGCGTATCGCCCGCGACATCAAACTGCCCGCAGGCTACTGGCTGAACTACGGCGGCACCTTCGAGCAGATGGAATCTGCCCGCAAACGCCTAAGCCTGGTTGTGCCCTTCAGCCTGCTGCTGGTGATTGGCCTGTTGGTTATGGCCACCGGCAGCCTTAAAGACGCGCTGATTATATTCACCGGCGTACCGCTGGCACTCACCGGCGGCGTGCTGGCGCTTTGGCTGCGCGACATGCCGCTGTCCATCTCCGCAGGCGTAGGGTTTATCGCTTTATCGGGCGTGGCGGTACTCAACGGTTTGGTGCTTTTAGCGTTTATTCGCGAGTTATGGCAGCAAAATAGCGCCCCCTTGGCGTTATCAATTAGCGACAAAACAACTATCAATAAAACTGCTATCGACGCATCAATAATCAACAAAGCCATCATCGAAGGGACGCTCATTCGCCTGCGCCCAGTGCTTATGACCGCACTGGTGGCAAGCCTGGGTTTTGTGCCTATGGCATTTAATGTAGGCATAGGCGCCGAAGTGCAGCGCCCCCTGGCCACCGTGGTTATCGGCGGGATTATCAGCTCCACACTGTTAACCCTACTGGTGCTGCCTGGGTTGTACCGGATGGTGCACGGGCGCGGCTTGTTGCGTGCTGCGGTGCTTTGAAGTGCGTACAATGCGCGGGCTTCCGGCCCCCTGTTATTAAGTGATACGTGCCACAGTAGGGGCGCAATTCATTGCGCCTCACCCAACTGCGCGATGAAC
>JBEGTZ010000232.1:0-4470 GCA_041179125.1 Pseudomonadota bacterium | reverse complement strand
GACGGGTCTATTTGTTTACCGTCTGTTCTGTGCCAGCCACTGGCTTTTTCATGGGTGGACGTGCAACCCAAAGTAGTTACTAACAAGCTTAGAATTAACGTGGTTTTTAAAAAGCGCATATTTTCTCCTGGTGATATTAGTTTACTTTGTAAACGAGGTTTAGTGCATTCCGCGAACCCAAATAACGTAAATAGCCAGACCCAAAAAAAAGGTGCGTAAAACGCACCCTACATGGCTAGTAACACACCCAAAAAGCCTCAAGCCTCCATCATAGTACGCACTTTTTTCATCGCGTTTTTTTCCAGCTGGCGGATGCGCTCAGCGGAAATACCGTAGTGGGCGGCTAGGTCGTGTAATGTGGCTTTGTCTTCGTTCAGCCAGCGGCGCTGTAGGATGTCGCGGCTGCGGTCGTCTAATTTCTCTATGGCAACTTCCAGGCTGTTCACGCTGGAGGTTTCCCAATCGGAATCTTCTAACATCACCGCTGGGTCAAAGCGGCGGTCTTCTAAATAATTCACCGGCGCTTGGTAAGCGGTATCGTCGTCTTCGTCCACACCGGCATCAAAGGCGGCATCCGCCGCAAACAGGCGGCCTTCCATCTCTTGGACGTGTTTTACGTCAACGTTTAGGTCTTGTGCCACGGCGCGGGCTTCGTTGTAGGTCAGCCAGCCTAGGCGTTTTTTCTGCCCGCGCAGGTTAAAAAATAATTTGCGCTGGGCTTTGGTGGTGGCGATTTTTACGATGCGCCAGTTGCGCAGGATAAATTCATGGATTTCCGCTTTGATCCAATGCACGGCAAACGAGATCAGGCGCACGCCTTTTTCGGGGTTGAAGCGTTTGACGGCTTTCATCAGGCCCACGTTGCCCTCTTGCACCAAGTCCCCTTGGGCGAGGCCGTAGCCTGAGTAAGATTTGGCAATGTGAATCACAAAACGCAGGTTTGCCATCACTAGCTTACGGGCGGCATCCAGGTTTTGTTGATAATAAAGCTCTTCTGCTAACACCTTTTCTTCTTCAGCCGAGAGGACAGAAAACCCATTAACCGTTTGGATATAGGTGTTTAAATTCTGCCCTGGGGCGAGCATGTCAAGCGTTACCAGTGTGGTGCCCATTTTCGTCGTACTCATTGTCATCCTCCGATAAATCTGCCGGGAGTTTAGCACCCCAGGTTAGCACTCGCCAGACCGGCTAAACGGGGCTAACTAAGCTGGGGTTGCTGTAGGGTAATTCAAGGGGTTTAGCTTCAGGCGGTTCGAGCCATTGTGTGCGGATTAGTTCATTGCACCACTTGCGCTAGCGCATTAAAAACCTCAAAAAACGGGTTATTTTCTCAGCGCCACCACCACACTCTTAAACCCAGGGGTTTTTGAGCGTTCATCCACTGTGCGCGGGATTAATACGTTGGCTTCCGGGTAATAGACCATTAAGTTGCCGCGCCGAATGGGATAGGGTTTTACTGTTAACCCTTGCATACAGCCGGTGGCGGTTGAAAGGTCCACGGGCTGGTTTTCCACTAAGCCCTCGCAGGCCATATCCTCCGGGTGCATCATCACCACCCAGCGCGTTTTTTGCTCCCGGTAGGCATCCTGCTCGTGGTAAATAATGGAGTTAAATTGCCCTTCCGAGCGCACGCTGGTGAGGCGATAACCCTCGGCATACACAGGCAATGGGCTGAACATAAACTGTGCTTTGCCCGATGCAGTGGCAAATTCCGGGCGGTGTTTAATGCGCTCAGCCACGGTGAATTCTGTTTTATTAGTGTCTATTTCAGCCAGGGCTGCGTAGCCGGGGATGCTGTGTGCAATCCACTGGCGCAGGGTTTTGTGGCTTTTTAGGCTGGCAAAATCAAATGTGTTTTTGTCGATTAACAACTGGCCTATTTGGCTAATAATCTCCACTTCGCTTAATAATTGCGGGAAGCGTTGAATGCCGCCATCGCTTAAACGCACAAAATTAAACATAGATTCCTGCGTGGTGGCTTGGGCTTCTTCATCCCGCGCCCGCACAGGCAACACCAGCACTTCGCCTTCAACACCTTCCAAGTGGCTGTGGTTGAGGGTGGTGGTGAGGAAACACTTAAAGCCGATGCGGCCCAACGCGTGGCGGGTGAAGCTGGTGTCGGGGTTGGCCGCCCACAGGTTGCCGCCCAGGCACACGAGCGCATCCATTTGGCCGTCGAACGCCGCCTGCATACAGGCCATACTGTCCAATCCCGGTGTTGTATTCAGGCTAAAACCCAGGTGTTGCTGCAAGGCGGCCAGCGTGTGCGCTTGTAATTGCGGGGTGAAGCCCATAGAGCCTGTGCCCTGGATATTGCTGTGGCCGCGCAATGGCAACAGCCCCGCGCCGGGTTTGCCGATTTGCCCGCGCAGCAGCGCTAAGGCCGCCAAGCCTTCAATATTGCCCACGCCCTGCTGGTGGTGTGTCAGCCCCATGCTCCAAGCAAAAATACAGTGTTGGCTTTTAATGTAGGCGTCGCTGAGGGTTTGAATATCCGCTCGGCTCACTCCGGCTTGCGCCACTAACTCATCCCAATTTAAGGCCTCAATAGCGGCGCGATAAGCCTCAAAGCCTTCGGTGTGGGCGGCGATAAAGGCATCATCGCAGGCGTTTTGTTCTAACAGGGTTTTAGCCATCGCCGCCATTAACGCCGCATCGCCACCCAGGTGCGGCTGCACGTACAGGCTGGCTACCGGGGCGCCGCCCGCCAGCATGGAGCGCCAATCGCTGGGCGAGGCAAAACGCACCAGGCCCGCCTCCCGCGCCGGGTTCACCACAACCACCTGCGCCCCACGTCTGCGCGCTTGAATCAGCAATTTTACAAAACGCGGGTGGTTAGACGCCGGGTTCGCGCCCCAAACAAAAATACAATCCGCCAGGGCTAAATCATTAAATATCACCGTGGCGGTGCCCGTGCCCAAACAGGCCTTAAGCCCTACGCCTGAAGCCTGGTGGCAATAATAAGAACAGTTATTGATGTGGTTGCTGCCGTACAGCCGCGCTAATAATTGCAGGCTGAAGGCCGCCTCATTGGAGGAGCGCCCGGAGGCGTAAAAAAAGCTGCGGTTGGGGTCTGTGGCACGCAAACGGGCCGCTACTATTTCAATGGCATCGGCATAACTAATGGGTGAATAGTGTTTAGCGCCCGCAGGCTTATATAAAGGCAAGGTAAGGCGGCCCAAATCCTCGATGTGTTTAGCACTCAAACGGGCGGTTTCGCTAATAGGCGTGTGCAAAAAATACGCGGCGGGAATGCCGGGGCGAATATCGCTGGTGTGCGCCTGAATGTTTTTATTACAGATTTCAACACTGCGCGCCGCCTCATTTCTAAGCCCGCCATTCTGCCCACCGGTGCCAAACGCACAAGCTTTACAGGCATTTTTAGACCTTAAACTGCGCCACAATTTAAACGGCCCAATCTGCCAGGCGTAGTGCATAACACTGCGCAGCGCGTGGAAGCCACCCCCAATTGCCATAAGCCTAAACTCTCGATGGTTTGTGTAATTGGATGGCAGTATGGCGGAATTTTTTTGTTTGCGCAGACGGCTGTTTGTAGCTTATCGGCTGGAAAAGTACATACAGCCAAAAGCATCTTGTTTATTACTTTGTAACTATTCAGCACTCCCGATGAGTTGAGTAGAACGTAGGTTGGGCAGTAATGCCCAACACAACACATTCCGCTCCAGTACGCCGATATTTCAAGGCGCCGCATGGCGACCATTTTTTATCGAAGCCACTGCTGCGTTGGGCATTACTGCCCAACCTACACCATAACGGTATTTTTACTTAAGCCCAAAAGTAACTATTCAACGTATGCTAATGCACTGGGTAGCGCCCGCGCCCAATAAACAACCTCTGCGGGTTAAAATTTCCGTTTGATCAGGTATAAAAAAAGGCAGCCGAGGCTGCCTTTTTTGTTTAGTGCGAAGGAGTGTCTATTCTCACGCACACCCATTTTCTCCGAGATTACCCCGTTGGGTTTCGCAAACTCTACCCAACCTACGACACCCTAGAAAAAGCCCGCGATTAAACCTAGAAACCTCAGTTGAGCGCCCAAAAGCTGGGTAAGCCACGGGTAGCGGATAGTGAAAGTTAAAAATGCAGGGCAACCTTATTGGTTGTTCGAATTTTTTAACTTTTGCTAGGCGCGTCAAGGGGTTGTGCAGACGTTGGTGATCTAGCTGAGGTTTTTAGGTTTAAGTTGGGCCATCGTCCGTGAGCACTTCGTTTGAGCAGACATACTGCGCTGCCGCGCCAATAGGCCACACATAAAATAAAAAGCCTTTAAAAACTACAGGCATAAAAAAAGGCAGCCGAAGCTGCCTTTTAACTTAATTACCCAATTATGGGAATGTGCTCCAGATGTACTTGGCTATGTCGTTAGCGCAAGCCTGATCACAAGAGCCAAAAGTGGTTTTCTTCGCTTTGTTTGTAGATGGCATTGTAGTGACAATTTTGTTTGCCAGATCA
>JBEGTZ010000231.1:0-12238 GCA_041179125.1 Pseudomonadota bacterium | reverse complement strand
TTGCGCCAACACCCGGCGGGTTTCTACCACGCCGAGCATTTTGTCCAATTCACCATCGCACAACAGCAGGCGTGTATAGGTGCAGCTTACGAGTTTGGTGAGCAGTTGCTCGTGCGGGGTGTTGGCATCCAGCCAGATTAAATCCGGCCTTGGGGTCATTAAGGATTGCACGGAGCGGTCGGCCAATTGCAATACGCCGCGAATCATCACGCGCTCATCTTGGGCAAACACCGGGGCGTCTTTTTCCACTTGCGTGATGGCGGCAAAGTCGTCGCCGACTTCTTCAGCGTCCGGTTTGCCGCCTAACATGTTTAACACGGCTTCGGCGGTGCGCTCACGCAGGGGGCGCTCGCCGATGAGGTGGCGGGTGCGGTTGGAGCGCGCCATCTGGTTGAATAATTCGATCAAAACAGAAAAGCCAATGGCGCAGTACAGGTAGGCCTTGGGAATATGAAACCCCATACCCTCCATCAACAGGCTCAGGCCAATCATCAACAAAAACCCCAAACACAGCATCACCACGGTGGGGTGTTTTTCGACAAACCGGGTGAGCACACGGCTGCCCAACAACATCAGCACCATTGCGATAACAACGGCAATCATCATGATGGATAAATGGCTCACCATGCCCACGGCGGTGATCACCGCATCCAGGCTAAACACGGCATCCAAAACAATAATCTGCACCACCACAGGCCAAAACTTAGCCCGACTCGGGCCTTTTTGTGTTGGGTGCATGCGCCCTTCTAGGCGCTCGTGCAGCTCGGTGGTGGCCTTAAATAGCAGAAACAACCCGCCGAACAACAAAATAACATCGCGCCCAGAAACTCCACGCCCCGCCACCTCTATAAATGGCTCGGTCAGCGTAACCAGCCAGGAAATGCTCGCCAGCAAGCCTAAGCGCATCACCAACGCCAGGCTCAAGCCAATAACGCGGGCGCGCTCTCTTTGATGGGGGGGGAGTTTATCTGCCAGAACGGCGATGAAAATAAGATTATCAATACCCAGAACTATTTCGAGAATAATCAGGGTTAAAAGGCCCAACCAGGCCGTAGGATCCATGAGCCATTCCACGGTTAAAAAGCCTCCCGTATCGGAATGGTGGGCCTTATGGCCCAATGGCAAAACGCGTAACTACGGCTCGCCCCAAGGGGAGAAAACCAAATTGGAGTGTACATTTAGGCGGTATTTGTTGCCGAAGGGACGCTGATTCTAATGAGCTGGGACATGGATTGGCAACCGAAAGCTCATGCAGAAGCGTGAATAATAAAGCCTGCGATGTTTAAAAAACCTCAGTTGAGCGCATAACACGGGCGGCCAAGGCGCGATCGCGTCATTGAGGTTTTTTAGATCAAGGACATCGTTTACCGCTCAAGCAGTGCATCAGCACAACGCACCAAAGAGCTTGCGTCCACCCAGCAGGGTTTTTGTGGGGGTTGTTTGTAAACAAAATTGCGCCGCGCCTCATGGTAATAACTTTGGGGGTTATCAAAAATAGCCCGCATTTTTGATAATTCTTCAGCGCGATAGTCTTCCAGTGGTTTTATGGCTTCATCTTTTTGGCGCGCATCATTTTTATAACGCAAAATAGATGCTAGCGTTTTTGGTTCGCACAGCGCTTCAGCAAAACGCGATAATTGATCGTGGTAAGCCTGCCAATCTTCTTGAAATAATTCATCCACTAAATTTAAATCTAAAGCCTCGGCCATTAACATAGGTTGGCATTGGCGCGTAATAATTGCCGCCATGTCCGCACCCACGCGTTTGGGTAATAAATAGGTCCAATATTCCGAACCAAATAAACCCATATTTTGATAATGCGGGTTTAACACCACCCCTTCGCGCCCGATAATTTTATCGCACGCTAACGCCACAATCGCGCCACCTGCGCCTGCGTTGTTACGCAATGCAGCTAAAAATACATGCTGGGGGCTATTAATAATTTCCCGCACTACGTCATCTATGGCATTAATATTCAGCCAGGATTCCAAAGACGGGCTGGCTGCGGCCTCTATAGTATTTAAATGAATTCCATTGCTGAAAAAATTCTCCCCGCCCATTAAGACAATAATTTTACTCGGCCCCGCTTTAACTGTTTTTAAACACTCAAGCAGGCGTTGGCATTGCTCTGTATTGGCTGCGCCGTTATAAAAATCAAAATAAACGTACGCCACTTCATCTTGGTATTTCACCGCTACATCATTAAAACTGCCTTTTAAGCCCACCTGCTTTAACGCAGCAATTTTTTGCGTGCTGTAAATATGCTTGGCAAGGTATTCAGCAGGTAATTTAAAGGCTGCCAGGCCACTAATGGCTTTGGTTTTAGCTTGGCGAATCCACACAGCGCCATCATGGGTTGCTTTACAAATGGCTCCGTGCGCAAGGGCAATAATTTCACCTGGGTCGCCTTTTAAGTTCGGCTCAAACTGCGCCGCAAAAATATGGGCGGGAATACCTTCTATTTCATCTAATACCCCAGGCGTGGTATCGGCGGCATTAATGGTTGCGATGATATGTGTGCTGGAATCTAGCCGCCAATTAATGGCGCGGTCCGGTTGTTTCATAGTGGGCATTAAACTGCCGCGCACGGAGGAATTACTGTAATCCAGTGGGCGCGGTTTAAAATTGGGGTCATTAAAATCATTAACGGCTTTTTTAAGCATGTTAACCGCCGCACTGCTCACTTCGCGCTTATAAATAGAGGTTTTACTGGCCTTACGCAGGGGGAAATTCGTGCTGCCCCAAATAGCGCCCGCATCCATTTCGGCATCCGCTTGTAAGAGGGTTACGCCCCATTCCTCCGCTTGCTGCTGAATGGCCCAATCCAAAGCACTGGGGCCGCGATCGCCCTCAATACCCGGATGCACCACCAAGCAGCGGTACGTCTGCCAAATATCATCGGGAATTCGATGCGTAAGAAATGGGCACAAAATTAATTCCGGCTGGAATGATGCCAACTGTTGACGCAGCAGCGGTTCACTCATGCCATAGTGCTGATCAACTTGATGGCCCATTAATACCAATTCACGCAGAACACGTTGGCATAGGCCGCTGAATGCAGAACCTAATAATAGAATTTTCATGATGTTTCCTTAGATTTCATCGAATAATTGGGAATGCGCGCAACTAGGCTGCTGGAGTCCTGTTACATTTTTATTATTTTGCACTTTGAGTGCCATTTCACGTTTTCTAAGAGAAGTAATTCCGCTGGATTACTTCTCTACAACGGTTTCCAGGTTCAAACCGCCGCCGTTGAATTTAGATGAATTCTTAGTTTTTATGCAAGCCTTATCCGTTATTTAGTATTAAATAATGGGTTAAAAAATGATAATAAAGTCCAAAAAAAGAGCGCAAACTGGCCGTGTTTTTGCGTGGAAATAATTGGAAGGGGATTTACGGAAGATGGTAAGAAGGCGGTGAGAGGCATTAGGTGAACTCGCAGGAGGGCACCTAATGCACCGCAGAAGGAAGTTGGGACAGGGGCAAAATCAGCTGCGGGCGATGACCTCATCGTCATCTTCCGCTTCCAAAGCCTCGTACATTCGGCGGTTGAGCTGGCTCAGTGCGGCAATGAGGCTTAAAACCAACAGAAGCATACTAAAACAAAAAATCATCAAACCCATTTGCATGGGTTTGATGCCTTCTTGCTGGGCTAAAACATTCGGGTCGTGGGTCATTAACATGCCGTACATTCCCGTGTAATGCATGCCACACACCGCAATCCCCATAACAATACTGGCGCCCATCAACTGAAGCTGCCCCTCAAGGTGGAACGCCAACCAAAGTGCCGCCGTTGCGGCCACCAAAGCAATAACAATCGACACGCTAAACCAAAAGGGTTCGTAACTCATGCTGCTCATTCCATTCATGGCCGCCATGCCGGTGTAATGCATACTGGCCACACCAATCCCCGTGAGCACCCCAGCAATAATCAAGCGGGGTGTTGATTTATCGTTCGAGCCCACCACCCAAATGCCAAGCCCCACCACCGCAACGGCGATAATTAAAGACGCCAAGGTAATTGGCCCGTTATAGGAAACCGGCATCCCCATGTCATAGGCCAACATGCCAATAAAATGCATGGTCCAAATGGCGCCGCCGCCCAAGGCAAAGGCGGCGGCGATAATCCAGGGCAATTTTGCTTTGGCCTCACTGGTGCGTACCGCCCGTATCAGCGTAAGCGCCACAAAAGATCCAAAAACCGAAACTAAAAAAGACAAAACCACGAGAAAAATATTGTAGGTATGTTCGCTGTGCATAGGGGCACCTAGAGGCCAGAAGTAGAAAGATGTCGACAAGAGAATACGTTAGCCTAAAAACCTCACGCTGGGCGCCCAACTTAAGGTGTTTAGGGTATAGGGCAACTTCCGAAAATTCAGTTTTCGTGATAACCGCATGGCATTTCGCACAGAAGTGCGGGAATTTATGCGGTATAAATAACCGACTGAGCGCGAACAGTGAATTCCAGAGGTGCCCAATAAAAGCCCGCCGATGTTAACACGATGACACCCTGAACTTGTTGTGTTAAAACGAGAAACCTCAGCCAGATCAGCAAAGGGTACAACCAAAGCAATGATCCAGGCGACAGTGCTGGCTGATGACAACAAAATACGGCGCACCGACCGCCAAGAAAACTGGCCTCAAAACCAATAACTGTTTGAATGATAAATAAATATTCGCGATCAGCGCATTATCTTGTAGACTTTGCCCGAACAAAAAAACGGTTTGCAGGTTAACCTGAAGCCTACCGTTTTCACTGATGCTTTAGTTTGATGTTTTGTAACCATTCAGCACGTACTGTAGGGCGGGTCTTTAGACCCGCGCGGACGGTGTCGTCGCTCACGATAATGGGTGTAAAAACACGGATTTTGGTTGTGCGGTTTTTATTGAACGTGTGCTTGCCTGCGGGTAGCGTGGGCTACGCCGCAGACATACCCGCGCTACGATTGAGCTGAACAGTTACGATATTTTTAACCACAGGTTGCGTACCCTGTTCTACTATTTAGCCAAGTCAGTCGCAGTATGGCTGCGCTGACACCAGGGCTAAGCGCTTCACTACAACAAATAATTCTGGTTAAGCATGGCGAATCCTGTAAAACGTAGAGTTTCCAACCCCCGTACATTTCGCGTTGGCATCGTGGGTGCATCAGTTGACGCCATCAGCGCATTTACGCGCATTTTTAGCGTCACCAATTTCCGCAACCGCATCTACGAAGCGGTTCCGCTCATGACCAACAACCGCAAGCTGCCCGACGATATCGACTTTGTCATCCTGTGTACGCTAAACCCCACCGTATTAGGTGCCTGGGACAAAGGTATCATTGAAGGCCCCGCCGCAAATCGCCCACAAGTACGCCTAGCCCGGCGCGGTAGCGCTGTTGAGCCGGGGTATTTTTTAGAATCCCCCATTAACCCCAGCCGCTTAATTAAATTATTAGATACCTACACCATAAAAGAACTGAAATATTTACCGGAATTTGAAATCGGCGGAGAAAACAGCCGTATTTGTGACGATGCAGCCGCCGGACTTAAATTGCTAAACCGGCCTGAAACCATTGCTGCGGCCCGTCGCGAAGGGTTAAATAAAGCCTTGGTGGTGGATGATAGCCTAGCCGTGCGGCGGCAATTAGAAATTGAATTTGGCCTGCTGGGCGCAGATGTTACCTCCGTAGATACCGCAGAAGCAGCCTTAGGTGCTGCGCTAGGCTGTAAATACGACATGATTTTTTTAGATGTAGTACTGCCTGGCATGGATGGTTATAGCGCTTGCCGCCGCATCAAAAAAATTCAAACCAATAAAAATACACCCATCATTTTATTAACCAGCAAATCCTCGTCGTTTGACCGTATAAAAGGCGCCCTTGCTGGGTGTGACTCCTATTTAGTGAAGCCGATTAATCATATTGATTTCGAGCGGATTATTAACGATCAATTTCCACAGCCGAAGGAATAAATCTATGCCAGCCAGTAAAATAATGGTGGTCGACGACTCAATCGTAGATTTGCAACATCTTAAATTAATTATCGAAGGCGCAGGTTACCAAGTCGTAACAGCCTCTAACGGAAAAGAAGCCGTTGAAAAAGCCCGCTCAACACGCCCAGATTTAATCCTAATGGACGTGGTAATGGATGGCGGCGATGGCTATGAAGCCTGCCGCGCCATAACATCTGATCGTGAAACCGGAAAAATACCCGTTATTTTTGTTACCAGTAAAAGCCAAAAGGCTGATCGCGTTTGGGCCGAATTACAAGGTGGCCGCGGGCTAATTTCCAAACCTTATTCAGCCGAAGAAATCATCCGCACCATAGCCGCTATTTAAGTTGATTCTATGTCACTCATCGCACCGGAACCCCACCCCACAGAAACCGCCACGCACGCACGGGCGTACGGTTTTTTTATTGGCGGGCACGGTTTTATGGTTTCACCCGGTGTTTATAGTGAATTAATAAAAAACCCCAACTGGTCTGCGTTGCCCAATGTTCAGCACCATTTTGCAGGCTTATTAAATGTACGCGGCACTATTGTGCCGGTTTTCCATTTAGATAGTTTTATTAATAGCAGCACGCCTGCATTGGTTGCGCCTTACGTTTTAGTCATTGGTTTATTGGGGCAAGCCGCCGCATTAGTATTAAATGAAAAACCACAAGCCATTGATTTAAATCACTGCACACTCACAGATGATTACCTCAATGCACCTAAAGCCATAGCCCATTGTATTAAACATAGTTATCGCAGCAACAAAACCGTTTGGCTGGAACTTAGCCACGACGTGTTATTTTCCACGCTCGCCGGTTAATGAGCCTGGCGGATATGTGGCTGCAAATTAATACTAACCGGGCTGGTGAGTTGAATCGCATAGCCGAAATAAACGGCTTATTTTAAAGGATTAAACTCGCACTCAATTGATTAATTGATTGATTGGCATGCATTCATTTCACCCGCCCCAATAGAAAGTCGCATTATTTGCGACACTCACCCCGTTGAATTGCCGAACAGTCACTCAAGGTAAGGCTTATGAAAGTGTTCTCAAGCTTGCGAATTTCGCAAAAAATCATGCTGCTGGTGGCATGGCTGGCCCTAGGTTTTGCCGGGCTGGGCATCGCATATTATTGGCAAATTGACCAAGAAGCCCAGGTACGGGAAACCACACAAAATTACAATTTATATGAAAACTTTATACAACAAGGGCGAGGGCACTTACAGGATTTTATTATTAATTCATACCATTTAGCCCCTCAAAGCGATGAATTACGTGCGCACAAAGATGCGTTTATCAGCGCTTTTAACCATGCGCAACTCCTCGCACAAAAAATCCCCTCTCTGCCCAACCCAAATAAAATTGTCGGGCTTTTTGATTCCATTAATACAACCGCTGTACAACCCAGTAACACGAATAACGAAACCCCATCACAACGCTATGCCAGTGATAAAATCCAGATGCACTTTAAAGTGCTAGAAGCCATAATAAAACAACGCGCGCGCCCACAAGAACTTGCCGCCTGGGTGGAACTGCAACGTTTGCATGAAGCCTTCCGCACCACAGAACAAAACAGCACACTCAATGCATTGCAAGGGTTTGTGCATGATTTTCTTACCACACAAAAAAGTGTACTGCGCCCCGATGCCGGATTAACCCAATTAATCACCGCGCTGGATGAGTATTTAGCCAGTTTTGCCCCCATAGCAGAAACCAAAACCCCACAAATAATATTTGATGGGCAGCAGTATCAACCGGTTTTGCAACAAATTACAGACATGCAACAAGGGCTAGAGAGCCTATTAATTAAGCATACCGGCCTTATGGACGAGCAAATTCAACTGGTGCGCGCCATATTTATCGCCATGATTTTTATGGTGGTAATGGGTGCCGCTGTGGGTATTTATTTTATTTACAAAAGTATCGTATTCCCGCTGCTGCACATACAAAACGTGATGCAACGCATCAATAAAGGCAGCATTAAAGCGCGGGTAAAAATGCTCGAACAGGATGAGCTGGGCGATTTAGGGCGGGCATTTAATCAGCTATTGGATGATCGCTTCCAATTTCTACAAGAGCAGTTTTTAGAAAATGAAATTTTAAACAATTCAATTATTTCTCTCATTAAAGCCGTAGGCTTAATTGCACGCAAAGACCTAACCATTAAAGTGCCTGTATCGGCGGATATTACCGGAACCATTTCAGATGCAATTAATTTATTAACCTCAGAAACCGCAAAAACCCTGTGGCAAGTAAAAGATATTTCCGCCCAAGTTAACCAGCTGGCGGATGGGTTACAAAAACAATCGCGCCTTGTGGTGCAGGTGGCAGAAGACGAACGCAAACAAGTAATCGCCACAGGAAAAGCGCTGGAAATTACAGCCAAAACCATGAGCGAAATAGCCGCCAACGCACAAAATGCCGATAAATTTGCGGTGATAGCTATTGATAACACTCAGTCGGCACGCGATACCGTAAGCCGCTCGGTCAGCGGTATTTTAAATATTCGCGAAACCATTTCTGAAACCGAAAAACGTATTAAACGCTTGGGCGATCGCTCACAAGAAATTTCCGGCATTGTTAATTTAATTAATACCATTGCAGAGCGCACTCATATTTTGGCCTTAAATGCCAGTATGCATGCTGCATCGGCCGGCGAGGCGGGCAAGGGTTTTGCGGTGGTGGCTGACGAAGTACAACGCCTGGCTGAAAATGCACGCGAAGCCACGGCGGAAATTTCTTCGATGGTAAATAACATCCGCATCGAAACTGCCGATGCGGTAAATACCATGAATAAATTAATTACACAGGTAGCCGAAGGTACACGCCTTGCTGAATCAGCGGGGGAGAAAATGGAAGATACGGTATCCGTAACCAAACGCCTGGTGGAACAAGTACAACACATTGCACACAGCTCCGCCCAACAGGCAGAACTGTCCAACCGTGTGCGCGACCGCGCAACGATTATTCGTAGTTTTACGGAAAAAACAGGCCTGCAATTAACGCAACAAAAACAGCATACCGATTCGTTAAAACTTTTTTGCGAAACACTGGTTGAGCGTGTAAACAGCTTTTCCTTGCCGGAACAGGATAAAAATAATTAAAGGCGCCCCTGGAGATTCAATTTTCGTAACGATCGCAAGGCATTTTCGCGCCGAATGAGGGAGTTTATGCGGTATAAATGACCGAATGAGTACGAAAATAACGACGCGCGCGCGCAAAAAGTGGATTTCCGGAGGTGCCCTTAATCCGTTTAACTATTTTTAGCGACAAATGCACTAGGAGCATGCCCCATGACATCTTCGCAGCCAACGGCTGAACAACAGGAACTGCTTGGGCTCTTGCATTCGGAGCTGCACGATTTATCGTCGTTAGATTTATCACCCCTGTACAGCGGCGATGAATGGGCTAAAAACGCACTATTAGATGACCTCAGCAGCCATATTGATAACTTAGGCCACGCCGCAAATTTAGTAGGATTAAGCGGCATGGCGCAGGTGTGTGAACACCTAAAAAATAATTTTATACTGTGGCAGGAACAGCATTGGCGGGAAGAAAATACCGCCTTAATAGCAGCCTGGTGCCCGCTGCTCATTAATTATTTGCAAGAATTTGGCAGTGCAAACGAACCCACAGCCGTGGGCGAATTAATCCACTACGTTTTAGATGAGCGCTGGCCACTAAACCCCACTGAGGATGCCCGCAACGCATTTCAGCAGGCGTTTTCCTGTTCGGAAATTCTTGCAGACGAACCCAGTGCGCTCAGCCAATTGCCGGGTTTTGTGGATGAAGACATGGTGAATTTAACGGTTGACGAGGACGTTAACCGCGATTTATTAAATGGTTTATTACAAGAACTGCCCGAACACTCCGCCAATTTTAGCCGCTCTATTGAACGTATGCTGCAACAGCAAGATAGCGCTGCATTATCGGTTGCACTGCGTGCTGCGCATACAATAAAAGGTGCCGCGAATTTAGTAGGTATTCGCGGGCTAGCCAACATAATGCATCACACGGAGGATTTTTTAGAGCAGGTGGTAAAACATCCTGGCGCGCTGAGCCAAATAGTGGAAAATTTATTAGAAGATATCGCCGATGCGCTGGCCAGCATATCGGAATATTTAATTGGGATTGGACCTAAACCCGCACAGCTGGTGGAATTATTAAGCCGCATTTTAACCCTGTTACGCCAAGCTCATGACGGGCAATGGGATAATTCCGCAAGCAGCGCATTAATTGCCACAGGTGTCAGCGAGCCAGCTGCTGAGTTTACCGAAGAAACACATTCCCAGCATTTAACGGTTACGGAAACTATCGCGCAGGAATTGTTGCGCATTGCAGGGGAAAATCAAATCGGCACTAATCAAGTATTAACACGTATTAGCCACTTGGTGGCGGGTGTTAAATCTGCCGAAACCTACCACCAAAAAATCCGCCAATTAGCTGTTAATTTTGACCATATAGTGCAACTTCAAGGTATTAAAAATACGGCAGCACACCATACCGGCGGGGAGTTTGACCCGCTGGAAATGGAACGTTTTAGTGAGTTACACAGCTTTACCAGCCAGCTGCAAGAAGTCACCACCGATTCGCAAGAAGCGATTTACCACATTGAAGCGCAATTAAAAGAGCTCACGAATTTAGTCATTGAACAGCGCCACCGCAGTAGTGATGCACAAAATTTATTACTGCACATCCGCATGTTACCCGTATCATTAATTGCACCGCGTTTGGCGCGCTGCGTGCGTCAAGCGGCGCGGCTTACCCATAAAAAAGTACGCTTTGAATTACACGGCGAAGCCGTATTAGTGGACAGCCGTGTGTTAAACACGGTGGTGGACCCATTAATGCATTTATTGCGCAATGCCGTTGATCACGGCATTGAATCCACTGAACGCCGTATTGAAGTGGGTAAAAACCCGGAAGGTTTAATTAGTGTTGCGTTTAATCGACACGGTGAAAACCTGCATATTGTTGTAGCCGATGACGGTGGCGGTTTGGACTACGGGCGCATTGAGGGTTTAGCCCGCGAGCGCGGTATTTTAGAATTATATGAAAACCCCACCCGCGCGGAATTACATAAAATATTATTAACGCCTGGGTTTTCCACCCGCGAGCAAGTGAGCCAAACCTCGGGCCGTGGTATTGGTTTAGATGTGGTGGCTACGCAATTACGCACCTTAAAAGGCGCCATGAGTATTCGCTCTGATTTAGGCCAAGGCTGTGTATTTGCGCTTGAAATGCCTATGAGTATTTTATCGGCACATACATTGGTGATTAAATTAGGCGTACACAAATGCGCCATTATCAGCCGTGGCGTTGAACAATTAGTTTATATTTTACCTACAGATATTAATTGGGCCGAAGAAAAACCTAAATACCGCTATGGCGAGGCCGAATTAGATGTGTTGCGCATTGATGATTTGGCCATGATGCCCGGACAATCGCAAACACAACGCTACAGCGCATTATTAATTGTAAAACGCGGCGAACACGAACAAATAGCCGTTGCTGTTGAAAGTATTTTAGCCAGCGAAGACCACATTATAAAACCACTGAATAAATACTCCTGCAAACCAGCCGGTGTAGTTGGCGCCGCCATTTTAGGTGATGGTTCGGTAAGCCCGGTGTTGGATTTACAGGAATTCCCAACATTACAAATGAACGATCAGGAATACCAACGCT
Source organism: Pseudomonadota bacterium (assembly GCA_041179125.1). Classification (GTDB taxonomy): domain Bacteria; phylum Pseudomonadota; class Gammaproteobacteria; order Pseudomonadales; family Cellvibrionaceae; genus CAMCXE01. Next base: position 575 of record JBEGTZ010000231.1, on the reverse strand, counting down.
GGCTGCGGGTTAAAGACGAATATCAAGCGCGCTTTATACCCGTGGCGCCAAAATTAGTCGCGCTGGTGGTAGATGATTCCCTGAGTGCGCGGCGCGCTTTGGCGCAATTTATGACGGATTTAGGCCTGGATGTGCAAACCGCGAAAGATGGTTTTGAAGCCATCGCTGTAATGGAAAAAACAAAACCGGATATTGTTCTTGTAGACCTTGAAATGCCGCGCATGAATGGATTGGAATTAACCACACACATCCGCGCAACAGAAAATACAGAACGCCTACCTATAGTCATGGTCACTTCACGCGTAACCGATAAACACCGGCAAATGGCGGCCAATGCCGGTGTGGATGCCTATTTAAATAAACCCTGGACGGAAGAAGATTTAATGCGTTTAGTGCAAGAGCAATTGCCGGAAATGGTTTAGGTTTAACACGCAAACAGAATCGCTTTGCGATATTTAACCTAGAAACCTCAGTTGAGCGCCCAAAAGCTGTGCAATCCATTGATGCGAATAGTGAAAGTTAAAAATGAAGGGCAACCTTATTGGTTGTTCGAATTTTTTAACTTTTGCTAGGCG
>JBEGTZ010000230.1:0-3677 GCA_041179125.1 Pseudomonadota bacterium | reverse complement strand
CTTGGAGGCTGGCACTGCGGCAAAAAAGCCACAGGCCCAGGTTCAAACCCAGTCGCCTAGCTCTAAATTGAGCTTAGCGCTGAGTGCTGAACTGGGGCTAAGCCGCGCCGCCGATTTAATTCACGAACGCAAAACCCGCGAAAAACCCACACCGGTTGAAGCGCCCCCCATCGCGCCAATCTCCGCCGCAGGCATCACCCTTGAGGATTTGCGGCCCGAACATTGGGTGAGCGTGTACCAAGCGCTGAATATTCGCGGCGTCATCCAAAGCACCGCCTCCAACGCGGTGCTCACCGGGCGCGAAGGCAACCAGCTGTATTTATTGTTGGACGAATCCCGCGCCAGCCTGTACGAGGACTCCCATCGCCAGCGGCTATCGGATTTACTCAGCGATTATTTCGGCCAGCCCATTAAAGTCCACATCCACATCGGCGCCCTAGCCGCAGAACACCTCACCCCCGCCCAAGCCGGCATAAACGACCGGGCGGAAAAATTAGAGCAGGGTATAAATACCCTGCGCGCTGACCCTTTTGTGCAGCAATTAATCAGCGAATTCGACGGCGTATTAAAAATTGACACAGTAAAAGTACTTTAGAGGAGCAAACCCTATGAGCCTTGGCGACTTAATGAAACAAGCACAAGCCATGCAAGAAAAAATGCAATCCCTGCAAGCGGACATGGCCAACAGCGAAGTAGAAGGCCAGGCCGGAGCGGGCATGGTTAAAGTGGTAATGAGCGGCCGCCACGACGTGCGCTCAGTGACCATCGACCCCTCTGTGATGAGCGAAGAAAAAGAAGTATTAGAAGATTTAATAGCGGCAGCCGTGAATGACGCGGTGCGCAGGATTGAAGAGCTTAATAAATCGACTATGGGGAATTTGGCGGCGGGGTTGAATTTACCGGCGGGGTTTAAGCTTCCGTTTTAGTGGGTTTTGGGCACGAGAAAATATCATTTATTAATAAATAAAAAGGAGCGATAGCATGAACATATTACCTACAGATTTCGACGGCCAGGCTATTCGCCGTGTGTACGATGAAGAAACTGAAACCTGGTGGTTTTCGGTTATTGATGTGGTGCAGGTGCTAACCCAGAGCAGCAATGCCAACCGCTATTGGTCTGATTTAAAGCGGAAGCTGGCGCAAGAAGCTGGCTCTGAGCAACCTTACGAGAAAATCGTAAGGTTGAAAATGCTCGCAACCGATGGCAAGCAGCGCCTAACGGATGCCGCAACGGCGCAAACCCTGTTGCGTATCGTGCAAAGCATCCCCAGCCCCAAAGCCGAGCCAATCAAACTTTGGTTGGCCAAAGTCGGCTACGAGCGCATGCAGGAAATGTCAGACCCAAGCCTCTCCCTCAACCGCGCCCGCGAGACCTGGCAGCAGCATGGGCGCAGTGAAAAATGGATTCAGCAACGCATGACCGGGCAAGAAACCCGCAATAAACTCACGGATTATTGGGCGGAGCACGGTATTAAAAAAGGCGATGAATTTGCCATCCTCACCAACATCATTCACAAAGAATGGGCTGAGGTGAGCGTTAAAGAACACAAAAATATGAAAGGTTTGCAAAGCCAAAACCTGCGCGACCACATGAGTGAAGCTGAATTAATTTTTACTGCACTAGCGGAATTATCTACCCGCTAAATTGCAGAAACCGATGAGGCTACGGGTATGAATGAAAATAAAACCGCAGCAAAACAGGGCGGCGCAATTGCCAAGCAAGCGCGTAAAGCGTTAGAAGCAAAAACGGGGAAACCGGTTTTGTCGGGGGAGAATTTTTTGAAACCGAAAAAACCCATTACACAAAAATGATGTTTAGTACGGCGGGCATTTATTAGCTCACCGTTGTTGTGAATACGCTCCGATATGTTTGAGTGGGCGCAGTTAGGAGTTGCAATGTTGTTGTCGATTGAGCAAACAAGATTACAGTTATCTCGGGAAACCGGAGAAAATAAAAAGTCGCAATTCGGCCAATTTTTCACGCCCGCAAAAACTGCAATGTTTATGTCCAGTCTTTTTCCTGACGCAAAAGGTGTATGCCGTTTGCTGGATGCGGGCGCTGGTATTGGCTCCCTTTCAGATGCTTTTTTGTCGCGGTGGCAGTCGGGTGGTTTTCAGTTTCAGCGGGTTGAATTAGATGCGATTGAAATTGACGACTCCCTACATATTTTTTTAGAAAAAACATTAGCTAAATATAAAAATCGCACACATTTTTCGTCTGTTGTGCGGGGGGAGGATTATATCCACGCGGCGGCTGAGTCGCTTTCCGGCGGTTTTTTTGCCGCAAAAACGCCGCAGTACACTCACGCGATTCTTAATCCACCCTATAAAAAGATCAACAATAAATCAGCCCACCGGCTCGCCTTGCGTGCGGTGGGAATTGAAACTGTCAACTTATATACAGCTTTTGTGGCTCTGGCCGTGGCACAGCTGGCACTGGGCGGGCAGATTGTGGCGATTATCCCGCGTAGCTTTTGCAATGGCCCGTATTACCGCCCGTTCCGTAATTTCATTCTTGAGCGCGCAGCCATTCGCCACATACACCTTTTTGATTCACGCAGCCAAGCGTTTAAGGATGATGCTGTCTTGCAAGAGAATGTGATCATCCGGCTTGAGCGTGGCGGCCAGCAGGGGCCTGTGACCATCACGACATCAACCGATGACCACTTTACGGATTTTGCCGAAAACCAGCACCCGTTTGAGCGAATTGTCTTTCCCGATGACCCGCAGCGGTTTATCCATGTGCCCACATCCACTGAGAAAAGTACCATCGAGCTATCACCAATGCTGCGCTACACCCTGGCGGATCTTGGTTTGAGTGTATCGACTGGGCCTGTAGTCGATTTTCGCTTGAAAACGCATCTGCGGGAAATGCCCGAGGCGGGTGCTGTGCCCTTGATTTACCCAGGCCACCTCAGCAATACCGGCGCTGTCTGGCCTATTCAAGGCCTGAAAAAACCTAATGCGATTCAGCGCAACGACGAGACGGAAAAGTGGCTTTATCCAAACGGGTTTTATTGTGTGGTGCGTCGTTTTTCGTCAAAAGAGGAAAAGCGCCGGGTGGTGGCGAGCGTGGTTGACCCTGCTGCCTTCGATAAGCATCCCATGTTGGGGTTTGAGAACCATCTAAATCTATTCCATCAGAATAAACGTGGCTTAACTGAATCGTTGGCAAGAGGGCTGGCGGTATTTTTAAATACCACCGCCGTGGATGAGAGTTTCCGGCGTTTTAACGGCCACACGCAAGTCAATGCGACCGACCTTAAATTGATGCGTTATCCCAGCCATGAAGTGCTTGCCGAGCTGGGTGTGTGGGCCATGCAATTCAACGAACTCACGCAGGAAATGATTGACAAAAAACTAGCGGAGCTCACTTCATGAGCAATAAAAATGACTTGGTTGATACTGCGCGCGAAATTATTCGAGCCTTGGGCTTACCGAAGGCGCAGCAAAATGAACGCTCAGCCCTGTGCTTGTTGGCACTACTGAATCTCACCCCAGGTAAGCGGTGGAAGGACGCGGAAAATCCGCTTTTGGGTATCACACCGATCATGGATTGGGCGAGAGTCCACTATGGCAAAAAATACGCACCGAACACCCGTGAAACTATCCGTCGCCAGTCCATGCATCAGTTTTGCGACGCGGGCGTTGCGCGCTACAACCCAGACGATCCGGGC
>JBEGTZ010000229.1:0-14461 GCA_041179125.1 Pseudomonadota bacterium | reverse complement strand
ACGGAGTTTCTAGGGCTTAAATTCTTGACACTAGCCAGACGAGCGGGCACATGGCCTAGGGAGCTTGTCATCGCTTTTCCTAGGACAGCTACCTTGCGGTAGGCTTACAAGCCGGATTAACCGGAACAAACAAAGCGTAGGGGGCCGACAATCAGCAGTAAAGCGCTTTACTATAGGAATGGCGGAGGCTAATTGACCGCAGCGTTTACCCCAAAACCGAGATTCAAAACCCTACCCTATACTGAATCTAATCACTGTTTAACCCATTGAGTTTTTTATGTCTGATCGCGTGTTGGATTTACGCAGCCTGTTAAACGACCTGCACAAAACAAAGCGCATTCGCCAGGAGGATGTGAACCTGTTGCTGGGCAGTACGCGCAGCCGGGAGCAGGCGGCGATGCATCCGTTGAGTTACATCGGCAGCCAAAAACTGGAGGATCTAACTCGGCCTGGCAAGCATTTGGATGAAATGGCGCTGACCGCCTGGATTGCTGAGCAGACCGGCCTTACGGTGTACCACATCGACCCGATGAAAATGCAGGTGGCGGAACTGGCGGATGTGATGAGTTATCAATTCGCCAAACGCCACGATTTACTCTGCGTGAAAATCACCACCGATGAACTCACCGTGGCGGTGGGGCAGCCGTTTATGACCGGTTGGGAAGAGCAGCTGATGCAGATCAGCCAGCGCCGCATCCGCCGGGTGGTGGCGCTGCCTTCGGATATCGAGCGCTACCGGGTGGAGTTTTATTCCCTGGCGCGCTCGATTTCCGGCGCCTCCGGCGGCAAAGGCCCGTCCGGTGTGACCAACTTTGAGCAGCTGCTGGAGCTTGGCAACCTCAAAGACCCAGAAGCCAACGATCAACACATTGTGAACATTGTAGATTGGCTGTTGCAGTACGCCTTCGACCAGCGCGCCAGCGACATTCACATCGAGCCACGGCGGGAAAAAACCCGTATGCGCTACCGCATTGACGGCCTGTTGCACCCCATTTACGAATTCCCCGCCAGTGTGGGCACCGCCATTGTGAGCCGGATTAAAATTTTGGGCCGTATGAATGTGGCGGAAAAACGCAAGCCGCAGGATGGCCGCATCAAAACCAAAACCCCCGACGGCACCGAGGCGGAGCTGCGGCTTTCCACCCTGCCCACAGCGTTTGGGGAGAAGCTGGTGATGCGGATTTTTGACCCGGAAGTACTGCTGCGCGGCTTTGATGATTTGGGCCTCAACGGCGAGGATTTAGCCCGCTGGGTGAAGATGATGGCCAGCCCCAACGGCATTGTGCTGGTCACAGGCCCCACCGGTTCGGGCAAAACCACCACGTTGTATTCATCGCTAAAAACCCTCGCCAGCGATGAGGTGAACGTCAGCACCATCGAGGACCCGATCGAAATGGTGGAGGACGCCTTCAATCAAACCCAGGTGCAGCACAATATCGGCCTGGATTTCGCCCAGGGCATCCGCACCCTGATGCGGCAAGACCCAGACATCATCATGGTGGGGGAAATTCGCGATCTAGAAACCGCGCAAATGGCCGTGCAGGCTGCGCTCACCGGGCATTTGGTGATCTCCACCCTGCACACCAACGACGCGCCCACGTCTATCTCCCGCCTGTTGGATTTAGGCATCCCCGGTTATTTGCTGAAGGCTACGGTGTTGGGTGTGATGGCCCAGCGCCTGGTGCGCACCCTCTGCCCGCACTGCAAACAGGAGAGCGAGATCAGTACAAAGGACTGGGACGATTTAGTAAAACCCTGGAAGGTGGCGAAACCGGCTAAAATCTGCCGCGCCGTGGGCTGCTTAGAGTGCCGCAACACCGGTTATATGGGCCGCCAGGGCATTTATGAATTGCTGTCGATGAGTGAAAACATCGCTAACTTGATCGGCGATCACACCGATTTAAACGCCCTGCGGCAACAGGCCATGCGCGAGGGGATGCGCACCTTGCGGCTCTCCGGCGCCAAAAAACTCGCCGCAGGCCTTACCACCCTTGAAGAAGTATTACGTGTTGCTCCAGCGTCCACTAAATATCAGTAAATTTTTACTCGGCACCGTGCTGGGGCTTTGCGTTGCGGGGCCGGTTTGGGCGGCTGAGGCACTGGCCGAGGGTTCGGCTGTGCGGGTTGATACGCGGGTTGATGCCGTTGCGCTTCAGCCTGTACCCGCTGTGCAAGCGCGCGGTGATGCTCAAGATCATCCCGCCGAGGATGCCAAGCCCCCAGTGAAAACCGCGCCGCAGCCGATAAATCAGGCATCGGCTAAAGCGGATCCATCAAAAACGGATGCATCAAAAGAGCCGGGAGCCGCAGAGGCGGCCACTCAAGCAGGCCGCACGGCTGAAACCGCCGCTCCCGCCGTGGCTGCTAACACCTTGGCTGCGCCGGTAAAAACCCCGGACGCGGCAGATTCCAGCCTTGATGGCGAAAGCACCCAGCCTGCCAGTGCCGATAACACAACCGGCCCAGCCACCGGAAAAACAACAACGCGCGACAACGCGGCAGCACCCGACATAGCTACAGCGCTCGACATAGCTAAGGCCCCCGACAACGCAACAGCACCCGATAAAGTAACGGCCCCCGATAAAACAACAGCGCCACCACCAACCCCCAGCAACGCAGCCACCACTGAAAACCCCCGCCTTGGCAACGATACAAAAACACCAGAACCCGCCGCACAAGCCGCCACCTCCACCAGCCTTGCCGCGCCCTTAAGCGATGAAACCGCCCGCAAATTCAGCGGCCAGGGCGATGCCAACAACGCCATCAACCTGCACCCGCCAGGGCATTTTTCCACCGCCGAACCGCTCAACCCCAGCACCGAAAACCTACTCAAACCAGATCCCGCCACCCCGCCACCAGCCCCATTCGCCCCCGCTGTGCCCTTTACTTTGCTGGGCGTAACCCTCAACCCCGGCAGCGCCAGCCGCATGGCCTGGTCGCCGGAGGATTCCTTCTCGGGCATCGCCACCCCCACGCCGGTTTTGGTGGTACACGGCGCCAAACCCGGCCCCAAACTTTGCCTTACCGCCGCTGTGCATGGGGATGAAGTGAACGGCATTGAGGTGGTGCGGCACATTTTATACGGCCTGGATCCAAATCAATTAGCCGGCACGGTGATTGGCGTGCCGATTGTGAATATGCAGGGGTTTCGCCGCAATTCGCGTTATTTAGCCGACAGGCGTGACCTAAACCGGTTTTTCCCCGGCAACAGCCAAGGCTCCGCCGCCTCCCGCATCGCCTCGTCTTTATTTAAAGAAGTGATCAGCCCGTGCCAGTACCTCATCGACATTCACACCGGCTCCATGGCCCGCACCAACCTGCCACAACTGCGCGCCGACCTCGCCAAACCCAAGGTGGTTGAGCTGGCTAACTTGCTGGGCGACATTGCCGTGCTGCAAAACAAAGGCGCCAAAGGCTCCCTGCGCCGCGCCGCCGTAGACAAAGGCATAGCCGCCGTCACCTTAGAAGCGGGCGAGCCGTACACCTTCCAAGAGACCGCCATCAACAAAAGCCTCGCAGCCATCAAAACCCTGCTGAACCAGCTAAAAATGCACCCCTACCCGGACATCAGCGGGGCAAACACGCCGCCCCATTTTTACACCTCCCAATGGCTGCGCGCCAAAGCGGGCGGCATGTTGTTCAGCCGCGCAAGCCTAGGCCAAGCGGTAAAAGCCGGGGATTTACTCGGCACCATCACCGACCCCATCACCAACCAAAGCAGCCCCATCCACAGTCCCAAAGACGCCGTGGTGCTGGGCATGGCACTGAACCAAGTGATGCACCCCGGCTTCGCCGCCTACCACCTCGGCATACCCGCAAGCCTGGCTGAAACACAGCAAAGCGACGCCGGGCCTGAGGACTTCGGCAGCGACTCAGCCCAGCCGGAAGGGCAGGATGCGCATTAACCTAAAAACCTCAATTGAGCACGATAGGCAGCCAGTAAAATTTGACAGTTGCGCTTAACAATGATCAAAATCGTTCCATGTTTTGAAACGAGAAACGCCCCGTGAACATTCTTAAGCCTTTTGACTTGGTAGTAGCGCTTAAAATTGGCTTGAATGAGCGTGCTTTGCGCCTGATTCAAACCAGGGAGCACGAGGGGCCGCCTCCCGCCACCAACGCCATGAGTCATCTTGCCGAAGCCTTGGGGCGGGGCAAAGGTGATGTGTCGCGCTCGATACAGCGCTTGCTTGGCGCAGGCCTCATTGGCGAGCGAGACCCAGGGGAGGGCGATCACCTGGCGCAAAACCGCAAATATTATTCCCTACAACGCCAAGGGTTGAGCGATCTGCTCATCTATGGTGTGCGCCATGTTTTTGCGCCCAGCATTTTAGGTTTTGGGCGCGGCGTACCCACCGGCTGGAACTGCCCGCAGGTGCGCTCCCCCATGAACCCTTTGGAAATTCCTTTTGTGTGGCCAGCCCCAGGTGGTGAAGTTCAAGGCCAATTGTTGGAGCCTCTGTACGCAGGGGTGCCATCTGCTGCAATGCGCGATAAGGATTTATATAGCTTGTTATCACTCATTGAAGTGCTGCGCATGGGCAAACCTCGGGAGCTTAAATACGCACAGGAAATGGTTCGCGAGAAAATAATGGAGCTACACCGATGAGCAGCATTAGCATTGAACAAATTAAAGCTGTGGCCGGATATTTAGATGATTTGCGTATGCAGGTTGTATTTGTGGGTGGCGCAACAACCGCTTTATTGGTGGATTCTGTAGCCGCAGCAGGCGCGCGCCAAACCGAGGATATCGACTTTGTAATTGATATTTTGCAAAGTGATTTTCCTCAGTTTGAGCAAAAAATGCGTCAACTTGGGTTTCAGCACGATCAGTCGGTTAAGGCGCCCATTTGCCGATGGACAATTCCCCATTTAGGCTCGGAGTTAATTGTGGATGCCATGCCTACAGATGAAAAAATATTGGGCTTTAGTAATCGTTGGTATAAAGAAACCATCAATACAGCTTGGCAGCTTGAGCTGGCTTCAGAATTATTTATTCAAGTAGTTCATCCAGTCTATTTTTTAGGGACAAAATTCGAGGCCTGGCTTGGCCGAGGTAAAAATGATATTTACGCACATGATTTGGAAGATATATTTTATGTGCTTGAACACAGGACAGGGATTGAAACAATAGTTTTCGATGCCGCCCCAGAAATACAACATTATCTTGCTGATCAATGCAGGTCGCTCCTGGCTCATCCGGGGCTAGATAATAATTTACCAGGGCTAGTGGGCTCGGTAGCGCTGGTTAAATCGCGATTGAAATATATTGCCCAACTGGGCAGCTAATCCACCACCCATAAAATCTGTCACAAACCACCAGGTGCTCGCCCCGCACTGAATTAACTGTCGGTCCACCCAAAACCCCCCACACCAAAGCGCAACTTTAGTTTTAGAAAAAAGGCCTATACCATACCCCTCTCTTAATTCCAGAAGCATCCCAGGTTAGAAGCATGATTCGAATAGGTATCGTAGGCGGCACCGGCTATACCGGTGTGGAGCTGTTGCGTTTATTGGCGAGCCACCCGGAAGCCTCCGTGGAGGTCATCACCTCCCGCGCCGAAGCGGGTATGCCCGTGGCCGATATGTTCCCCAACCTGCGCGGCCATTACGATCTGCGTTTTAGCGCGCCGGATTTCGCCCAATTGAACGAACTCGACGCCGTATTTTTCGCCACCCCCCACGGCGTAGCCCAGGCCATGATGCCGCAGTTTATGGCCTCTAAAACCCGCATCATCGACCTATCAGCCGACTTCCGTATCCGCGACATCGCCCTGTGGGAGAAATGGTACGGCCAGCCCCACGGCTGCCCGGAGCTGGTAGCAGAAGCTGTGTACGGCTTGCCAGAGCTAAACCGAGAAAAAATCAAAAGCGCCAAACTCATCGCCTGCCCCGGTTGTTACCCCACCTCCGTGCAATTGGGTTTTTTGCCTTTGCTGGAGCGCGGGTTAATCGACACCCGCCGCCTAATCGCCAACAGCGCCAGCGGTGTGAGCGGTGCGGGCAAACAGGCCAAGGTGGATTTACTCTTCGCCGAACTCAACGACAGCTTCAAAGCCTACGGCGTTTCCGGCCACCGCCACCTGCCGGAAATCGAACAAGGCCTGAACGACATCCAGCCGCAAGGCCTGCCGCCGGTTAACCTCACCTTTGTGCCGCACCTGCTGCCCACCGTTCGCGGCATTCACTCCACTTTATATGCCACGCTCACCCGCACCGGCGAAGACTTACAAGCCCTATTTGAAGCGCGCTACCAGCACGAACCCTTTGTGGATGTACTCCCCCAAGGCCAATACCCGCAAACCCGCAGCGTGCGCGGCACCAACGTCGCCCGCATCGCCGTGGCCCAACCCCAAGGGCGCGATACCGTGGTGGTGATGGTGGCGGAAGACAACCTCACCAAAGGCGCCTCCGGCCAAGCCATTCAAAACATGAATATTATGTTCGGCCTACCCGAAACAATGGGTCTCAACCAACCGGCCTTACTGCCTTAAGCCAGGAATAACCAGCATCATGAGCAAATTAAAAGTAAAAGGCAGCAAGCACTACCCCATGAAAGTAGTGCCCCACCGCCCGATGCGCGAATGGGCCATGCGTGCTGCTGTGGCCGCTGCATTTGTGGGCGTATTGATGGTGAGTTACCTGCAAAGGCAATGGCAAAACCGCCAGCTCATCGACAACCTCGCACAAACCCAAACCGCTCTGGATGAAGCTAAAAGCGCCGAAACCCAACTGCGCCAACAACTGGCCAACCTCTCCGTAGGCGCGGAAGTAGACCGAAAATCCAACCAAGACGTGCGGCAGGAAATCAGCGCCTTAAAGGAACAAGTGCAACTGCAACAGCAACAGCTGAGCTTTTACCGCTCCCTTATGAACCCCGCCGAAGGCAAACAGGGTCTCGCCATCGGGGAGCTTGAATACACCCGAGGCAGCGAGCCGCTGCGCTACCGCTACAACCTCAAAGTATTACAACTGGCCAACCTAGACCAAATCAGCGATTTTGAAGGCGAATGGCACTTTAAATTGGTGGGCAAACAACAGGGCCAATGGCGCGGCCTGGAACTTAAAGACATAGCCCCCAACTACAACACCGCCAGCAACAAACTCAAATTTAAATACTTTCAAACCCTAAGCGGTGAGATAGTGTTGCCCGAAGGCTTCGAGCCGGAATACACCGAGCTAGAAGCCCGCGCACCGGGCAAAACCGCCATAAACAAACGCATTAAATGGAACACGGCGAACCTAGTCGCCAACCAACCCGACCAATAAAACATCCAGTAGGAGCACCTATGGGCTTTGCCAACACCCACACCCTCATCGCCAAGGGCACCAAAATCATCGGCGACCTTTACTTCGCAGGCGATTTGCAAATTGAAGGCGAAATAAAAGGCAACGTCTACGCCGAACCGGGCAGCCAAGCCCGCGTGGTGGTGGCCGAACACGGCAGCGTATTGGGGGAAATCCACGGCACCCAAGTGGTTATCAACGGCCAAATCACCGGTGATGTCTACTCCACCCAACACCTAGAACTCGCCGCCAAAGCCCAAGTAACAGGCAACGTGTACTACCAACTCATCGAAATGGTCAAAGGCGCCCAAGTGAACGGCAGCCTGGTGCGGCAAGAAGCGGACACCGCCCCCGCTAAAAAACCCGCCAGCGAGAAAACTCCTGCTTAATACTTGACCAATTTACTAGGATAACCGGATAATCCAGCCCTAGTTCGCGAGGTACGTTTATGTCCGCCATCCAAACCTACACCCCATCCGCACTTTTAGTCACCGAAAGCGCCGTCAAAAAAGTGCGCAGCCTCGTGGAAGAAGAAGGCAACCCAGCACTCAAAATGCGCGTCTACGTCACCGGCGGCGGCTGCTCCGGCTTCCAATACGGCTTTAGCTTTGAAGACGAAGTGGGTGAAGACGACACTCTGATCGAAAAAGACGGTGTCACCGTATTACTCGACCCCATGAGTTACCCCTATTTAGTCGGGTCTCAACTGGATTACGAAGAAGGCCTACAAGGCGCCAAATTCGCCATCAAAAACCCCAATGCCACGGCTACCTGTGGGTGTGGGTCTTCGTTTTCTATTTAACCTAGAAACCTCAGTTGAACGCGTAGCGAGAGCGTCTAAGACGCCGAATTTAAAGCGATTTTCGCCAAAATTTGGCGAAAGCAATCCCTTGGCATGTCTAGCAAAAGTTGCAAATTTCGAACAAACAATAAGGTTGTCTTTCATTTGCAGCTTTCACTATCCGCTACCCGTGGCTTACACAGTTTTTGGGCGCTCAACTGAGGTTTCTAGGATAATTATTGACAGCCATTCCCCTGCTAGCTAACCTCCCTGTGAGTCGGGAGCGCTGACCTATTCGGTGCAATGGAATTTCTATTCCGCCCGGCTTACCTCTTCCCCAGGCCGCTATTTTAGCGGCCTGTTTCATTTAAGGACGCAGCATGTATCTTCTTTATGTAGATGAATCCGGTTCAGTGAGCGACCCGGCTCAAGAGTATTTTGTACTTGCAGGGATATCCGTTTTTGAGCGCAAAACCCATTGGATAGAGCAGGCCCTTAACAATATTGCAGCTCGCTTCGCACCTTTAGAACCTCACAGCATAGAACTACACGGCTCTCCTATGCGCTCCGGGCGAGAAGGCTGGAAGGCGTTTAATTTACCCGACCGGTTATCGGCCATCAAAGAAGCGCTCAAAGTCGGCATCGCCGATCATCATCCTCGGGGTGTTTGCCTTTTTGGTGCCGCCATCAGAAAACAGTCGCTACCTGGAGAAGACCCAATAACCCATGCCTTTGAACAACTATCCAGCCGTTTCGATTTATTCCTAAAACGCCAGCACCACAAATACAATGACAGTCAACGCGGCATTATGCTTTTTGATGAATCAACCACCGAGCAGCGCATTCAAACATTGGCGCGCGAATTTAAGTACAGCGGGCACAGCTGGGGCAAAACCAATAACTACGCAGAAGTGCCAGTATTTTTAGATTCAAAAGCATCCCGGCTGATACAGCTGGCGGATCTAGTGGCTTACGCATTATTTCGATATTTTGAACATAATGATGAAAGCTTCTACGATGTTATCAAAGCATGTTTTGATGCCGAAGGTGGCGTAAAACATGGCTTATACATTCGACAGTAACGCACAAACCGAATTAGATTAACGATTTTCGCCGAGCGCCGCCTTCGCCTTGGCGCACCACACCGAATACGCCGACGCATTGAAAACTGCGCACTGAAGTGCGCTTTACAGTTAGTTCGGGTTACACCTTTTATAATAAAATCCCACATGAACTTTCACTATGCTTATAACATTCAGCCTTAAATGCAGAGCGTTTTTAGTGGTTGCCAGCTTCGCCTGTGTACTACCCGCACTGGGCTTTACAGGCAAAATAGCGCTAACGTTTGACGATGCGCCTACGCCAGATAGCGCGCTGTTAACGGGCTATGAGCGCACGCAAAAAATCATCGCCGCTTTACAGACGCACAAAGTTCCTGATGCGCTTTTTTTTGTTAAAGCGGAGAACCTAAACGAAGAAACGTTAAATAGGCTAAAACACTATACGAATGCTGGGCTGCATCTGGCCAACCACAGTTTTAGTCATCAATCCGCTCATGAATTATCCACTCACGAATTTTTAACCGATGCCTATCGTGCGCACCTTTTATTAAAAGATTTGGATAATTTCCTGCCTTATTTTCGGCCACCTTATTTACACTACGGCAAAGATTTAAACGCAGTGGCCTATATTCAAAAAAATCTGGCACAGCTCAATTATCAAGATGGTTTTGTCACAATCGACAATGCGGACTGGTATATCAATTCACTATTGGTAAAAGCCGCGCAGGAGGGCAAGAAAATAAACCTTAAAAAGGCTCGCGCTCTTTACGTGCAGGTTATTTGGGAGGCGATTGTTTTTTTTGATACCTTAGCGCAAAAAACCTGCGGGAAGTCGCCTAACCATGTGTTGTTATTACATGAGAATGATACGACTGCTTTATTTTTAAGTGATTTAATTCGCCACATTAGAAAAAATGGCGGCGAGATTATTTCCCCGCAACAGGCTTATGCAGATCCAATCTACAAGCAATTCCCAGCGAATGCTTTTCAAAAACAAGGGCGCATTGCGGCGATGGCACAGCTTCAAGGTGTACCTATTGAACAGCTCAAACATCCAGCAGAAGACAGCCGTTACCTGGACGCCTTATTTAAAAAACACGCCGTAATTAAATAACCGCCCTCAAGGTTTTCCTATGCACTTAATACCCTTACCAGAAGAATTACATGCGCAGTTAGCGCAAGCGTTTGAATCGCTGAACCAACAAGCAGCGCTTAACGAGCAGCAAACCGCGCAACTCCAACGCATTCTTATTGGCAGCCACTTCGCCCGCCAACAGTTCCAGCAAAACCCACACGGGTTACAGCATTTATTAACCAATCCAATGCATACGGCGCAGCCATTGGTGCTTGCGGGGGATGAAGCCGCAGCCAGCAAAGCCCTGCGCCAACACCGCAACCAACAGATGGTGGGTATTATCTGGCGGGATTTGAACCGCTTAGTCAGCCCCCAAACCACCTGCGAAGCACTCAGCCAATTGGCCGATACCTGCATTCAGGCGGCGGTGGATTTTCTCTACCCGCGCTTATGTGAGCTTTCAGGTGCGCCGCTGGATAAACAGGGCAAACAGCAAGGGTTTTTTGTGATTGGTATGGGCAAGCTCGGCTCGCGGGAGCTGAATTTATCGTCCGATATTGATTTGATTTTTGCCTATCCCACCAGCGGCCAAACACAAAATGGACGCATGAGTAACAGCGAGTTTTTCGCCCAGCTAGGCCAACGGTTAATTAAGTTATTGGATGCAACCACGCCAGAGGGTTTTGTGTTTCGTGTGGATATGCGCCTGCGCCCGTTCGGCCAGAGCGGCGTGCTGGCCTGTAGTTTTGAGGCGTTGGAGGATTATTACCACAACCACGGCCGCGAGTGGGAGCGCTTTGCCATGATTAAAGCGCGGGTGTGTGCGCATAACGGCGAGGCGGCTCAGGCGGAACAATTAATGGCTATTTTGCGCAGGTTTACTTACCGCAAATACACGGATTTTTCAGTGATTCAGGCCCTGCGCAACCTAAAGTTAATGATCAGCCGCGAGGTGAATAAAAAAGGTAAGGAAGACGATGTAAAACTGGGAGCCGGGGGTATTCGGGAAATTGAATTTATCGCCCAAGCCTTTCAACTGCTGCGCGGCGGGCGAGAGCTGCCTTTACAGGCGCGCAGTTTAATTCCGGTGTTCCAATACCTGAGCGAAAAAGGCGCGCTCACCACCGACATCGCAGCAAAGCTGATCGCCGCTTATTGGTTTTTGCGCAATACCGAACACGCCCTGCAAGCGCTGGACGACCGCCAAACCCAGGCCTTACCGAGTAATAACCTTGAACAGGCGCGCCTCGCCTGGGTGATGGGGTTTGCCAGTTGGGACGCGTTTTACGCCCAACTCAATCAATACCGCCAATGGGTGCGTACCGAATTTGCCGCCGTAGTCGCCGCCCCGCAAGAAGCAGACGATGAGCAGAATGACCCCCTGGCCGCCTATCAAAGCCTGTGGTTAGGCGTGCTTGGGGATGATGAGCGCCTGCAACATCAATTGGCCGCCTGGGGTTTTAGCCCGGAGGCCGAGGCACTTAATACCCTGCGCAGCTTAAGGCAAAGCCCCAAAATACTCGCCATGCACGCCCAAAGCCGGGAGCGCCTGGACGTTTTTATCCCCAAACTGCTGCGCGCCCTGAGACAAGCCCAACAACCATTACACGCATTAACCCGGTTATTACCCTTTGTTGAAGCGGTGGCCCGGCGCAGCGCCTACCTGTTATTACTGATCGAAAACCCCCAAGCACTTGCCCAGCTCGTTATCCTCTGCGACGCCAGCAGCTGGATCGCCGAGCGGCTCACGAAACACCCAGCCCTGCTGGACGAATTAATCAACCCCGCCAGCCTCTACCACATTCCCACCCAAACGGAACTCGCCCAGGAATTGCGCCAGCACATGCTGCGCATTGAAACCGGAGATTTAGAAGCGCAAATGGAAGCCCTGCGCTACTTCCGCTGGGCGCAGGCACTCAAAATTGCCGCCACCGAAGTAACCGGCGCCCTGCCGTTGATGCGGGTGAGCGATTGCCTGACCGACCTCGCCGAGGTGGTCATCAACTACGTATACACCCTGGCCAAAGACGAGATGACCGCCAAACACGGCAGCCCCGATGGTGCGGCCAGCCTGCCTTTCATCATCGTCGCCTACGGCAAACTCGGCGGGCTGGAGCTATCCCACGGCTCAGATTTAGACCTGGTATTCCTCCACCAAAGCGACCCAGGCTGCCAAACCGATGGCGCCAAACCGATCGAAGCTGCGGTTTTTTACCCGCGCCTGGCGCAGAAGATGATCCACATCCTGAACACCAAAACCGCCTCCGGCCAACTCTACGAAGTAGACGTGCGCCTGCGCCCCTCCGGCAACTCCGGCCCCTTAGTCTCAAGCCTTAATGCCTTTGAAAAATACCAGCGCGAATCCGCCTGGACCTGGGAGCACCAAGCCCTAGTGCGCGCCCGCCCGGTGGCCGGGGACGCAACCTTAGCCCAAGCCTTTATCAACCTGCGCCTGGCTATCCTCTGCCAAACGCGCGACATAACAAAGCTAAAAGACGACGTGCGCAGCATGCGCGAAAAAATGCGCAGCCAATTAGGCAGCAAAAAAACCGAGCAAACGGCAGGATTATTCAACCTCAAGCAGGATGCGGGCGGTATCGTGGATATTGAATTTATGGTTCAATACCTAGCACTGGCCTGGGCACACGCCGACTCATCCCTTGTGCGCTATACGGACAACATTCGTATCCTAGGCAGTTTGGAAACCACCGGACGGCTGCAAGCCCAACAGGCACTGCAACTGATCAACGCCTACAAAGAGTACCGGACGCTAGGCCATAAACTGGCATTGCAACAAGCCCCCAGCATCACCCCGCGCCAACCCCTGGCCCAGCCCATCGCGCACATCAGCGCCCTGTGGCAACAGGTGATTGAACAGCCTGAAAACTTCAACGCTGCGGAGCTTGCAAGCCCAGATACAAGAACCTAGCCTAAACCTAAACAGCAACCCAACACCTAACCCGCTACTTACACTCGACACAAGCCACACGGCTTAATTGGAGCACACCATGTCATTTTCCGACCGCGACGGCGTCATCTGGTTTGATGGCGAACTCATCCCCTGGCGCGACGCCAAAGTTCACGTCCTCACCCACACCCTGCACTACGGCATGGGTGTATTCGAAGGCGTGCGCGCCTACGCCACCGCCCAACACGGCACCGCCGTCTTCCGCCTAAAAGAACACACCGACCGCCTGTTCCGCTCCGCCCACATCATGCGTATGGCCATGCCCTACACCAAAGAACAAGTGAACGAAGCCCACAAACAAGTCATCCGCGAAAACAACCTCACCGAAGCCTACCTGCGCCCGATGGTGTTTTACGGCTCCGAAGGCATGGGCCTACGCGCCGACAACCTCAAAGCCCACGTCATCGTAGCCGCCTGGAACTGGCCGTCCTACATGTCCCCCGAAGCCAAAGAAGCGGGCATCAAAGTGCGCACCAGCAGCTACACCCGCCACCACGTCAACATCTCCATGTGTAAAGCCAAAGCCAACGGCCACTACATCAACTCCATGCTCGCCCTACGCGAAGCCCTGGACTGCGGCTGCGAAGAAGCCCTACTGCTAGATGCCGAAGGCTACGTAGCCGAAGGCAGCGGCGAGAATTTCTTCCTAGTGCGCGACGGCATCATCTACACCCCAGAACTCACCAGCTGCCTAGACGGTATCACCCGCAACACCATTTTTCATTTGGCGGCGGAATGTGGTTACACCATCAAAGAAAAACGCATCACGCGGGATGAAGTTTATATAGCCGATGAAGCGTTTTTTACCGGCACAGCGGCGGAGGTGTTGCCGATTCGTGAATTGGATGGGCGGGTTATTGGTGAAGGCAAACGCGGGCCGGTGACTACGCGTTTGCAGGCGATGTATTTTGATGCGGTGAAGGGGAAGCTTGATAACCACTTTGATTGGCTGGCGCCGACGAAATAAAGTGTTTTTTTGAAGCCGCGTTTAACGCGGCTTTTTTATTTTTAATCCCTCAACATTCAACATTCAACATTCAACATTCAACATTCAACATTCAATATTCAATATTCAACATTTTTCTGCGGTATTTCTATCTCTCGTTATTTCTTTTTCGGGGCCTCGGCGTGTTAACGAATATGGATGGTTTATGCTCCCTCCCCTTTTTAAGGGGAGGGCTGGGGTGGGGTTTTGTTGTGTAATCCTTTCGGCAATAATTGATTATCACTGAGGCATTATTATGGCAACCAACAAAATGCGCCCCATCCACCCAGGCGAAATTCTGCGG
>JBEGTZ010000228.1:0-2588 GCA_041179125.1 Pseudomonadota bacterium | reverse complement strand
GCAGTTCACCTACATTTGGCCAGTGGGTGGGGGCGATTCTATCGGCGGAAAATAATCGACAGTTATGGGTGCCCACAGGGTTTGCCCACGGTTTTGTTGTGTTGTCAGAAACCGCTGAGTTTTTGTATAAAACAACGGATTATTACGCGCCCGCCTACGAGCATTGTATAGCCTGGAACGATTCTGATTTGGCGATTCAATGGCCCTTGAGTGAGGCGCCCAGCCTGTCGGCAAAAGATGCTAAAGGTGTTACGTTTAAGGCGGCGAAATATTTTTCGTAGATGTTCTTGGGTTTTATTGTAACCATTTCAGTATGTTTTCTATTTTCGTGCCGCATCTCTGAGTAGGGGCGCAATTCATTGCGCCCAATTGAGCTGTCGGCGACATCATCAACCAAGGCGCGATAAATCGCGCCCCTACAGGGTGACATGTTTAATCCGCTGAATAGTTACCTAGATTTAAGCATCAGAAAATCTAACGCAAATTTACCCGCGCCGAGAATAATGGTTGTGGTAAGCAGTACACCCCAGAGAATATGGTCAGATAATGCTGATGGGGTTATGTCCGGAAGACTGATGGCCGCAGTAATATTAACAAGCAATAAGCCAAGTGCAGATGCACGGGTAAAAAACCCTAATGCGATCTAAAAATGCTGGGGTGATCTGAGCTATGGCAATTTTCATGGTGGGTTATCTTTTGGGTTGGATTTTTTAACCGCAGGCAAATTTGTACTGCACATCGAATATTACATATGCTCAATGACACCTGTGTGGCACCTATTAATTAAGCGATTTATTTTCCCGCAAACGTTCTGCCAATAAATCCACAAAACTGCGAATTTTTGCCGAGGCATAGCGGCCTTCTCTATGCAAAATATGAACGGGTAAGGGATTTAATTCGTAATCACATAATAATATTTTTAACGTTCCGTTTTCTAAACCTTGGGCAACTTGGTACGACATTTGGCGAATAATGCCAAAACCTGCCACAGCCGCGTCTATTGCGGATTCATTAGTCGTCACATTTAAGCGCGGTTTAACGCGCACGGTTTTTTCTTGGCGAAATTTCCACTCCGTGCTCGGGTTGACGCCATTGGCCGAAATTATACTGTGCTCTAATAAATCCTCGGGTTTTTGCGGTATACCCATGCGCGCAATATAATCTGGTGACGCGCACAACACGCGGCGCACCGTGCCAACTCGGGCGGCACGAATGGTGGAATCGGCTAATTCGCCAACGCGTATGCCCACATCTAATCCCTCTTCCAACAAGTTAACAACACGGTCAAGGTATAGGGCACTTAAATCCATTTTAGGGAAGCGATACAGGTATTCAATTACCACGGGCTGTATAAACATACGCCCGAGTAGCACTGGCGCGGTTATCGCAATATGCCCGCTGGGTTCACCATTAATACCGGCAGCGGCATCATCGGCTTCTGTTATTTCACTCAAAATGCGTTTGCAATCTTCCAGGTAACGTTTACCCGCATCGGTAACACGTACATAACGGGTGGTGCGTGTGAGTAGTTTAACGCCCAAACGTGCTTCTAAATCTGCAACGGCTCGGGTTGCCACCGGCGGCGATACGCCCAGCCTGCGCGCACCGGTTGCAAAACCTTCTGTTTCCGCTACGGCCACGAATACTTGCATTTCAATAAATCTATCCATTTACTGCTCCAATAATTGCGGTTTTGGAAATAATAAATTGTATTTTGTGAGTATTCTTCATTTGGGTAGCACTTGGCAATATGGCATCACTCGCTAGGCAAATAAAACATCCCGGCGATAAAACCCTAACCAATTATTTAAAAGAGGAAATACCATGAGCCGCATCAACACAGTTACCCAAGAAACCGCCAACGCAGAACAAAGCGCTTTATTAACTGCCATTCAAGCTCAGCTTGGCATGGTGCCAAATTTTTTAAAAATATTTGCCAATTCTCCCGCCGCTTTACGCGCTTTTTTGAGCTTGCATAGCATCGCCAGCGAAGGTAGTTTAGATTTGCCAACCCGCGAGCGTATTGCATTATCCGTAGCGCAACAAAACTCCTGTGAATACTGCGTATCGGCACATACAGCCATCGGCCGCAAAGCAGGCTTAAGTGGGGCTGAAATGGAAGCCAACCGCGCAGGTACTAGCCAAGATGCAAAAGCCGCTGTTGCCGTTAAACTCGCACGTTCTTTAATTGAACACCAAGGTGATATTACAACGGCTGAATTAATTGAAGCGCGTAATGTGGGCTATACCGATGCGGATATTGTAGAAATTATTACCCATGTGGGCATGACCCTGCTAACAACTATTTTAGGTAAAGCAAGCCGGGTAGAAATTGATTTTCCAAAAGTCAGTTTGTAATTAATTTATAACTTCGGGGGTTCATCATGGCGCGAGCATTTGCAGATATTACTTTTACCCAAAGCGTTAAGGCTGCGCAGTCTTTGTACGGCAGCCGTGAGAACAACCGAGGTTTTGAATTAGCCGAAGACCCGCGTAATTCACTCGGTGCTGAAGAAGCTGAATTTATCCATGCGCGCGATAGTTTTTATCAAGCAACCGTGGGTGAAAACGGTTGGCCTTATGTGCAA
>JBEGTZ010000227.1:0-27106 GCA_041179125.1 Pseudomonadota bacterium | reverse complement strand
TCGTCCATATTGGTTTTGCCCAGCATCACCACGCCTGCATTTAAGTAGTTTTCGACGATGGTGGCGTTGTAGGGCGGGATGAAGTTATCCAGCATTTTGCTGCCGCAACTGGTGCGCACGCCCTCGGTGCAGAAGATGTCTTTATGGGCGATGGGCAGGCCGCATAAGGGGTGGGCGTTGCCTTGGGCGAGCTGTAGGTCGGCAGCATCGGCTTGTTTGAGGGCCTGTTCTGCCGTGAGGGTGACGAAGGCGTTGTATTGTGGGTCCAGGCGTTGGATGCGCGCTAAATAATGCTGGGTTAGCTCGCGGCTGGAGAGGCTGCGGTTGTGCAGCTGGGCAAGAAGGCTTGCAATGCTTTGGCTGTGCATGGGGCCTGTGGCTCCTATTTTAAGGATTAAAAAATTAGTCGATGACTTTCGGGACGAGGTAGAGGCCGTCTTCGCAGGCGGGCGCTATGGCCATAAAGGCTTCGCGCACATTGGGTTCTGTGACTACATCGGCGCGCAGGCGGGAGACAGCATCCAGCGGGTGGGACATGGGCGCAACGCCAGTGGTATCCAGCGCTTGCAGTTGGTCCACCATGCGCAGCACGTTGCTGATGCGGTCGGTTACTTCGGCTACTTGATCAGGAGCGATGTTTAAGCGGGCGAGTTTGGCGAGTTTTTCGATTTGATCGGCGTCCACGAATATCTCCAAGAGTAGGGGCGGGCGTTAATAAATAGGTAGGTATAACACGGCCTGAGCCGCCGCAAGGCCCAGTGGGCAGGCGCGTTACGCGGCGGGCGGGCTAAAAGGCGCGCCAAGGTACCATATTTGTGCCTTGCCCTAAATCCCCAGCATTGCTAGAGTGCTCGCCCGGATTTTTAGGCACCCCTGTTGGTGCTGTGCTGTTGCCCTTTTTACCCTAAGGCGCAGGTTTCTCCCCCCTAATTTATTTCCCCCGTCTTTTTAAAGGTTTGAAGCGCCATGTTTAAACGCCTGCGCGGTATGTTCTCCAATGATTTATCCATCGATTTGGGCACCGCCAACACCCTAATTTACGTTCGTGATCGCGGCATTGTGCTGGATGAGCCTTCCGTGGTGGCGATTCGCAATATCAACGGCCAAAAGTCTGTCGAGGCCGTAGGCATGGCGGCTAAGCGCATGTTGGGCCGCACGCCGGGCAACATCACCGCCATCCGCCCGTTAAAAGACGGCGTGATTGCCGACTTCCAAGTCACCGAAAAAATGCTCCAGCACTTTATCCGCAAAGTGCATGAAAACTCCTGGTTTCAGCCCAGCCCCCGCGTGCTCATCTGCGTGCCCTGTATGTCCACCGAGGTGGAAAAACGCGCAATTCGGGAATCCGCCTTAGGCGCCGGTGCGCGCCACGTAGACCTCATCCCCGAACCTATGGCTGCGGCCATTGGCGCAGGCTTGAATGTGGACCAAGCCACCGGTTCGATGGTGGTGGACATTGGCGGCGGCACCACGGAAATCGCGATTATTTCCTTAAATGGTGTGGTGTTATCGGATTCCGTGCGCATCGGTGGCGACCGCTTCGATGAAGCGATTGTGAGTTTTGTGCGCCGCAAATACGGCACGGTGATTGGTGAAGCCACCGCCGAGCGCATCAAAAAAGAAATTGGCTGTGCGTATGCTGGCTCCAAAGTGTTGGAAATTGACGTGCGTGGCCGCAACCTGGCGGAAGGCGTGCCTAGAAGCTTTACCCTCAATAGCGATGAAGTACTGGAAGCCCTGCAAGAGCCGCTCTCCGGCATTGTGCAAGCGGTGAAAAGCGCGCTGGAACAAAGCCCACCGGAGCTGGCCTCCGACATCGCCGAAAGCGGCATTGTGATCACCGGCGGCGGCGCGCTGCTGCGGGATTTAGACCGCTTATTAATGGAAGAAACCGGCCTGCCAGTACTGGTGGCGGAAGACCCGCTCACCTGTGTGGCGCGCGGCGGCGGCAAGGCGCTGGAGCTGATGGATGGCCGCAATTTTGACTTCTTAAGCTAATCCTAAAAACCTAAGTTGGATCACCAAAGTATGCGCAACCCCTTGGTACGCCTAGCAAAAGTTAAACATGTCGAACAGCCAACCAGGTTGCGCTTCATTTTCAACTTTCACTATGCGCACCAAGGGCTTACACATCTTTTGGGTGCCCAGCTTAGGCTTCTAGGCTAATCCCCTCGGGGTGCGCTATTAAACCTCTATTCCGCAAAGGCCCCGCCGCAGGGGTTCGCTTGGCGCTGTTGCTGGTGTTGGCGGTGGTGTTGGCGCTGGTGTATACCCAAACCCAATGGCTCGGTCCACTCAAACAAAAAGCCATCGACCTCGCCTCGCCCTTTTATTGGCTTACCAACATGCCCAGGGAAATGAGCGCCTGGAGCGAACAGCGCCTGGTGCCCAAAGAGCAACTGCTGCAAGAAAACCAAGCCCTGCGCACCGAACTGCTGATCCAACAACACCGCGCCCAACAGATGGCGGCGGTGGTGGCGGAAAACACCCGCCTGCGGCAACTGCTGAATTCCGCCGATAAAATTGAAAACCGCGTGTTAGTAGCGGAGCTGACCGGCGTGGCGCCAGACCCTATGCTGCACCGCATGTTGATTAATCGCGGCCTGGTGGACGGGGTGTATTTGGGCCAGCCGGTGGTGGATGCCCTGGGGTTGATGGGGCAGGTGGTGGAAGTGGGCGAGCGCTCCAGCTGGGTGATCCTCATCACCGACACCAGCCATGCCCTGCCAGTGCAAATTAACCGCAACGGCGCGCGCCTGGTGGCTGAAGGGCGCGGCAACCTGTACCAGCTGGCCCTGCGCCACGTACCCAACACGTTTGATATTCAAGAGGGCGACCTGCTGGTGAGCTCCGGCCTGGGCAAACGCTTCCCCAGCGGCTACCCGGTGGCAGTGGTGGAGTCCATCAAACCGGACAAATCCAGCCCCTGGGCCGAAGTGATCGCCAAACCGCTGGCGGAACTCAACCGCAACCGGCATGTGTTGTTGGTGTTTGAAGAGGCGCCGCAACTGGAAACGAACCTTGCCCCTGGCGCCGCTCTTACGGGTTCTGGCTCAAGCGGTTCGGGCGCGCACAGCTCAAGCTCAAATAGCACCAGCTCAAGCAGTTCCACCTCAAACAGCTCAAGCAGTTCCAGCAGCTCAAGCGCCAGCAGCAGCGGCAAGCCCAACCGCCGCAACCGCAATACTTCGGCATCTTCATCCAGCGGCGCGCAAGCTGTGGTGCAACCGAACACACAAGCCATTCCACAATCCCCGCAGCAATTCCCAAGGCAACTCGCCGCCTCGTTTGGAGGTGCCCAGTGAAGTTCAGCCAGGGGCTTTTTGGCCTCCTGGTGGCGGCCACTTTTTTGCTGGCGCTGTTGATCTCCATCATCGCCCTGCCGCCCCAATACGTATGGCTGCGGCCAGAAGCGGTGTGTTTAGTTGTGTTGTACTGGGTGTTATACACCCCCCAGCACATAGGTTTGGGCATCGCCTGGCTGGTCGGTTTGCTGCAAGACGTGGTGGAAGCCAGTGTCTGGGGCGCCCACGCCTTTGCTTTGTGTGCCGTGGCCTACGTAGTCCACGCCTCCTACCAACGCCTCTGCGCCCACTCACCCTGGCAACAGTGTTTTTGGGTGTTTGTGTTGGTGGGTATTCACCAGATTTTTGTTAATTGGATGCAGGGGTTGGAGGGTTTTGCTGGCCCCATTAGTTTTGTGATGTTGCCGACGATTATTAGTGCGTTGTGTTGGCCGCTGCTTGTGCGGGTGTTGCATCAGGTGCGGGGGCATTATCACCTGACTTAAATCTCAAGTAACTATTCAGCGCATTCGCAATTTCCGTGCATCATCTCCGCTCTGTTTTTTTGCGGGAATGACGATGAAATGCGCTAAATAATGGGTTGGGTAGAGCTTGCGAAACCCAACACAGTACGTACGCTCAACCAGAAAAATATCGGGCGCAGTTGGGTTTATAACAACGCAAACCACTATTCTTTGCCCCACCATTGTTGGGTTTCGCAAGCTCTACCCAACCTACAGTTCGTGCGGATGCTCTGATTACAACCTCAAAACCTCAGTTAAGCGTGAGCTTTTACATGGCAACTCCATCAACCAAAACGCTGTATTTCAGCGTTATTTCAGCTGTTATTTTATTGGTGTCGCTTACTTTTCAATGGAACATTATCGACATAGTTACACCATTTTTCATTTTGCCTTTTCTTGGGGTGGCGTGGTTTCTTGTTCTGCTTTCGGTGATTTCGGGGGTTGTACAGGCTGACCAACACAAGAGCAAAGGTATTTCCGCCTTCTTACCCTTGGTTATTTCATGCAGCACATTGCTCGCCGCGTTTTTTATCCCGTTTACACAAATCTGGCTGTATGCAAATTTTCACCTGTATAAATCCACGCGAGAGAAGGTAGTCGAAAAAGTTAAAGCAGGTATTTTGGTGCCTAATATCCCGCACAACGCGAGTCTCATAGCGCTTCCAGAAGGTACTGGGGTTTCAATGGGCGGGGATGAAATTGTTGTCGAAGGGGCAGCAAATAATCCTTATGTTTTTTTCTACACGTTCAGGGGGATTATGGATAATTATTCTGGGTTTTTATGGGTTCCCGATGGAGGCAAGCCAGAACAGTTTAGCGATGCGGCTGAGCCAAGTACTGAAATTGAGGCATTGGGTGGCAATTGGTATTTTGTGGGGCATCGTTAAATTATTCTCTCTTACGCACCTGTGTGTAATGCTTATCTAACTACACGAAGTAAAACCGACAGCGCGCCACAGTCGGTAATCGGTATGCGACCCATGCGTTTGGGCGCTGAACGAAAACAATTAATTTAAGAAAACCGGCAACCAGGCCTAAACATACATGAAACCAGCAGAATTCGACCGGAAAAAACACCTTTATAAAAATGAGATTTTTGTGGAGCTGGTTAAAGATGCGGTTAGATTTTTTAATGGAACACCCGTTCAACCACTGCCACCGTCAGAAACATTTATCGGCACTGGCGTGTACGCGCTTTATTACACCGGCAGTCATGAGTTGTATCGTCGATACGCCGAACTCAACCGCTTAGCCTACAGCCATCCTATTTATGTAGGAAAAGCGGTGCCCAAAGGCTGGCGGCAGTCGAGAGTGTCTGATGCGGGAGCACAAACTAAAGAGTTATTTTCCCGTTTAAAAGAACACACAAGAAGTATTGCTGCGGGCGCGGGCCTATCTATAGAGCATTTCTCCTGTCGGTTTGTTATTTTTGAACACGAAGGCTCGGATATGATCAGCACCATCGAAGCGGCGCTGATCAAACACCACCGCCCCCTTTGGAATACCGCA
Source organism: Pseudomonadota bacterium (assembly GCA_041179125.1). GTDB lineage: Bacteria > Pseudomonadota > Gammaproteobacteria > Pseudomonadales > Cellvibrionaceae > CAMCXE01. The sequence goes on along the minus strand of JBEGTZ010000227.1, from coordinate 21,789 downwards.
TTAGATGGTTTTGGCAACCACGACCCTGGCCGCGGGCGCTATGAACAAGCCAAATCGGATTGGGATGTTATCCATGCTGGCCGCGCTTGGGCGGATAAATGTAATGGCAAATCCAAACTCAAAAAAATAATTATTAATAACATTGAAAACCACATGCAGGGTGTTGGATAAATGATGCGCTCACTTGAATTATTTTCTGGCGCGGGCGGTTTGGCTAAAGGGCTAGCGCTTGCCGGGTTTGAACACGCAGCATTAGTTGAATATAACAAACACGCTTGCGCATCACTTTCGGCTAATTTCGACCCTGAAAAAGTTTTTTATGGAGACATCAAAGATTTTGATGTGAGTGCGCTGCGCGATATACACATCGTAGCCGGAGGGCCGCCCTGCCAGCCTTTTTCGTTAGGGGGCAAACACAAAGCGGAGCAAGACAGCCGCGATATGTTTCCCTTTGCCATTCAAGCTATAGAAAAATTAACCCCCAAGGCATTTATTTTTGAAAATGTAAAAGGCTTGCTGCGCGCCAGTTTTGCCGATTATTTTGATTACATCGTGCTGCGCCTGACCTATCCGGGTTTCTCCTCCGCAAAAACAGCTCACTGGCAAGAGCACCTTGCGCAATTGCGCCAAATAAATGGAATGTCCTATGCGGGCGTAAAATATGACGTGCATTTTAAATTAATGAATGCCGCCGATTACGGCGTGCCGCAAACCCGCGAGCGAGTGGTTATTGTTGGGGTGAGGGCGGACTTGGGCAAACAATGGCAATTCCCGCAGCCCACCCATTCGGAAGACCGTTTATTGTGGGATATGTACGTGAGCGGTGACTATTGGTTAAAGCATAAAATTCCGCCTAAACAGCGCTTACCACTTGATGATGCGTTAAACCAAAAAATTAACCTACTTAAAAACCGTTATGGTTTTTTTGAGCCAGAACTTAAACCCTGGCTGAGCGTGCGGGATGCGTTAAATGCAGTGCCAGACCCACGCAAAAAAAACAGTATTAAAGACCATATTTTTAAAGATGGCGCCCGAAGTTATGCAGGCCATACCGGCAGCGATTACGACTGGCCCGCCAAAACCATTAAAGCCGGTGGGCATGGTGTGCCGGGCGGAGAAAATATGATCCGTTATGCCGATAACAGCATTCGGTATTTCACCGTGTACGAAGCAAAAAAAATTCAAACCTTTCCTGATGATTTTATTATCCAAGGTGCTTGGGGCGAAGCCATGCGGCAAATCGGCAATGCGGTGCCTGTGCGATTGGCGGAAATACTAGGGAATCAATTGGTTAAAACTTTAGGCGTGCAACAGAAGGTATCGCGGGTGAAAATGGGGTAGCTTGTGTCGGATGTGGAGCACTTTCACTTAATCTAAACAATCCATATACCTTAATGCAGAAGCCAAGAAGCAAAATCTGAACGACAAACCACCCCCTTACACCTCAACCCCGGAGCACACATGAATCCCCCAATCCTTCGCCTTAACCCACCCACCTTGCCAAACGCTGGCGAGATGGGTTATTCACAGATTTCGATTGTTGCGCCGGGCCGTATGGCTTATATCTCCGGCCAAGTGGCGTGGCGGCCAAACGGTGAGGCGGTGCCTGACAGTTTGGTTGAGCAGATGTGTATTGTCTCACTCAACGCCAAAGCTGCGCTGGCGGCTGTTGGGGCTGGGCCGCAGGATGTTGTGATTGCGCGTATTTATATGGTCGACTTGACGCCTGAACGTTTAGAAGAAGTGATGCCGCCCTTTTTAGCCACCTTCGAAGGCGCGCAACCCTGCGTTACCGGTGTGGGTGTTGCGGCGCTTGCGGCACCTGATTTACAGGTTGAGATGGAGTTGGTGGTTAGGCTGCCGGATTAGCTTTTAGGTGTTTCCATGCGTTTGAGTGGATTTACACGATAAAAACCGGTATGTGTTTCCAATTGGGTGCGCGGTCTTTCTGGGGCTGCTGCTGTTTATCGAATTAATTACCGGATTAGATGATTTTTAGAATAGGGCATGACGGGGCGCGTTTGTAATGAATTTGTTATTTGTCTGTAGTGAAAACAAACTGCGCAGCCCCACTGGAGAAGCTGTTTTTTCGGCCTATGAGGGCATTAATGCTATTGGGTGTGGCACCAATGCCGATGCGGACACGGCACTCAGCGGTGATTTAATCGAGTGGGCGGATATAGTGTTTGTGATGGAAAAAAGCCACAAAAATAAAGTATCGAAAAAATACCAAGCGCTTTTAAAAAATAAAAAACTTGTGTGTCTGGATATTCCAGATGAATACGAACGTATGGATCCTGTTTTGATACGGCTGCTTGAGTGTCGCGTTATGCCGCATGTGCCCCAATTGATTCGCAAGACCTCCTAACCTTACAACAACCCGAGCCACCCATGCCCCCCCACCTAATCCTCGCCTCCGCCTCCCCCCGCCGTGCTGAATTACTGCGCCAGATTGGTGTGTGTTTTGAGGTGCGCACGGCGGATGTGCCGGAGGTTTATCAGCCTGGCGAACACCCGCAAGCCTATGTCAGCCGTTTAAGCTTGGACAAGGCGAATAAGCTTGCGGCATCCACAATGCTGCCGGTATTAGGGGCGGATACGGTGGTGGTGTGTGATGGCGCGGTGTTGGAGAAACCCCGCGACCTGGCGCAGGGCGTGGCTATGTTGATGACACTTGGCAATCGCAGCCATCAGGTGATGACGGGGGTGGCTTTGGTAAAAGACTCAAGAACTCAGCAAATCGTCGTCACCACCGAGGTCACATTCGGCCCCATTAGCCCCGAGCAAGCTTTGGCTTATTGGCATACCGGCGAGCCTTGTGATAAAGCCGGAGGCTATGCCATTCAAGGCTTGGGTGCGGTTTTTGTGGCGCGCATGGACGGCAGTTATTCCAACGTGGTGGGCCTGCCGGTGTATGAAACTGCGCAATTGTTGCGGGCTTTCGCTGTGCCAACTTGGCAAGCGCGGTAAGCTACGCGCCCTTTTCTTGAACCTATCCCATGAGCGACGAAATTTTAGTCAATGTAGGCCCCACCGAAACCCGTGTCGCGCTGATTGAAAACGGTGTGGTGCAGGAGATTTACATCGAGCGGGTGAAGCATAAAGGCTTTGTGGGCAACATCTACAAGGGCAAGGTGCTGCGTGTGTTGCCGGGGATGCAGGCGGCGTTTGTGGACATTGGCCAGGAGAAGGCCGGGTTTATTCACGCCGATGATATTGAGCCGCTGAATGCCTCCGGCATGGAAGAGCGCATTGGCCCCACGCCGGATATCGGCGAGCTGGTGCGGGAGGGGCAAACCCTGGTGGTGCAGGTGGCCAAAGACCCCATCGGCACTAAGGGCGCACGCCTCACGACGCATTTGTCGGTGTCCGCCCGCTACTTGGTGTATATGCCGCAAACCGCGCATTTGGGGGTGTCCAACCGTATTGAAGACGAGGCCGAGCGGGAGCGTTTAAAAGCGGCGGTGGAGCATTTAATTGCGCCGTTTAAAGACCAATACGGCGGTGGGTTTATTGTGCGCACGCTGGCTGAGGGCGTGAGCGAGGAGGAGTTGGCGGCGGATATTCCGTTTGTGTACAAGCTCTGGCACAACCTGGCGGACACGCTGAAAAAAACCAAAGCGCCGGGCCTGATTTACGAAGACCTGCCGCTGTTTTTGCGCACCCTGCGGGATTTAATGCGCCCGCAAATTGAGAAGGTGCGCATCGACTCGCGGGAGTCTTACCAGCGCTTGGAGAAGTTCGCCAAACACTACGCGCCGGAGATCGGCCACAGCATCGAACACTACCCCGGCGAGCGCCCATTATTTGACCTGTACGGGGTTGAAGAGGAGCTGACACGGGCGCTGGAGAAAAAAGTGGTGTTGAAGTCCGGCGGTTATTTGATCATCGAACAGACCGAAGCCATGACGGTGATTGATGTAAACACCGGCGCGTTTGTCGGCCATCGCAACTTAGAAGAAACCATCTTCAAAACCAATTTAGAAGCCGCAGCGGCCATCGCTCGGCAGCTGCGTTTGCGCAACCTCGGCGGCATTATTGTTATCGACTTTATCGACATGCAGGAGGAGGAGCACCGCCGCCAGGTGTTGCGCACGTTGGAGAAATCCCTGGAGCGCGACCGTGCCAAAAGCTCGATTCACGGCGTTTCACACTTGGGCCTGGTGCAGATGACGCGCAAACGCACGCGGGAATCCTTGAGCCAAATCCTCTGCGAGCCGTGCCCCGCCTGCCAGGGCCGGGGCCTGATGAAATCGGCGGAAACCGTCTGTTACGAGATGTTCCGCGAGATCCTGCGGGAGGCGCGTATGTACGAGAACAAAAAATTCCTCGTGCTGGCCTCCCAAATAGTGGTGGATCGTTTGTTGGAAGAGGAATCCGCCAACGTGGCGGACTTGGAAGCGTTTATCGGCAGGCCGGTGGAGTTCCAGGTGGAAACCCTCTACACCCAAGAACAATACGACATCGTTCTGGTGTAGCTGAATGTTGTTATCCACCCTCCGCCGCCTGCGCCGCTTGGCTCGCTTCTTTTGGAGCAGCTTGGCGGTGGTGGTGATTATCCTGGCGGTTCTGGTCACGCTGGGCCGCAAAACCCTGCCGTTGCTGCATGAATACCGAGCCGAAGTGGCGGAGTTTGCCTCTGCGCGCTTAGGTGTGCAGGTGAAAATCGGCGCGATTGAAGGCGCCTGGCGCGGCTTTCGGCCACGCTTAAAAATCCGCGATTTAAGCGTGTATTCAAGCCAAAACGAGCCGATTGTTAGCGCCGATTTACTGGAAACCCAAATTGACCTGCCCAGCCTGTTGTGGGATTGGCGTTTGGCCTTTCGCAAGGTGCAGTTTTCCGGCGTGAATGCGCGTTTTAACCAGCATGAAGATGGCCGCTGGAGCGTCAACGGCTTGCCTTTAAGTGCCCCGCGCCAGAGCGAATTCAGCCTGCGCGACCCGCTGGATATTTTCCTGTTCGGCAAGCGCATTCAACTGAATAACGCCCGCCTGGATTTTAACTTTCGCACCGGCCACGCCACCCAAGTGGTACTGCCGCAAATCACGCTGGAAAACGACGACGACTTCCACCGCCTGCGCTTAGGCTTTGCCGTGGACACCGACCAAAAAGCCCTAACACTGGTGGTGGAAGGGCAGGGCGACCCGCGTGACAGCCAGGGTTTCCACGCCAAAGGGTACTTAAGCTTGGAGCATTTCCCGATGGAAAAGGTGGTGGCCGCCACCGCGCTTGCTGCATGGCAGCATTTGAATCAAGGCCTGTGGAGCGACGGCGCACGGGTGAACCTCAAGCTGTGGTTTGACGGCAACTTAGCGCAGGGGTTTGCCCTCACCGGCAAACTGGTGGCGGATGATTTACCGCTCAAACTGCCCGCCAATTTGCGCCTGCCTGAACGCACCGAGGCGAATATTTCAGGCCGCTGGCAGGCCGATGCTGGCTGGCAGTTGGTGCTGGGCCAGCTGCAACTTCACTGGCCAGAAGCCAGCTCCCCGCCGGTGAACCTAAGCCTGGGCGGCAAACAGGGGGAGCCGCTGCGGCTGGCGCTGGACCGCCTAGACCTCACCGCTTGGCGGCAACTGGCAGGCGCGTTGAACGTACACCACCCGGTATTAGACGGCCTGGCACCGGAGGGCGCGCTTGAGAATATCCAGCTGCGCCAGGCCAGCCCGGAGGAGGGTTATTTTGATTTGACCGCTAACGTGCGCGGCTTGGGGGTGTACAGCGTTAACAAAAGCCCGCAAATTCGCCAGGTTGATGGTTATTTGCACACATCAGCCCTGGGCGGCACGTTAGATTTAGCTTCTGAGCATGGCTTTTCCATGCATTACCCCAGTGTTTACCTGGAGCCGCTGAACTACGACTCCGCCCACGGGCAGCTGCGCTGGGCGATGGACCAGGCCAACAAACAGGTGCTGGTTTCTTCGTCGCGCATCAGCTTGCGTGGCGCGGAAGGCCCCGCTGAAGGCCAGCTGTACCTGGCCTTACCGATGGAAAAAACACCCACCGCTGAGCCTCTGATGGAATTGGTGGTGGGCCTTAAAAATTCACAAGCGGCCTTCTACAAAAAATACGTGCCCTTCACCGCCCACCCCAATTTGCTGGCCTGGCTTGACCGCGCCATCAGAGACGGGCGTTTGATTGACGGCGGTTTTGTGTATCGCGGCTCACTGCTCAAAACGCCGCTCACCTCCCGCAGTATGCAGTTGTATTTGAATGTCGAAAACGCCCGCTTAGCCTTCGACCCGCACTGGCCTGAACTCACCCAGGTGCGCGCTCGCCTGGTGATGGACGACTCTGACCTGCGTATTGATGTGAGCGAAGCGTTATTGGCGGGCAACCGCATCACCGACGCGCAGGTGTGGCTCAGCCGTGAGCCGGGCCTGACGCTGGCAATTGAAGGCCAGATGCGCGGCAGCAGTGAAGCGGCGCTGGATTTATTAAAAAACAGCCCGGTCGCCAAAATTACAGGCGATGCGCTTAGCCAACTGGATTTAAAAGGCCCCATGCAAGGCGCCGTGGCCCTGCGTATAGCCCTGGCCGAAGGCGGCGCCAACTGGCAAGAAGTGGCGGCCTCGGTTGAGGATAATCAGCTTGACTTAACCGGCCTGAACCTGGGTTTTAGCGCAGTAAACGGCACGCTGCATTACAGCAATGAGCACGGCCTCACCAGCCCAGGCATTCACGCCAACCTGTGGGGGGAGGCGATCAGCGCGGAAATCGGCCACAACGACAGCGGCAACTACATCGCCGCACGCGGCCCGGTCAGCGTGCGCGCCCTCAACCAATGGCTCAAACGGCCAGAACTCAACTACGCCGAAGGCCGCGCCCAAGTAAGTGCCGAGGTACAACTGCCGAGCTTTAAAAGCACCGATGAGCCAGCGTTAAAACTCAGCTTTAACTCAGATCTGCGCGGCGTAGGCTTCAACGCCCCTGCGCCGCTGGCGAAAAACCCAGACGAACCCCTAGCGTTTAACGCCACTATTAACCTCAGCAAAAAAGCGCAAGAGGATACCTACCAGTTCAACATTGGCGCCCTGGCTGATATCTCCATGCGCAAGCGGGCGGGCAAGCTCGATGCCGTTGGCGTGCGTCTGTTAAACGCCCCAGCGCGCCCACTGCAAAGCGGCAAAACACGCGTGGACATCGCCTATCCAGAAGCCAAACTGAGCGACTGGCAGAATTTCGCCCTCAGCTACATCACCCAGCTCACCCTCGCAAGCCCCGCTACGCCTGCCAGTCCAAGCTCAAACCCAAGCTCAAACATAAGCCCGGTGAAATCGCCCCTCATCAGTTCCGCAGTCCCCAACCCCATAGGAAAAACCCTCCGGGCCAGCCCCGCCAACGCCCCCCCGGTGGCACACCCGTTCACACAAACCGAGGCCGACAGCGCTTTACCCGTTGATATGCAGCTGCATTTACAGCGGTTTGACGCAGGCAACCTAAGCCTAAGCCCCTTAAACCTAAGCCTGCTCCAAGACACCAACCGCTGGAGCGCCCACTTCAACACCCCCGCCGCGCAGGGCAGCCTCACCTACCGCAGCAACACCCCCGACGCTCCCTGGCAACTACACCTCACCGCACTGCACCTGCCCGAAAGCGCCCAGCGCAAAGACGACGGCAAATGCACCCCCTACAACACCTCCGGCAGCTATGTTTTACCGCCTTCATCCCTCAGCGACATTCACCCGGCCAACCTGCCCGCCGCCCAGGTCCACATCGACCACATCACCCAAGCGGGCAAACCCATCGGCGCCCTCAGCTTCAATCTGTCCCCCATCAACCAAGGCGTTAAAGCCAGCCAGCTGCGTGGCCGTGTGTACGCCATGCAACTACTGGGCTTCAACCAAGCCGATGCCGAACTCACCTGGACACAAATAGACGGCAAAAACAGCACCGGTTTTGACGGGCGCTTGCGCACCGTTAACCTCACCGACGTGCTGGCCGCCATGAACGAACCACCCTCCATCAGCAGCGCAGCCGCCAGCATGAACGCAAGCCTCATCTGGGCGGGCGCGCCAGACCAAGGCAGCATCGCCAGCTACCTAGGCTTTGTGCAGCTGGACATTCAAAAAGGCGCCTTCAGCAAAGGTGCTAGCAGCGGCGCCAACCCCCTACTTAAGCTGCTGGGGTTTATGAACTTCGACAACCTAGGCCGCCGCCTGCGCTTTGACTTCAGCGACATCAACACCCAAGGCATGGCGTTCGACCAAGTAACAGGCCGCATCGACTTCAACGAAGGCCAACTCGTCCTCGCCGAACCCCTCAAAGTAGACTCCGCCTCCACCCAAATAAAACTGGCAGGCCGCCTGGATGTGGCCACCCAAAACGTCAACGCAAGCCTCGTGGCCACCCTGCCGGTATCCGGCAACCTAACCCTCGCCGCCGCCATGACCGGCGCACTGCCCATAGCCGCAGGCGTGTATGTGGCGGGTAAACTATTCAAAAAACAGCTGGAAAAAGCCTCCAGCCTAAAATACAAAGTACGCGGCCCTTGGCTGGAACCCGACATCACCCTACAAACCATTTTCGATAACGAAACCGCCCAAGAAGTCGCCATACCGAAAAAAATCCGGCCCCGCAAAGTGCGTAAAAAAGATTAGTAGCGGCGAACTCATGGGGAGTACAGCCCGCATGGATGTGTTCATCTACGCCAATGGCACATTTGGGCGCCCAACTGATATTTCTAGGATTAATTGCGGTTTTTAACTGCAAGCGCAAGCAGCGGTTACTCCGCCGCCCCATCCAAATTCTTGCGCCGCTGCGCATCCGCATCCAGCAGTTTATTCTCCACCGCTTTAGCATCCTTCAAAACCTTCTCCTGCCCCGTGCTCAGCACACCCTGGGGCCCAGCCGTCTTATCACCGCAGGCACTCAGGCATACCGCAAAAATAAAAAAACTCAAAACACGCATAAAAGAATTCCAATAATGAAAGTGAGGGCCATTAGCCTAGAAACCTCAGTTAAGCGCCCAAAAGCTGTGTAAGCCATTGGTGTAGATAGCGAAAGTTAAAAATGAAGGGCAACCTTATTGGTTGTTCGAATTTTTAACTTTTGCTAGATGGGCCAAGGGGTTGCGCAGACTTGGGTGATTCAACTGAGGTTTTTAGGCTTAATCAAGCCTAGCCTCGAAACCTCATTTCACCCACTGAAATCTCAGTTGAATCTCTCAAGTCTGTAATTTGATACACAGCTTTTGAACCCTCAACTGCGTCTTTAATTAAATTTCGTAACTATTCAGCATGTATCCGTGCAGTACGTTAATTTAAGTAAAAATACCGTTATGGTGTAGGTTGGGCAGTAATGCCCAACACAGCAGTGTCTTCGATAAAAAATGGTCGGAATGTGGCGCCTTGACATTTCGGCGTGCTGGATAGGAGTGTTTTGTGTTGGGCTTTACTGCCCAACCTACGTTCTACTCATCTCATCGGGAGTGCTGAATAGTTACTCAATTTCAAAATCAGCCAAAACAAAAAAACACATTCGATACTTTGGTCATTAATGCTTCACGAATAATTAATAATAATTTCACCAGCCCGCAATCTTGCATTGATAGGTTCCTAAGACCCAAACCCAATAATAAATATGAGGTATAACAATGCGTAAATTTTTAGTAGCGGGTGCCATTTTAATGGCAGCATCCCAAGCCAACGCGGCACTGATTGCCGGTGATATTGCGTTTACATCGTTTAACGCCGACGAAGACGGGTTTTCATTAGTGGCCTTTGTCGATATCGGAATCAACACCACCGTATTTTTTACCGATAACGAATGGAACGGCTCAGCCATTGGTGCGGGTGGCGCATTTCCTCTTCCCGGCGAAAATTATTTGCAATGGAATACCGGTGCCAGCGTTATTAGTGCAGGCAGCGTAGTGCGTTTTAGCAAAGTGCAAGAAACCACTTTATCGGCTTCTTTGGGTTCTTTTAGCCGTGTTACGGTTGCAGGTAATACCAACTATGGTATCGCCAACTCAAATGAAACAATTTATGCCTACTTAGGCACCTCTGCCACCGCCCCCAGCACTTTTCTTGCTGCCATTACCAACGGTAATTTCGCAACTGATGGTTCAATTGCTAATACCGGTTTAGTGCAAGGCACAAGCGCGATGGATTTAAATGGCGCAGCGTCATACACGCCAGACTACGCGGAATACACCGGCCCGCGCAGTGGTTTTGCCAGCTTCACAGATTACAAAGCGTTGGTGGCTAATACTGCAAACTGGAATGTAGACACAACAAACGGCACCTACACCAATACCATTCCTAACACCACCGCATTTACCACCGTAGCCCCTGTACCCGTGCCTGCTGCGGCATGGTTGTTAGGTTCAGCACTGCTTGGTATGGCCGGTTTGCGCCGTCGTAAAGTGTAATATCTAGGGCGTACATCACTGTACGCCTATCGAATTACGCGCCCACAGTGAATAAACCAACGGGAATAATTCCCTCGGTTTATTCACTGTGGGCAACCACTAAAAAATATTCCTACAGAAATACATTTTCGCGCGCGCTGCGTTATTTTCGTACTCAGTCGGTCATTCATACCGCATAAAATACCTTCCCCGTGCGAAAATTCCTCGCGATCATCGCGAAAAGTGGATTTCCGGGAATAGAAAAGTTGGATCATGCATAGCCCGCCTCCTTGGCGCGCCGTACACCAAAAACAGCGCACTGAAGTGCGCCCTATGCTTGAGGCGGGTTATGCGTTTGTCTGGCGTTAGTTATCAGCACCGGGTGAAATAACAGCGCTTCTATTCGGATCGAATTGCAGGGGCAGCTCGCGCATCATGCGTGTCTCCAGGTCGATAGTAAATATTGAATCCCGCACGGTATCGCCTACGTAAATAATATTATTGGCGCTATCCAACCGAATATCTGAAATTGCGCCTGGGACGTTATTATTCATCTTTAACGGGCTGTAATCCCAGGATTCAATAATGCCTTCTGTCATCTCAAAGGTAATGAGCTGTGCCCCAGAGGGATTGCCTTCGGGGTTTGTTATTGCGTACCCCACAGATTTTTTTTCATCTATCACTATATTGGATAGATCTGCACCAACAATTTCAACGGGTTCCCCTGTCGAAAGAAATGAAGGTGATACGTTTATTGTTTTTTTGCCAGCCTGATCGCGCTCGGTAACAAACAAAAAAGAATCACTGGCTCCGCTGTGGGTAAATTGCCGAAGGCCAGCAATTTCACTGCACTCTATCACGCCAACAAGTTTGGTTTTTTTTGTAAGTGGCAGGGAGTTAAAAAAACCATCCTGCCCATGCACAGATAAAATATCACACGCGGGTTTGCCATTTTTTTCCGTTTTGGTTAGCACGTTTACACTGTTGTTGCGTTTATCCCAAGTAATGCCCAGGGCGCCAGGAATAATTCCACCGTATTTTATCGTTGGGTTGGATGCAAAATTTAGAGACATTAAAAAATCACCATCGGTGAAGGTTTTTGGGTCAATAAAAAAATAAATGGTTTGATCTTTGGGGTTGAAATCCAATAAAAATTGAGTTTGGTTAAGCCGTGGGTCGCTAAAATAAACGCCCCAATTATTCGTGCTTAAATCCACTTCGGCAATTTTGTGGTTCACCGGATCATAGACGAATAAACTATTGTCGCGGCTCACGCCCATTAAAAATGGGTTGAGTGCATTGCGTTTATTGAAAAATTGGGTGGTTTGCTTGATGGAAACACCGTCTTCAGTCGTCCCTGTAAATTCCGCTGTTATTCCCCCTTCAGGCACGTCAACCGAGCCTGCCCACTGCGCAGTATTTGTGGTTAGCTGCGTAAAAGGCTGCCCGTTAAGCGTTAAGTCTGCACCATTGATAGGCGTATTCGATTCATCATCATAAAACTCAACCAGGCTTTGCACGTTAATTTTATCGCCTTTGCCGACATTTTCATTGGGCAAGGGTTTAACGATTTTTAATTCGGGGTGTGTTTCGTTGGTTACTTTAATCCGTACCGTTTGCACGGCGGTGCTTTCTTTTAGGCGGGCTTCAATCTCTATAATATATTCATTGTCTTTATTATCATCTTGAGGGGATTCAAAATCCGCAGCTTGCGCAAAGGCAATGGTGCCACCTAGATGAGTTGCTGTTATGGTAAATAATTTTCCGTCTGGGCCACCCAATTTGTAGGTTACATCGCTAAGCTTGCCTCCTTGCACCTGTAACGAAGGGCTAGTCCAAAACCCTGTTTTATTGTTTTCATTAATGGTTGTTTCTTCAATTGCGCGATCAAAACTCACTGAAGCGGTACCGTCACAAGCGGTTTGCAACGTTATCAACGTGAGCGTAGCGATTATCTGGAGTGTGCTGCGTAAATGAAACAGTGGCTGATGCATAATTTCCCCTCTGAATGAATATAAATGGAGCAACGGAAATTCAGTATCGTGACGACCTCAAGATATTTGCGTATCCAGTGAGGGTTTTTTGCCGGGCGATTTCAACAAATAAATGCAATATAAATGACCGACTGTGTACGAAAATAACGGTGTGCCCCACGAAAAATGGATTTACAGGCGCTCCCTAATACGGCGACGGCCAATGTGCAGCAATGCACAGGTGATGTATCTACGTAAATTTACGTATTTGCTCTGTTTTGTGAAGTGGAAAACATTATTTCAAAAACATCAGCGCGCAGGGTGGGCAAACGTGCTTGCCCTGCGCGAAGCTCCTTCAGGCTAAAACGCTCTCCTCTGTCTAAGCGTTTTTAATACCGTACCAACCGCTAATCATAAACGCTTGAAAAAACTGCACCGGCACCTGAATGCCGCTTTGCTTAAGCAGGTTTTCAGTTTCGGCAGGCGAGATAACACTGAGCATGTCGCGCAATTGCACGGCAAGGTTGGCCAGTGATTCCGGGGTGCCGTTCATGCTGGATTGCCCCATCGCCGCTTGCACCGCCGCCCAGTTTTGTAACATAAAAGTGAATTCTGGCGCGTCTAAATCGAAGCTGATTTCGGTGTTAATTAAAACGCCGTTTGTGTTTAAACGGCTGCTCATGGCGCGATAAAAATCCAACCGCTCTGCGCGCTTGACGAAGTGTGCCACCAGGATACTTAACGCTACATCAAAGTGCTCCCCAGGCGGCGCGTCCTGTACATAGCCATGAATAAGTTCGCAGCGGTGCAGCACGCCCGCCTGCTCAAGCCGTTCGCGGCACACGTCTAACATGCCGATGGAGGGGTCAACGCCCACAAAAGTCCACTCTGGAAATACGCTTGAAAGCGAAAGTATTTCAGCACCGGTGCCCACGCCTACACACAACACCCGCGCTTTAACTGGGGCATCTTTTAAAATAAGCCGAATTAAAAAATGCATGTTGTCACCGATGGGCGCGAGTTGCCGGTTGCGCTCGTCGTACATTTTTGCGGCATCGGTGAAATGATCGATCACGGTGGGGTGGGTTTTCATTTTGGAGTACTCCTATGGGGGTAGGTTGGGCAGTAATGCCCAACACTCATGGGTGCAAATAATTGTGATGCATGGTGATTGGAAGTGGTGATGTTGGGCATTACTGCCCAACCTACAGGCTTGTCAGCGCCACCGCCTCAAAATTCAGCCCGTTAAACCCTTGTTGCATAAATTGGCGGATGTTTTGGTGGTCTGTTGCTTCCGGGTGTTTCAAAACCGCTTGGTAGTGTTCACAAAATAGGGCCAGGGTTTGCTCTTGGGTTAATTGCAGCAACAAGGCTAGGGCGAACACCTTGCAGGAGCCATTGTTTTGATTGGCCTCGTTGTGCTGTGCGCCGTTTTGGAAGGTGGTGGGGGTGAAGCGGTAGTGTTGGTCGATCCAGCTGATGATGTCGGTGAATTGAGGGTTTTGCTTAAGTAGGTTGATTAGCTGTTGTTGCATGGGTGGCTCGTTATGCTGGTGCGTTAGGGGCTTATGGTAGTACGTTAGACTGTGGGCCATCTAACGAATCGCACACTCTAATATAGATATAATGGGCGGCTCAAAATGCAATCATGATAGGAGTAATAAATGAATTTTCTCAGGCTAAGCGGTTTAATAATATTATTTTTTTTATTTCCTCATCTATCTATAGCCTGCACTTCGGGACAAAATATTGATGATGCAACTGAAGTTCTGGAGGTGTCGTCTACACAATTTCATTTAGAGCAAGGCGATAAAGATACTAAACCATTACTAACTGCAATCGGAAATATTAAAAATACATCGTCTAGCTGCATAGACGAAATTGTTGTTGAAGCCAAATTCTATAATGATGCCAAAGAACTTGTAGATGTTATAAGTGACTCGGTCTATGGTGTCATGATCGGTCCATCTAAAGAAATCTCTTTTAAAGTTCGGGATATGCCAAGCCGAGCTTCCAGTGAATACAAAACCCTTGAGATACGTATCACCTCCGCTGAAGCTCGTGAAAAAAACACAAAAAATTCTAAAAAATCACTTATCGAGTCATTATTAATTGCATTGGCTCCCATACTGTTATTCGTTTTATTTTTTTACGTTGGAATGCGAAAAATGCAAGGGAAAGACTCCTTTCAGACAAAAGTGCGTATTCTAATGGAGCAGCAAACAGCGCTCATGGAAATACAAGCACATGCCATTGAAAAAATAGCAGCACTAATGGAATCCGAAAAGGCTGGAAAATAAAAAAGTAATCTAAAAACTTTGGTTGATCTCCTGGCGAGAGTGACTGAGGTTTTTAGGCTTTAGTGCGCTCACAAAGCGAACGCACATAACAAATAAAAGCGAGCCGTCTAATGCCAAAATCCATAAAACAGGCACAATGGCGGCTTTTTTTAGGCTGAATTTTAAAATGCTCGATACCTTAGCGCTCGCTTTAATTAAAACCCTGGGCCGCCTGCCGATGAGTTGGGCGCGGGCCTTAGGTACTTTTTTGGGCAGCGCGGCGTTGCTTTTTAATACCGACATGGTGCGCGTGACGCGGCGTAATATCGCTTATTGTTTGGGGCATTTAAGTGCTGCCGAACAGGAAAAACTGGTGCGTGCTTCAGTGCGGGAAACCGCCTGCCTTGCCATTGAAAGTACTGTGGTGTGGTGTGGTGATAAAACCTCTTTAGAAAAAAATATAAAAGCGGTGCATGGCTTGGAACATATTGAAAATATTCGCGCACAGGGCAAGGGTTTAATTATTTTGGCGCCGCATTTAGGCAATTGGGAAATTCTGGGGCGTTATTTAGATTGTTTGGGTGAAGTAACCCTAATGTTTCAACCGCAAAAATTGCCCAAAGTAACGCAATTTATAAAAGCCGGGCGCGGGCGTTTTGGTGCCAAATTGGTGGCCACCGACCGACGCGGTTTAGCGCAGATGCTCAGTTGTTTAAAAAATGGCGGTATTAGCGGTGTACTGCCTGATCAAACCCCCAAAGAATTAAATAGCGGAATCATCGCCCCATTTTTTGGGCGCCCTGCTTTTACCATGACGCTTGCGTGTAAATTAATACAAAATACCGGCTGCGGTGCGGTTTTGGGGTATGCAAAACGGGTTAAGGGTGGTTTTGAAATTATTTTTAACCCCGCGCCACCTGCGCTTTTGAGTGAAAATTTAGAGGAGTCGGCAGCGGCCTTGAATTTGAGTGTGAGTGAAGCGGTGATGCAAGTTCCGGAGCAATACCAGTGGGAATATAAGCGGTTTAAGCATAATGGGGATAAGCAGTTGTATGAGTGTTTGAAGTAAACACGCTCTTGCTATCCCACAAAATTTCCACAAAAAATCAAAGCCCCAGCCACCGCTGTGACACAGGCCACCGCGATAGCAGTGTTTTTTCCAATACTAAAATGACAATTAACGATGCGCCCAGTACGGGCAATAATATCGCCGCAATTAAAATAATAGCGATAAAACCCACGCCAAGCCTTGCATCCGGTATGGGGGGTGGGGCGCCTAGGGCGTTGCTGGGGGCGCGTTTACGCCACATGATAAAACCGCTTACGCTCATTAAAATTAATCCCAGAGCGGTCATTAAACCCAGCAATTGATTAAACCAACCAAATAATTGGCCTTCGTGTGCGGCTATGCCTATGCCGATAACGCGGTCGATAATGTGGCGCTGAGCGAAATTTTGTTGGTTGTTAAGCGCGCCAGTGGTGGGGTCAAAAAATGCATCGGCGCGCAGGGGGCGGTTTTGATGATTCGATTTGGCGCTCCAATTGGGGTTTTTAACAGAAGGGGGATTTATGAGCACCGGATGCGCAAAATTTAATGCGTGTGCATTGGCCACAACAATATTTAATAAATCGTGTTTTTGCGGTGTGTGCCCTGTATGGCCGTGTTGATGTTCGGCATGAGCGTCGGTGGTTGTTTCGGGTTTTTCTTTATTTTTTTCTGGGGTGGTGCGCCCGGCAATAACCCAATCCTGTTTTTGCGCAGCGGTGCCGGTGAGGGTGCGCACTTCTTTAAATAAACTGCCCCAAGCAAACGCCCAAGGCAGCCCACTGATTAATAAAAATAATACAAAAGCAGACAGCCAAATACCTATAACGCTGTGTACATCGCGCCAAAATAAACGCCCTTTTAAATGTGTGCGTGGGTAAAGAGCGCCGCCCAAACCCCGCGCATTGCGCGGCCACCATAAATACAGGCCGGTAAAAATTAATACAATGGCCCAGCAGGCGGCTAATTCCACCAGAATAGAGCCGGGTTTGCCGAGTAATAATTCGCCATGAATATCGTGTACATAATGCAAAAAACGGCTGTGTTCGTTTTCACTATGTAAAATGGCCAAACTTTGTGGGTGTACATAAACACGAAACGGCGCGCCCGCTATATTCACTAAAATATTTACGGCATCTGTGGGGGTTTGGGGTAATTGATAGGCGGTCAATTGCGCGTTGGGGGTTGCGGCTAAAACCGCCTCAAGCTGTTGTTGCGGGGTGGTTTGTGGGCCGCTTATAGGAAGGTTGCGGTAAGGTGCGTCGTGAAGTGCATCTAATTGCGGTTTAAATAAATACAGCGCGCCGGTGACGGATAAAATAATAATAAATGGAATGGCAAACACGCCAGCATAAAAATGCCAGCGCCATAACATGCGGTAGAGTGTTTTTGCTGAATTACTGCTTATTGATGCCATTTGAGTTCTAATAAATACGTGCGTTGGGGAAAGGGGTGGAAGGCCCAGGCTTTGTCGTTGTTAATATTATCAACTCCAAAACTTAATTCCGTGTTGGCATTGGCTTGCCAAGAGAGACGTGCATCGGCAATTATTTGTTCTGATGCGTAACCGAAGGTATCGCCGCGCTGGGTGGCTTCTAAATTGTTATTGGGCCGCGAGGCATAACGCGCACCGCTGGATACGCGCCAATCTTCAGCAAAATGGTAACGCGCTTGTGCGTTAATACGCCAGTAGGGAATGCGCGGGAATTGATTGCCTTCAGAGACCGGCAATAATACATTTTTAATAATTTTATCGTCGATATAAGCCAGATTAAAATCCACATCCAAGCCTTCTAAACCCCAGTCGAAAGTTTCTAATATTAATTCAGCACCGGTTTGACGCACGCGCTCGATATTTTTAAACAGGCTTATTTTTCCCGATGGGGTATTGCGTTCCAGGGTGAAAATAAAATCGTTTACATCTTGGTAAAAAATGCTGCCGGTGATGCGTGCCTGGGTTAATTCGTGGCGCAGGATAAGATTTAAATCTTTGGATTCCTCCGGTTTTAAATTAGGGTCATAACTGTCGCTGACAAATTGGCCTGCACCATCAAATTTACCTTGGAATAATTCCCCTACGGTTGGAAAACGGGTGGCCGTAGCCAGGCTTAATTGCGCCTGCCATTTGGGTGCAAATTCCCATTGGCTGGAGAGCGATACATTGCTGGCAGTTTTTTCTCGGTTTTGATGGGGCGATTTAACACTGCCTTGAATGAGGCTGCCCTCGTAGGCTTTCCATTGATCCACACGGGCGCCTGCGGTAATGCTTAATTGTTCATTTAAATGAATTTCGTCTTCAATAAAAATACCATTAAGGTCGGATTTACCTTTTGTTTCTAGGGAAAATTCAGCACCACTGGCTTGACGCCATTGTTTTGTGTTGTAGGTGGTGCTATCCACCGCATAGCGATTCGCGGTGAGGCCTGCGGTGATTTCGTGCTGGCCGACATTATTTGTGGCGTGTGTATCAAGCGTCCACCAACCGGACGGATCCAAATTAGTTAAGGTGCCCGCGCCGTTATTAATGCCATTGTTATAGCCTTTTGAGGTATAAGTTTTGGCTTTGGCCTGCCAAAAATGCGATAAATTAGCGCTGATATCCCACGCGCCCAACGAGCCTTTGGCACCTACACCGGCTAATACTTCGGTGCGCTCTAACAGGGATAAATTAACGGCGCCGGTATCCCAATAATTTTGGCCTATTTTTACCGTGCCGCTGTATACCGGGTTGCTGTTTACATCGCGCAAATAACTGCTTGGGTGGGTGGTGTCGGAATCGGTTGTCCAATACACCAGCAGGCCGCTTAAACTCCAATTATCAAAGGTTAAATCGCTGCGCAGGCGCAGTTGATCTTGCGTGTTATCGTCGGGCGACGCGGCGGCAAAAATAGGTGTGTTAGATATGAGATTTTTATCTTCCACCGCGCCGGTAACTTCAACCCCGGTGGTATTTTTTGAGGCGGTTAATTGGTTCCAGCTTTGGGGTTGGCCGGTGTTATTAAAATGCCGATAACTGCCGCGCAATGAAAATGGGCCGTTTTCTTGTTTTAATGCAAAACCGCCTTCAATGGTTGCGCCGTTGTAGGTGTCGTCGGTGGCGTATTGTTTGTAGGGCTGGCTAAACGCTTGCACGGTAACAAAGGCTTCTTCTTGTTTGGGCGGGCGCGTGCTGATGGAAATTAACCCGCCCATTGTGTTGCCGGTATAACGGGCAGAATACGGGCCATAAACAATATCGAATTGTTCGACTTCACCAGGGCCTACCACGCCCCATTTAGGCGGGAAGCCAAATGAATTACCGAGAAAATTCGACACTACAAAACCATCTACCATCACTAAGGTGCGGGCGGATTGTGTGGAGTGCGTACCACGAAAACCCGGCACGCCGTTGGCATCACCAATGTAGCGTTTACGCACAAAAAAATTGGGTGCGTATTTCATTAAGTCTTCAACGTTTATGGCGTTGGTCGCCTCGAATTGTTCTTGCCCTAGGGATACCGCTAAACCTCTTGGCTCAATGGTAATTGGCGCATCACGCTGGCCCACCACAATGACTTCGCTGTTCGAATTGGCGGCGAGTTGCAGAGGTTGGGTGTCGGTTTCTGCCAATGTTCTGGTGGCTGCAAAAAGGGCGAAGGGTAGGAGGGTTGTGATGGTGAGGCGCACGGTACAGGCTCGATAAAATTAAACTGTGGTTTTTAGGTTGAGGTACTGTACTTTAAGCGTGCCTGCTTGCACATGTGGCAAATTGTCGCACCGGGGTGCGTGATTGCTTGTTGTGGCGTGAGGATTATTTTAAGGCAAAATCAATTCGTGAATTTTTCAGTGTTTATTTATTGAGGAGATGGGCGTGTTGGCAAAATATTTTTTATTTATTTCTCTGCTGGGCAGCAGCTGTTGCGCACTGGGCGAGGAGCTTCCCAGTTTTATATTAAAACAACATCAAACCACGCTGAAAACATACCTCAGCCAACACCCCAATTATTTACTTGCGCCGGAATCTTTTTGTGATTGCCAGGAAAATTTGGTGCAACTTAGGCAGCAGATGCCTGAATTTCAGCCTTATTATGCAGTGGGGGACATCAACGATGACCGCATTGAAGATTTTGCCGTGGCCTTGGTGGAGAAACAAAATATAACGGCAAAAAATCCAGATGTTAGTGTGGTGGTTTTTCATGGCCCGTTTAAAAATGAAAAACCTAATAAAGGCATTGTGGCGGTTAAACGTTTTAGCATTCTGCGGCCTAAAGAGGTGTTGTCTGTTTTTAAAGCGCGGGTTGAAGCAGGCCATCGTATACCCGCACGGCTTGATTTTGGCCCTGGTGTATTTGGCTCGGATGATGTGCAGGTAATTTTTTATAATAAAAAAACTAAAAAATATCAGGTGCAGGATTTTTATGGGGAGTGATTTTTGACTTGGAAATCTTATTGCTCTGCGTACATTATTGATTTTGATTAAATTGATGCTGGGTTTATTCGCAGGCGCATTGTAGGCGTAGGCGTAGGCGTAGGCGTAGGTTGGGCAGTAATGCCCAACAGCAATATCTCCACGCGAGTACATATTTTAAATATCACATTATTAATTGTTATGTTGTTATGTTGTTATGTTGTTATGTTGTTATGTTGTTGTGTTGGGCATTACTGCCCAACCTACGCCTTCAGCCTCGCCCGCGCAAGTTAATCAGCATTACCCGAGCAACAGTGCTATGGTTGCTGTGTTATTTATCCTTCATTAAACCTAAAAAATAGAGGCCAGCCGCTATGCCAATTGTGTATGAATTTGCGTCCGTTCAACAAAAAATGATGGTAGAAGAAGAGTTTATGCATAAACGCAAGGGCAAATCTCCTATATTAAAAACGCGCACCAAGGAGGTTTCAGTCACTGTGCCCACTTGGGATAAACCGGCGGTTGACCCTAATACGGGAAGGACCAACCCCAGCCACGACAGCAGCATGACGGATGCGGAGGTTTTGCGGTTGGTGAAGGACGGCATAAGCCTGCTGACGCGCCAAACACTAAGCGCGGTGCAAAAAACTAATGATAAGGATTTGGTTGACCTTTATAAGTTGCTGACGGGTGAGCGCACTCAAATTGTGACGATCAAAAAAGGCATTCACCAGCGCGCTACCAAGCCGCATATTACGGCGCGGGTGATTGGTGTGGAGACAATTCATATTTGGTTGTCCACCGATGGCGGTGCGCGGTTTGCTTGGAAGGCGATTGGGGTAAGTGCTTCAGCCGGTGGGGCTTTGATTCCGCCTTGTGTGATTCAAGGGGTGAGCCGCCGGGGCAGTGTGAGTTATGACGTGTTAACGGCGGAGCGCTTGCAGGCCGCTTTGCTGCCGGTAGAGCAGCCGGTTGAGTTGCCGGTTTAGCGCGTTATTTAGCGGGTTTGGCGCTGGGGGCTATGGCGAAATTGTCGCGGCCCCGGGCTTTTACGGCGTAGAGGCTTTCGTCGGCGCGGGCCATAAGCTCGGTGGCGGATTCGCTGCCGTCGCTGATGGCAGCGCCAATACTGGCCGAGGGTCGCACCAGTTGGCCTTGTATTTCCAGGGGGTTTTTGAGGCTGGCGCGCAGGCGGGTGAGCTGGTTCACCAGGCCTTCTTCTGAGTGTACGTCCACTAATATCAGGGTAAATTCATCGCCGCCGAGGCGTGCGGCGGTGTCCACTTCGCGCACTGAGCGCATGAGCCGTTGGGCCACTTCTTTGAGTAGTACGTCACCTGCGTAGTGGCCGAGGCTGTCGTTGAGCTGTTTGAAGCGATCTAAATCTAAAAAAATCAGGGCCATTTGGGTTTTGTTGCGCCGACAGTTGCGCAGGGCTTGGTCGAGGCGCTCTAAAAATAAGCGCCGGTTGGCAAGGCCGGTGAGGTCGTCTTGGAAGGCGAGGGCTTCCAGGCGTGAGCGGTCTTTTTGAATTTCGGCTACCCAGGTGTGCAGGGCGTTGCCCATTTGGGTTTCTACGGTGGCTTGTTCTTGGTTGTATAAATGGTTGGCGTCGAACACACCACGGGCAAAGCTGGTGAGGTGTTGTAGCTGTTGTTGGCGGGCGATGTCGCGGTCTGTTTGCGGGCGCGGTTGCTCGCTGGGGTCTTCCGGCCAGGGCGCATAGATACTGCCATCGAGCACCATGTTGATG
>JBEGTZ010000226.1:0-6721 GCA_041179125.1 Pseudomonadota bacterium | reverse complement strand
GATGGAATTCGTTTTTAAATTACATGCGCTGGCGGCAAAAGAAGAGACGTTGGAAAGGGGGCGGTTTCGCTCGGGCATGGTGACTATTGCAGGCTCAGGCTATTTGCCGCCACCGGCCACCGAGCTTCCCGCTAAATTTATCGAATTAATTGAATCCGCCGATGCAATAACCAATATTTATGATAGAGCGATCCATGTGTTTTTAACTATGGCGCGCAATCAGTTTTTTTATGATGTTAATAAGCGTACCGGCAGGTTAATGATGAACGGTATTTTGTTGAGTGCGGGCTACCCCGTAATTAATTTACCGGCCAAACGTCAGTTAGAATTTAATGAGTTGATGATGCGTTTTTATGATTCGGCTGATGAGCTGGAAATGAACCTTTTTTTACGCTCATGTATAGATCCTAGAGCGGTAAAAATTATGTGTGAATAATTCTTTTGCCGGACGAGCCAACGTAATTAATTAGTAGCTATTCAGTACTCCCGATGAGATGAGTAGAGCGTAGGTTGGGCAGTAATGCCCAACACAACACAATCCGCTCCCGTACGCCGATATTTCAAAGCGCCGCATTCCGACCATTTTTTATCGAAGACACTGCTGTGTTGGGCATTACTGCCCAACCTACACCATAACGGTATTTTTACTTAAATTAACGTACCGCACGGATACATGCTGAATAGTTACATTAATTATTTAGCTTATTCCCGCGCCATCGCCCGCATGGGGGTGGCGCAGGAAAATAGACAACGTGCGCACGGGTTACACATTAATAATCAAGCAGCCCCTGATCCTCGACATCTTCTGCGGTAATCACGGTGTCTTTGGTTAATAACTCAAACCCGTTTTTGTTGCCTGCAAGTGTGCGTTTGGTGTCGCCGTCGTTTACACCACTCAACCAAAATGCCACTGCCGGGTAATTGGTGATCAAGCGGCTTTCGTATTTTAAGGTGTCAAAATCGGCGCCCGTGGCGGGGCTTAATTCGGCCATACCTAGGGGTTTGCCCAGGGTTTTGTAGGCGTCGTAATCGCGTATATCCAAGTTGTTATTGCGCACTACCGGGGCCACTATATCCACAAATTCTTTGTTAAAGCCCCAGTTAAAACTTTTGGTATTGTTTTCGGCGGTATCCAGTGGTGAATAAGCCCAGATTAAATTTTCCAAACCCGCATCGTTAAAGCGTTTAAACATATCGCTCCAGAGTGTTTTAAAGTCGTTTTCTTTATTGTCGCCAGTGGCATTAATACCCCACCAATAACGGTCGGAATTCATCAGGGGCAATGGGCGGAAAATAACAGCCACGCGGCGTTGTTGTAGGTTTAAAAGTGCATTGGTCACGCGTTTAATGTCATCTTCCCAGCGGGTTTTAGCGCTTGAGGGAAAGCTTTGGCTGAGGGCGGTTAGATCCACATCGGAGGTGTAACCGGTGTTAAACCCTTCCTGCCAGGGGTTGGCGGGTGTCCAGCTGATTATAACTAAGCCGCTTTTATCCCAATGATTTTCCAGCAGATCGTTGGCCTTGTTGAATTGATCCGTATTCCAGTTGCTGGAGTAGGCGTAATCAACACCTGCAACGGCTGGGGTATTGTAGTAATCGTCTTCATCTTTAAACGCGTCGTTGAACCAGGCGTAGTAACGATCATTGTTTTGTATATCCGCAACAGTACCCAATGCCTGGCCAGATAACACGCGTTTGGTGTTGGCCGTGCTGGTGGCGGTGCTGTCTTTTTCACAGCTAAAAGTAGCCACCAGTTTGAGCACCGCTAAGGCCTCAGCGTTGGCGTTGGTGTCTACGGCTTTGGGTGCGCAGGGGATATCAGCGCTGGAAGAAGAACCATTGCCGAGTGGGCGGTTGTAGCCCGCTTTACAGCTAAGAAGGCTTGCGGCCAGTGTGATACAAATTGCACGTTGAATTCGTGTCATAGGAGAACCTTAAGGGCAGGGGAGCGATGGGCCGATGTGGGGCGTGAAAGTGTGTCACAGCAATTCGCGCTTGTCAGGTTGGATGGGTAAAAGTGTTAGGGTTTTGGGGTTTGCTCGGCCTGTTAACAGGGGCGGGCGGAGTAAAACCCTTCATCCAGTTTAAGTGCTAATGGTGTGTTGTACAGTTGGCTGAGGTTAGCGTCTGTGAGTAGCTCAGCTTTTTTGCCGTCGCCCACCACCTGGCCTTGTTTGAGCAATATCAAGCGGGTGATTTCCGGGATGATTTCGGTTAGATGGTGGGTGACTAATAAAAGGCTCACGCCTTGGTTGCTGAGTGTGCGCAGTAGGCGAATAAGTTCAAACGCCCCCTGTAAATCCAGGCCGTTTGTGGGTTCGTCAAGAATTAACACGCGGGGTTTGTGGATTAAAGCACGGGCCAACAATAAGCGGCGCTGCTGGCCGGTGGAAAGCTGCACGTAGTAGTTGTCGGCGCAATCACCCAGCCCTACTTGGTGTAAAGCTTGTGCGGCTAATTGGCGTTGTTCTGGGCTGGGGTGTTCGTGCATGTGTACACCCACCGAGCCGAACAGGCCGGAAAGCACCACGTCAAACGCTTTGATATGGCCGTCATAACCGGTTTGTAAATCTTGCGAGACCAAGCCAATTATTTTGCGCAACTCCCAAATAATCACCCGTTCGCTGCCGTTAATTTTGACGTGGCTGTCTTCGGCAACGCGGGGGTAAATTTCCCGCGTGAGCAGTTTAATCAGCGTGCTTTTGCCCGCGCCGTTGGGGCCGAGGATGGCGGTATGCTCACCATAATTGAGTGTGAGATTCAGCCGGTTGAATACCTGGCGGGCGCCTTGGTACACATCGGCTTGGTGGATTTCTAAATAGGGCGGGTTCATTTGGGGTGCTGATGCCAAAAAGGCTGCCCGATGGTGGGGGTGGAGGGGCTGGCGGTTTGGCGTTTGAGCATTAACCCCGCGCGATACGCGCTGCGCCCGGCATCAATGGCGGCGGCAAATGCCTGTGCCATCACAGCCGGTTGGGCGGCTTTAGCCACGGCGGTATTTAACAGCACCGCATCAAACCCCATTTCCATCGCCTCACAGGCTTGGGACGGCGCGCCTAAACCGGCATCTACAATCAGCGGGACATGCGGCAAACGCTCGCGCAGGGTTTTTAAGTTGTATTTGTTCATCAAGCCTAAGCCTGTGCCAATGGGTGAACCCCAGGGCATTAATACTTGGCAGCCTGCATCCAACAGTTTTTGGCAGAGTACTAAATCATCCGTGCAATAAGGCAGTACTTTAAAGCCGCGCAGGGTTAGCTCCGCCGCTGCCTCCAGCAAGCCAAACGGGCAGGGTTGTAGGTTGTAATCATCGCCGATGACTTCAAGTTTTATCCAGTCGGTGGCGAATATTTCCCGCGACATTTCCGCTAAGTTGATCGCTTCTTTGGCGCTTTTACAGCCTGCGGTATTGGGCAATAAACGCTTGCCGGTGCTTTGAATGGCGCTCCACAGCGTTTGCCCGTCGCGGTCTTTGGGGTTTTGCCGCCGCAAGCCCAGGGTGACAATTTCGCAGCGGCTTGCGGCCACGCTGTCCAGCATGGTAGCGGGGGAGGAATAAAGCGCGGTGCCCAACAGAAACCGGCTTTGGAACACCTCCCCGTACAGGGTTAATAAATCAGCCACAGTTAACCGCCCCCCACAGGCGCCACTAAATCCAGCGTGTCGCCATCGTTTAACGGCTGTTGCTGGTAGCGGCTTTTGGGTAAAAACTCATCGTTAAGCGCTACCGCAAACGGGCCATCGCTGGAACCCAACGCATTCAAGGCATCGCTCACCGTGCTGCCGGCTGGAAGGCTTATGGTTTGGTTGTTGAGTAAAATAGTGAGCATATTTGATCAAACCAATAAAAATGACACATACCATCGGAAATAAAAAAGCCCTTAAAAAAGGGCTTTTAGGGCACCTTGCGGAAATCCACTTTTCGCGCGCTCGCTGCGTTATTTTCGTGCTCATTCGGTCATTTATACCGCAAAAAGCCCTTTTAAAAGCAATTTAAACCGAGGCTAACGCCTGCCGCACACTGGCTAATTGCACGCACAATACAAATACTTTCATCGCATCGTTCACTTGCGGCACAGTGGGAACGCTTGGTGCAATGCGGATATTCGTATCCTGGGGGTCTTGGCCGTAGGGGTAAGTGGCCCCGGCAGGTGTGAGTTTAACCCCAGCTTCACCGGCTAAGCGCACGACCTCTTTGGCTAAACCTGGGCGCGTATCAAAGGAAATAAAATAACCGCCATCGGCGGATTCCCACTGGCCTAAATCGTTATCAGCGAATGCCTCTTCTAAGTGTTTAAGCACACTGGCAAAGCGCGGTTTTAAACAGTCGGCGTGTTGCTGCATTAATTTTTTTAAAGCGTCTTCTGTGGGAATAAATTTTACGTGGCGCAGTTGATTAATTTTATCTGGCCCGATAGTAAGAATGCCCAATACTTTTTGAAAACCTTTTAAATTGCTGCTGGATGCGCCCATAAAAGCCACCCCGGCACCGGCATGGGTAATTTTTGACGTGGACGCAAATTGCAGCACGCTGTCTTCACAGCCGGCAGCTTGTGCGGCTTCAAAAATATTTAACAGAGTTTGTGGCGTGGCGGATAAATCGTGTACCGCGTAGGCGTTATCCCAAAATACGCGAAACCCCTTGCCAGCAATTTTGCCCAAAGCGGCGATGCGGCGCACGGTGTCATCGCTATAAACCACACCCGACGGGTTGGAGTATTTCGGCACGCACCAGATACCTTTAATGCTGGCATCGGCGCGCACCAGCGCTTCAACTTGGTCCATATCCGGCCCGTTGGCCCCCATACGAACGGGTACCATTTCAATACCCATTTGTTCGCAAATAGCGAAGTGGCGGTCGTAACCGGGCACCGGGCAAAGAAACTTAATCGCGCCTTCGTTTTGCCAGGCGGAATCACTGCCTGTTAAACCAAAATACGTCGCAGCCATCATGGCTTGATGCATTAAAGTCAGGCTGCTGTTGCCGCCACAATAAACCTGAGCCTGGGGCACGCCCAGCAACCAAGAACCCAACGCGCGCGCTTCGGGTATGCCATCTAAGCCGCCGTAGTTGCGGGTATCAACGCCAGTGGGGCTGATGTATTCGCCCTGCAAAATGCCGTCTAGGGCGTTTGAAAGATCCAACTGTTCAGCGGAGGGTTTGCCGCGTGTTAAATCCAGGTTGAGTTTTTGCGCTTTTACGGCTTCATAAGCCTGCGCTAAATTGGCTTCCCATTGTGTTAATTGTGCGGCGGTGGCGTTGTGCAGTTGCAAAATGCAGCCCTCATATAAATAAAAAGTAGGGGATAAAGATTGCCCGCCAGGCGGGCAGCGAAAAGGGCGCGATTATAGAGGAATAGCGCTGCGGATTAAATGCTCACATTGAGCAAAATGCAGCGCTTTCCGTTTATTGCCCGGTGACGTAGTTGATGTAGGCGCTTTCAAAAGCGGCACGGGATTTTTTCACATGCTCGCGCGCAGATTTAGCACTGTTTTCCCAGGTTTTTTTATCGGCCTCGGTGCTGAAAGGGTTTTTTTCCGCTTCGATGGATTTTTCGAATTTAGAGTAAAACGTCAGTACCGATGAGGTGATTTGGTTAAAACGCTCGTCGTATTCCTGCACCTTTTCAATTTTGCTATTGGCGACTAATAAAAACTGCAAAAGCTGCGCATTGTTTTTGCTGCCATTTTGGAAAAAAGCTGCCTGAGCAGCAAAATAATCGCGCACCACTTTAATGGCGCCCTCGCGATCTTTAGGGTCTTTGCTCATGATGCGGTTCAGGCTGTCGTTGGATTTTTCCATGCCGCCAGTCACTAAATATTCGCGCAGATTTTTTTCTAAATCCTTGCGAAAGCTATCCACATCCCGCTGAATGCCGCCGAGTTCTTTGTCCAGTGCGGTAATGTTGGTTAGGTCACTTTTAATTTCATTTAAAAATGTTTCCGTTTTGGTGTAAACGTGTGGGCCATTTTTTTCAGCATATTTACGCAGGTCTTTGGGTAGATCCAAATTGGCGTAATTATTTTTTTCAAATGAAGCGGCCACAATGGACTTAAACGTTTCAGCAAAAATAGGATAAACCCCGCCGCTGACCACATTAAGCGTGGCCGTGGCTATATCGCCAAAGGGTTTTAAGAGGGAATCTAAGCGCTGGGATTGAATCGGGGACGACAGCGATTTAACGTCTTTTACAATGCCACCAAAGGTTTGATACGCCAATGGATTGGCCATTTGGCTGCGCTGGGAGGTGGCCAGGGCCAATTGCAGCGTGGCGGTAATACCCGCTGAGGATTCCAAATAACGGCGCTGTAATTCAATTTGTGAAATATACGCCTCACCTAAACGCACAATAGATTCAGTAAGAATTTTGGCGTCTTCGTCTTTGCTAAATTGCTCCTGTAGATTTTTTTGTGTTTCTAACTGGCTTTTACGCAGCGCCACCGCGAGGGAAATTTTGTCGATGCTGATGTCGTCTATAGCAATGCTACCGCTGGTGACGTTAATTTCCATTTTAAGATAATTGCTGCTGGCTTCATCGATGGATATGCGTTTAGCGGTATATTCCGCTTCGTTTTTTTCCGAATCAATGGCGCCAATTTTTACCCAGCTATTTTCGTCTTTATCTTTTGCGCGCACAAAAAATGACATTTCATAATGTGTATCGGGGGCGGTAGGCTTAACCCACAATTCCAACACGCCCATTTCATTGATGGGTTGTTT
>JBEGTZ010000225.1:0-8456 GCA_041179125.1 Pseudomonadota bacterium | reverse complement strand
TGGTGCAGATAGTGAAAGTTTAAAATGAAGGGCAACCTTATGGGTTGTTCGAAATTTTAAACTTTTGCTAGATGGGCCAAGGGGTTGCGCAGACTTGGGTGATTCAATTGAGGTTTTTAGGATTATGGCTACAATCCTCCAGTTCATCATGCGCACCCCCAATCAATCGTTTTGCCATCAGCTTGGCATAAGGTTACAAAGATGCAAGCCACTACACCCGGCACACCGCTTCCCACCAGCACCTATTGGCTGGCACCGTCTATTTTATCGGCTGATTTAGCGCGCCTGGGGGAGGATGTGGCCCAGGTGCTTAAAGCCGGTGGCGACCTGGTGCATTTTGATGTGATGGACAACCACTACGTGCCCAACCTCACCTTCGGCCCGATGGTGCTGAAGGCTCTGCGCCAATACGGCATCAGCGCACCGATGGATGTTCACCTGATGGTGGAGCCGGTGGATGCGCTGATTGAATCGTTTTGTGCGGCCGGGGCGGATTTTATTAGCTTCCACCCGGAGGCCAGCCGCCATCTGGATCGCTCCTTAGAGTTGATCCGCAGTAAAGGTGTAAAAGCAGGCCTGGCGCTTAACCCCGGCACGCCGCTCAGCCTCATTGAACCGGTGCTGCACAAGCTGGATATGCTGTTGTTGATGAGTGTGAACCCAGGTTTTGGCGGCCAGGCATTTATCCCCTACGTGCTGGATAAAGTAGCCGCCGCCCGCGCTTTAATTGACGCTAAGGGTTTATCCATGCGGTTAGAAGTGGACGGCGGCGTGAGTGCTGCGAATATTCAAGCCTTGGCCCGCGCAGGTGCGGATACCTTTGTGGCGGGTTCGGCGATTTTTGGCGGTGGGGATTATGTGCAGGCGATTGGCCGGTTGCGGGCGGAATTGGCTGGGGTTTAACAGAAACCCCAGCTCTAGGTTTAACCCGCCTCACCATCCATATACTGCAAACCCACCCCATCGTGCTCAAGGCGCACAATTTTCATATCCACAAGCGGCGCATCGTCCAGGCCTTGAATCTGGCCCTTCACCAGTGTGCCTATGCTGGGCAATTGGGTCGGCTCGATGATGATAAACAAACCCCCTTCTGAGAAATTGCGCGTGGTGACGATTTTCTCGCCACACTCGGGGTGCGCAATTTTAATGCTGACGCGCAGAGGGATACGCTGGTGTTCACGCCGCTCTTCCATTGTGTACTCGCAAATTACTTGGGTGTGTTACAACTGTAGGCGGGGTTTTTTGCCCTGGCAACCGCCGCCTCATTCAGCTTCAGCCAGCACCTCATCCACCACGCCAAACACACAATTTAATTTGCCAAACGAAATAATATCCCCACTTTTACACTCGCTCTCCAGCACCCGTTTGCCGTTCACCTTGGTGCCATTGGTGGAGCCGTTATCCTTCACAAACCACACGCCATCCTCAAACCGAATGGTGGCGTGGCTGACCGAAACGGTGGGGTTATTGATGGCCACCAGGCAGGATTCATCGCGGCCCGCATTCCACATATTGGCGCGCGCGCCCTCTGTGTTTAACTCAAAAACAGAATCCACCGCCGTTTTGGACAGCGTCACCAACACCCCCAGTGGCGCCTGTGCGGGCGCTGTGCGCGATGAAAATACGTTCTGAAGCACATCCGCCACCACCTGCTGCGCCTCCTCCTGCGTTAATTTACCCGCATTAAGCTCGGCTATTTTAGATTCCGCCAGCGCCGTGGCCGCGCCCAAATGCAGAGAAAACACCGTGACGTCATCCTGGTTATCCGGGTCAATCAGCATTAATTTCTCACTGCCCACACTAATCACATCCCCGTGCATCAATTCAGTAGCCTGCTGCACCGGCATATTGTTAATTAACGTGCCATTGGTTGAATTTAAATCCTCAAGAATGGCGCGGCCATTTTCTATGTGCAGGCTGGCATGTTGCGACGACAGCGAATCACATTCCAGCCGAACAAAATTAAACGCACCCCGGCCAATGGTGATGGTGGATTGAGTGAGGGTGAAGATGGCGCCGCTGTTTAGGCTTTTTAAACGGAAGTTTTTCATTTTTATTGGCCTTTTGGGGGTGAGTTGGGGTGTCGGCTGAACAACGCCGCCCACAGCTTAACCAGTTCAACCACGCCTGTGAATGATTCAACCTAAAAACCTCAGTTGAATCACCCAAGTCTGCGATACCCGTGGCTTACACAGCTTTTGGGCGCTCAACTGAGGTTTTTAGGTTAAAAGAACCGAGGTTTTTAGGTTAACGCAAACTCAAAACCCTATGCCCGCGCGCCTCTGCCCACTGCAACAGACGCGGGTCGGGGTCCACCGCCACCGGGTAGGTCACGGCTTCAAGCAGTGGCAGGTCATTGGCGGAATCGCTGTAGAAATAACTGCCGCTTAAGTCCTCCCCCTGCGCCTGCAACCAATGCTGCAAGCGCTCAACCTTGCCGTTTTGGAAACAAGGCACGCCACTGATCTGGCCGGTGTAGCGGCCTTCTATTATTTCCGCCTCGGTGGCCAGCAAATCCGCAACCCCCAGGCGCGCAGCGATGGGGCCGGTGATGAAGCGGTTGGTGGCGGTGATGATGACCAGCCGGTGGCCCTGTGCGCGGTGTTCGGCCAACAGGTTTAGCGCTTTCGGCAGAATCAGCGGCTCGATGCTGTGGGCCATAAATTCGCGGTGTAATGCGGCCAGTTGCTGCGGCTCAAAGCGTGTCAGCGGCGCTAAGGCAAAGGATAAATACGCGCGAATATCCAAACTGCCGGCTTGGTATTCGGCGTAGAAGCGGTCGTTGGCCTCGCTGTACTCGCGGCCATCCACCAGGCCTTTGGCCACTAAAAAAGTCCCCCAGGCGTGGTCGGAATCGCCGCCTAATAAGGTGTTATCTAAATCAAAAAGCGCAAGGGTCACAGAGGCTCCAAAATGCAGGGTTTTATAGCGGCCCGTGGCGTGTAAAACATCGCTAAGCTGCTGTGCAGCATAAAGATTTTCTTCCAACGGGGAGAAATTAAGGTACATTACCAGATAAATGAACGGCGCCTAAACGGCACCTAAATTGTGGCGGCAAGAGCGGTAAATGTGAACACTTACCCCTCGGCGGTGTACTGGCCCCACACAAAGTAAAAATTAGCAAAACATGAGAGGCCCCAGTGATAGACGCCGATGGGTTCCGCCCTAATGTTGGCATTATGCTTAGCAATTCCGAGGGCCAACTGTTGTGGGCCAGGCGGGTAGGCGGGCAGGATGCGTGGCAGTTCCCCCAGGGCGGAATTAAACACCACGAAGACAGCGAAGCCGCGCTTTTTCGCGAATTAAACGAAGAAGTGGGCTTGCAGGCGAGCGATGTACAAATTCTTGCCTGCACCAAAGGCTGGTTGCGCTACCACCTGCCCAGCCGTTTTGTGCGCCAGCAGGAGCCGGTATGCATCGGCCAAAAACAAAAATGGTACCTGCTGCAACTGCTCAGCGATGACAGCCGTTTAAACGTGCGCGCCAGCAGCCCGCCGGAGTTCGACGCCTGGCGCTGGGTGAGTTATTGGTACCCACTGAACCAAGTGGTGGCGTTTAAGCGTGAAGTTTACCGCCGCGCACTCAAAGAATTGGCGCCCTATTTGGCGCCTGCACACACACCTTAACCGGCTCACAGCCAGGTGCCGCCATGATGCTCACCGCGTTACGCAGTATTGTTCAGGAGGTTAACGCTGCCCGAGATCTCGCCTCGGTACTGAACATTATTGTTGCCCGTGTTAAATCGGTCATGAACACCGAAGTGTGTTCTGTCTACCTGCGCGACAGCGGTGGCACCTACGTTTTGATGGCCACCGATGGCCTAAACCAAGATGCCGTAGGCTGTGTACGCCTGGCGGTAAATGAAGGGTTGGTGGGCCATGTGGCGGCCCGCGAAGAACCGATTAACCTTGAGCACGCCGAAAACCACCCCAAATTCCAATACTTCCCCGAAACCGGCGAAGAGCGCTACAGCGCTTTTTTAGGTGTGCCGATTATCCACCACCGCACGGTGCTGGGGGTGTTGGTTATCCAGCAGGGCCAACGGCGCAAGTTCGACGAGGGCGAAGAAGCCTTTTTAGTTACTATGTCTGCCCAGCTGGCCGGGGTAATCGCCCACGCTGAAGCCACCGGCGCCATCACCATTGGGGTTGAAAACAACACCCATGAAGTGCGCTTCCAAGGTGTAGCGGGGGCACCGGGGGTGGCCATCGGCCAGGCTTTGGTGATCTCGCCGCTGGCGGATTTAAAAGCCGTTCCGCTGCAAAAAATCGACAACATTCCTGAAGAACTAGAGTTTTTTAACCAGTGTTTGGCCGCTGTGCGCAACGATGTCAAACGCTTAGGTGATGAACTTAAAGCCCGCTTAAACCGGGAAGAACAAGTGCTGTTCGACGCCTATTTGGGCATGTTAGATGACGCCTCGATGGGGGGTGAAGTGCGCGCGCGCATCAGCCAGGGCCTAAGCGCCCAGTACGCCTGGAGCGATGTCATTTTAGAGCACGTCAAAACCTTCTCCAGTATGCACGACCCCTACTTGCAAGAGCGCGCCTCGGACGTTCACGACTTAGGCAGCCGTGTGCTGGCCTACTTGCAGCAATCCACGCAAAAAGAGCGCGTCTACCCGGACAACACTATTTTGGTGGGCGAAGAACTCACGGCATCTGTGCTGGGGGAAGTGCCGCTGGGCAAGTTGGTGGGTATCGTCAGCGTGCGCGGTTCCAGCAACTCCCACGTCGCCATTTTGGCCCGCTCTATGGGCATACCCACGGTAATGGGCGCGGTGGACTTGCCCTTCACCAAACTCGACCGGCGCGAGTTAATTGTGGATGGCTACCACGGTTGTGTCTTCAGCGACCCCTCCGCAGGCTTAAAAGAACGCTACCAAGACATAGTTAAAGACGACCTAGAGCTGTACCGCTTATTAGAATCGTTAAAAGAATTACCCTGCGAAACCCTCGACCGCCACCGCGTAGCCCTGTGGGTTAACACCGGGTTGATGGCGGACGCTATTTTGTCGCTGGAGCGCGGCGCAGAAGGCGTGGGCCTGTACCGCACCGAAGTGCCCTTCATGCTGCGCGACCGCTTCCCCTCTGAGGAAGAACAACGCATCGCCTACCGCGAGCAGCTACAAGCCTTCGCCCCCCACCCCGTCACCATGCGCACCCTGGACATCGGCGGCGATAAAGCCCTGCCCTATTTCCCCATCACAGAGGACAACCCATTTTTGGGCTGGCGCGGCATCCGCGTAACGCTGGACCACCCGGAGATCTTTTTATCCCAGGTGCGCGCCATGCTAAAAGCCTCGGAGGACTTGAATAATCTGCGCATTTTATTGCCGATGATCTCCTCCATCCCGGAATTAGAAATCGCCCAAATGCTCATTTACCGCGCCTATGACGAACTGATCGAAGAAGGCTACCGCATCAGTATGCCGCCGGTCGGCGTGATGATCGAAGTGCCCTCGGCGGTTTATCTGGCTAAAGAAATGGCCGCACGGGCGGATTTTCTCTCCGTCGGCAGCAACGATTTAACCCAATACCTGCTGGCCGTAGACCGCAACAACCCGCGCGTGGCGGACTTGTACCACTCCTTGCACCCGGCGGTGATCCGCGCCTTACAGCACGTCGTGGACGACTCCCACAGCCAGGGTGTGCCGGTGGGTATTTGCGGTGAACTCGCAGGCGACCCCTCTGCCGCCTTGTTATTAATGGCAATGGGTTTTGACAGCCTCTCCATGAGCGCCACCAACCTGCTGCGGGTAAAATCCGTTATTCGCGGCGTTAAACTGGCGGATGCCCAGGCGTTGTTGGCGGAAGTGAAACTTTTACCCGATACCGAATCTATAAACCGGCTGATTCAACGGGTGTACAACGAGGCGGGGCTTACCTGGCTCACCAAACCCAACATGCCAGGGCAGGATAAACCGGCGTAAAACCCTTATGGCAACCCGAAACCTTCGGGCAGTATTTGATCCATTTGTTCACCACAGGAACCCCCATGCTCACCTATCCCCAAATAGACCCGGTCGCCATCGCACTCGGCCCGCTTAAAGTCCACTGGTACGGCCTCACCTACCTCATGGGCTTCAGCCTGGCCTGGTTTTTAGCCAAAAGACGCAGCCGCCGCAGCGATTTAGTCGTGCGCGAGCATCAAGTGGACGATTTAATTTTTTACGGCGCGATGGGCGTGGTGCTCGGCGCCCGTATCGGCTATGTGTTGTTTTATAAAATGAGTGATTTTTTAGCCGAACCGATGATGATTATCCGCGTGTGGGAGGGCGGCATGTCGTTCCACGGCGGCTTCTTAGGCGTGATCATCGCCATGATGCTGTACTGCCGCAAAATCCAGCAAAAATTTTTAGATGTGATGGATTTTGTCGCGCCGTTTGTGCCGGTGGGCTTGTTTTTTGGCCGCATGGGGAATTTTATCGGCGCCGAACTCTATGGCCGCGCAGCCGATGTACCCTGGGCGATGGTGTTCCCCACCGATGCCGAACACCTGCCGCGCCACCCGTCGCAACTGTATGAAGCTGGGCTTGAGGGCATTTTAATTTTTATCATTTTATTCGTCTGGTACTCCGCCAAACCGCGCCCACGGGGCGCCGTGTGCTCATTGTTTGTATTCCTGTACGGCTGTTTCCGCTTTTTTGTGGAGTTTTTCCGCCAGCCAGATGCGCATATTAATTTTGAATGGTTCGGCTGGATGTCACGCGGGCAGGAGTTGTGTTTGCCGATGATTTTAATTGGCGGCGGCGTGTTTATTTGGTCCTATTTAGCAGCCTCAGGCCGAAAATCAACCTAACATTCCAAGCGGGGCCTGAGCATCAAAATGCACCCAAGCCCTCTTTTTGAGCCTATACCAAACCATTTATGGAGCAGTTGAATGAACGTTATTACTCGCGTCGTCATTGTTGTGGCTTGTTTTTTTGCCGCTATCGCTTGTTATAGTTTTGGCGTTCCCGCAGGTGGCGTCATTTTTCTACTGGCGGGGCTTATGCTTGAAGGCATGTTTTGGCGGGGTATTTTTGGCAAAAAGAAAAACGGATAGAAATTTTCTAGGCTGTTTTTCCGTAGCGGGAAGCCTGTGAGGCCAGGGCGACAAAATCGTTTGCTTCATCAGCCGTAACTATTCAGCGTATTAACAATGTCTGCACCATTTCACCGTGTAGGGGCGCGATTTATCGCGCCTTGGTTGATGATTTTCGGCGGTTTAATTGGGCGCAATGAATTGCGCCCCTACGCAGGGATGATCCTAGAAACCTCAGTTGAGCGCCCAAAAGCTGTGCAAGCCCTTGATGTGAATAGTGAAAGTTAAAAATGAAGGGCAACCTTGATGGTTGTTCAAATTTTTTAACTTTTGCTAGGCGCGTCAAGGGCTTGTGCAGACTTGGGTGATCCAACTGAGGTTTTTAGGATGATGCACGAAAATAAAAAAATCGGCTGAATAGTTACCATCAGCCAAAATTGACAGCGCACCCATAGATTTAAACGCAGTAGGCAAATTTCAAATGCAGCAGTACCTCGATTTAATGCGCCATGTCCACACCCAGGGCATCACCCGCAGCGACCGCACCGGCACCGGCACGCAAAGTGTGTTCGGCTACCAAATGCGTTTTGATTTAGCCGCAGGCTTCCCCTTAGTCACCACCAAAAAAGTCCACCTAAAAGCCATAATCCACGAATTATTATGGTTTTTGCAGGGCGATACCAACATCAAATATTTGCAGGACAACGGCGTAAAAATATGGAACGAATGGGCCACCGCCGAGGGTGAACTAGGCCCGGTGTACGGCGCCCAGTGGCGCTCCTGGGCTGGGCCGAATGGCGAAGTCATCGACCAAATTAGCCAAGTGATTGAGCAAATTAAACGCACACCGCATTCGCGCCGGTTAATCGTCTGCGCCTGGAACCCGGCGCTATTACCCGATGAAACCTGCGCCCCGTCAGAAAACGCCGCCAACGGCAAAATGGCCCTGCCGCCCTGCCACACGCTGTTCCAGTTTTATGTGTTAGACGGCAAATTATCCTGCCAGTTGTACCAACGCAGCGGCGACATATTTTTGGGCGTGCCGTTTAATATCGCCTCCTACGCCCTGCTCACCATGATGGTGGCGCAAGTGACGGGCTTAGGCTTGGGTGAATTTATTCACACCCTGGGCGATGCGCACCTGTATTTAAACCATTTAGAACAGGTAGAAACACAATTAAGCCGCGCACCCTTGCCACTGCCACAGATGCACATTAACCCGGCAATAACCGATATTTTTGGCTTCAGGTTTGATGATTTCCGCTTGGAAAACTACCAATCCCACCCCGCCATTAGTGCGCCTATATCCGTTTAACCTAGAAACCTCAGTTGAGCGCCCAAAAGATGTGTAAGCCATTGGTTCGAATAGTGAAAGTTAAAAATGAAGGGCAACCTTATTGGTTGTTCGAATTTTTAACTTTTGCTAGGCG
>JBEGTZ010000224.1:0-8074 GCA_041179125.1 Pseudomonadota bacterium | reverse complement strand
CTAAAACTTCAACCCAACAGCGCAACCGGTATTATCAGGGTGTATTTGAGCAATTAACCCAGCAGGCGCGCTTGGGCAAACCCATAGCGGGGTTTAATTTTTGGGCTTGGGGTGGTTTTGGGCATTCACAGCGTGCGGATTTTATATGGCGCAAAGGGGATGATTTTACCGGCGACCCACCGCAGGAGCCCCAGGGTTTAAATTCGGTTTTTGCCAGCGATCAGTCAACGCTGGATATTATTAAAAAGGCCGGGTTGGATTTTTATCGGGCGCCTTAGGGGCGCTTTGTTGTGCGTTCAACTGAGGTTTTTAGGTTTATAGCGGCAACATTCCGCTACGGTGGTTGTGGCCGGCAGCTGCTATCCTTGTGGGCGCGATCAGCCGTGACGCAGAGCGGTTTTTTGCTTGTGTGGCGGCATTTTCGGCGCGGGAACTGTGTCCCTAACCGGGTGATAAATTCGGGTATCATGCCCGCCCACCCCTTATCAATAATGAATCAATAGCTTCGGGAGTTTTTCGTGGAAAGTAACATTTTATTCGCAGGCGGCTGGTTGATGGTGCCGATCATTCTGTGTTCTGTTGCTGTTGTCGCTATCACAGTTGAGCGTTTTTGGACGTTAAACCCTAAAAAAATCGCCCCCCGCCATCTGTTGGGCGATGTGTGGGCGCAGTTGCAGAACAACAGTTTTGATGCTGAAAAACTCAAAAACCTGCGTAAATCTTCACCTTTGGGACGCATTTTGGCGGCGGGTTTGGGCAATTCGCGGCATGGCCGTGAGGTGATGAAAGATTCCATTCAAGAGGCGGCAAGCCAGGTGATTAACGAGCTGGAGCGCTATATCCCGGTTCTGGGCACCATCGGCAGTTTGGCGCCGCAGTTGGGGCTGCTGGGCACGGTGTTTGGGATGATCAAAATGTTCACCGAAATTATGCTGGCGGGCAGCAACGGCAATACCAGCTTGTTGGCAGGCGGCATTGCGGAGGCGTTAATTTGTACCGCTGGCGGTTTGATGGTGGCGATTCCGGCCATTGCGGCGCACCGGTTTTTCCTGCGCCGGGTGGATAACCTTACGGTGTTGTTGGAGCAGGATTCGCTGAAGTTGGTGGATGCGCTGTGTAACGACCGCCGCGTTGATTTAAAAGCGGTTTAAGGGGGGCTTATGAAGTTTCGCCGCCAAGCGCGCAGGGAAGAGCACATCGATGTCACCAACTTTATTGATGTGTTATTGCTGTTGCTGATCTTCTTTATGATCGCAACCACCATGACCAAAGAGGGCCATTTGAAGCTGGAGTTGCCGCAGGCTTCCGGCAGTGATGATGCGCCCAAGGTGGACCGCATTGAGGTGCTGGTGGATGCACAAGGCACTTATACCTTAAACGGCCAGGCGTTAATTAACAGCCAGCCCGCCACTTTGCAAAACGCCATCGAAAAACTGGCTATTAATGATAAAAAAACCCCTTTTGTGGTGACGGCGGATGCCAATGTGCCTTATCAGGCGGTGGTGACGGTGATGGAGGCGGCGGGTAAAACCGGTTATGCCAATATTCAGCTCACCACGCAGCTGCCCGGTGCGCAGCCGAATCCGCCAGCCAGCCCTAAACAACAACCCGGTGTGCAGGCGCCCAGCCCTTGATCGAGCAGGCGGTTCTTCAACAATGGTATGGAAAACCCACCTGGCTGTGGGTTTTTCTGCCTTTGGTGCCGTTGTTTTTACTGCTGAGCACCCTGCGGCGGTGCTATGAGCAGGCCCGCCAACAGCGCTTGCCGGTGCCGGTGGTGGTGGTGGGCAATATCAGTGTGGGCGGCACCGGCAAAACGCCGGTGATTATCGCGCTTGCCCGCCAGTTGCAGGCTTCAGGCCTTAAGGTGGGGGTGGTGTCGCGGGGCTATGGCGGCACGTTTGAGGGTGAGTATCAGTTAGTGGCGCCGAGTGATGACGCCCGTGTGTGCGGTGATGAGCCGCTGCTGTTGGCGCAAAGTTTGGATGGCCCGGTGTGTGTGGGGCGCGACCGGGTGGCGGCGGGTTTGGCATTGGTGCAGCAGGGTTGCCAGGTGATTTTGAGTGATGATGGCTTGCAGCACTACCGCTTGGCGCGGGACTTAGAAATTATTTTGATCGACCAAAGCCGGGGCTTGGGCAATGGCTGGTGCCTGCCACTTGGCCCCCTGCGGGAGCAAGCCCGCCGTTTGAACACGGCGGATTGGGTGCTTTATAACGGCGGCACGGAACATAACAGCCGGTTTACCCTCGCCCCACAGGGTTGGCGCCAGTTGCTTAGCAACGTGCAATATCCTTTACAGCCTTGGCCCTGGGGGCCGCACAGCCGAGTGTGCGCGCTGGCGGGTATCGGCAACCCGCAGCGGTTTTTTGCAAGCCTTGAGGCGATGGGGCTTGATGTCACCGCCAAGGCGCTGCCAGACCACCACCGCTTTGCGCCGCAGGATTTTACCTTCGCTGAACATGCGCCCCTGATCATTACCGCCAAAGACGCGGTGAAATGCCGCAGCCTGGCGCCAGAGAACACCTGGGTGTTAGATGTAAACGCCCAACTGCCCGAACCGTTTGTGCGCGATTTTTGCGCCCGCATCAACGCCCTTTTCCCACTGGAGCACCGCTTGTGACCTATACCGTTATTATCCCCGCCCGCTTTGGTTCCAGCCGCCTGCCGGGCAAGCCGTTAAAAGACTTAGGCGGCAAAAGCATGGTGCAGCGGGTGTATGAATGCGCCCGCTTAAGCTCGGCCCGCCGGGTGATTGTGGCCACGGATGACGCGCGTATTGCTGATGTGGTGCGGGCGTTTGGCGGTGAGGTGTGTATGACCGGCAGCCAGCATGAATCCGGCACCGACCGTTTACACGAGGTGACATGCCAGCTGGATTTAAGCGCCGATGAGATTGTGGTGAATGTGCAGGGCGATGAGCCGCTGATTCCCGCAAGCGTGATCGACCAGGTGGCGGAAAACCTCGCCCAGCGCCCATCCGTCGGCGCCGCTACCCTGTGTGAGCGGATTCATACAGTGGAAGACTGCTTCAACCCTAACCTGGTGAAGGTGGTCACTGACAGCGCAGGCCTTGCGCTGTATTTCTCCCGCGCCCCGATACCCTGGAACCGGGACGGTTTTGGCGGCGAGGTGCAAAGCCTGCCGCAGGGCATTCAACCCATGCGGCACATCGGCATCTACGCCTACCGCGTCAGCCTGCTGCGCCAGTTTGTCACTTGGCCGGTGGCGGCGTTGGAAGCCTGCGAAAAACTCGAACAACTGCGTTTGCTCAGCAACGGCCAGGCCATTCATGTGGCGGAAGCCTGTGAGAATGTGCCCGGCGGCGTGGATACCGAGCTGGACTTAAAACGTGTGCGGCAGTACCTAGCACAGCTGGAGGCGGGGCAAAAATGACGATTAAAATTTTGTTCGTCTGCTTGGGCAACATCTGCCGCAGCCCCACCGCCCACGGCGTGATGGACGCCCAGGTGAAGGCGCGGCGTTTGTCTTCACGCATTGAAGTGGACTCCGCCGGCACCTCCGACTGGCACATAGGCCGCGCACCGGATAGCCGCACCATCGCCTGCGCCAAACACGCGGGCTACGACTTAAGCAGCCTGCGCGCCCGGCAGGCCACCCAGGCGGATTTTTTCGCGTTCGACTACATACTCGCGATGGACAACAACAACCTGCACGAGCTGCAAAAACTCAAACCCGCCGGTTTTAACGGCCACCTAGGTTTGTTTTTAGACATCCTGCCCGACCAGCCGATTCGAGAAATGCCAGACCCTTACTACAGCGACGCGCAAGGGTTTACCCAAGTGCTGAACCTGGTTGAAGCGGCCTGTGGGTTGTGGATTGACCGAGTGCTGCAATGATTTCACCCCTCGCCCATCACAATCTACAAAGCCTCAACAGCCTAGGCTGCCCCTCTGTAGCCGAGTACTTTTGCGCCGTCACCTCACAAACCGAGCTGAAAGACGCGCTGGCCTGGGCCAAACAACAGGGGTTAGCGCTGAACCTGCTGGCCGGTGGCAGCAATGTACTCTGCGCGCCGTTTATCCCAGGGCTTACGCTTCAGCCCGCTTTTTTAGGCCGCCGGTTGATTAAACAAGAAGCCGAGCAGGTATGGGTTGAACTGGCCGCCGGGGAACCCTGGCATCCCGCCGTGTTGTGGTGTACCCAACAGGGCTGGCACGGCTTGGAAAACCTGGCGCTCATCCCCGGCACCGCAGGCGCCGCGCCCATTCAAAACATCGGCGCCTACGGGGTGGAATTGGCGCAACTGCTCGAAGAAGTGGTCTGTTTTAACCGCCACACCCAAGCGCTGGAAACCCTCAGCGCCGCCCAGTGCGCGCTTGCCTACCGGGATTCTATTTTTAAACACAGCCTGCGCCACAGCCACATCATCCTGGCTATCCGCCTGCGCCTAAGCCTGCGTTTTAACCCCAACCTCAGCTACCCAGCCCTCCACGGCGTAAACGCCAGCGCTGAAGAACTGCTAAACCACGTCATTCAATTGCGCCAAAGTAAACTGCCGGACCCAGCCCTACTGCCCAACGCTGGCAGCTTCTTCAAAAACCCGATTGTCACCGCCGAGCACCTAGCACAGCTGTTAGCAGGCCACCCCAACATGCCCCACTACAGCGCCCCGCACGGCCACAAACTCGCCGCCGCCTGGCTGATCGAACAGGCCGGTTGCAAGGGCCAAAGCTTTGCAGGTGTGGTGGTACACCCCAAGCAGGCCCTCGTCCTCACCAACCCCAACCACTTGCCCCGCACCCGCATTCTTGACGCCGCCGAGGCAATTGCTGAACAAGTGCAAGTACAATTTGGGGTGGAGTTAGAAATAGAACCGCAGTTGTTAGGTTAACCTAGGAACCTCAGTTGAACGCGTAGCGAGAGCGTCTAAGGCGCCGAATTTAAAGCGATTTTCACCAAAATTTGGCGAAAGCAGTAGTCACCACTACGGTAAGTCAAATTTTGGTGAAAATCGCTTTAAATTCAAGCATTAGGCGTTCGCAGTAGCGTTCAACTGAGGTTTTTAGGGTTAATATTCACCCCCCAGCTTTGCGCCCCCGTATCGGAATAGCCGTCATGAGTGATGAACATCGAACCCAAATAATGTCGCCGCGCTCTGAAGTTCCGCCCGGCAGTGATGCAACACAGATACAAAACGAAGACGCATTAACCGTCGTGAAAGCATTCGGCCCAGCGGACGGCACCCAGGTGCAAACCGCAGCCTTCAGCGAAACCGGCGCGCTCAACGATAGCCTGGATGGCCCGGCCTTACACATCCTAAAAGGCCGCTTTGTTATTGAAGAAATCTTAGGTTCAGGCGGCATGGGGGTGGTGTACCGGGCGAAGGACCTGCTAAAAGTAGAAGCCAAAGACCGCGAGCCCTACGTGGCCATCAAAGTGTTAGGGGAGGCGTTTAAATCCCACCCGGAAGCCTTTGTGGCGCTGCAACGGGAATCCCGCAAAACGCAAAAAATTGCCCACCCGAATATCGTCAACGTGCATGACTTCGACCGCGATGACGAAACAGTTTTTATGACTATGGAGTTTTTAGACGGCAAACCGCTGGACCGGTTAATCCAGCAGTACAAAACCACCGGTTTATTGCCCGAAGACGCCCATAAAATTCTGCGCGATATGTGCGCCGCATTAATGCACGCCCACCAACACAAAATCATTCACT
The DNA here is from genome assembly GCA_041179125.1 of Pseudomonadota bacterium. Lineage (GTDB taxonomy): Bacteria > Pseudomonadota > Gammaproteobacteria > Pseudomonadales > Cellvibrionaceae > CAMCXE01. The sequence continues at coordinate 2,391 of JBEGTZ010000224.1, read as the reverse complement.
CGGATTTCAAACCCGGCAATATTTTTGTGCTGCAAAACAACACCGCCAAAGTATTGGATTTCGGCATCGCACGCGCCGCCGCCATTGCCGACATCGGCGCATATAGCAACGAAAACCCAGAAGATCACACCATCTTCGACGCAGGCAGCCTCGGCGCACTCACGCCCGCTTATGCCAGTTTGGAGATGCTAAAAGGCGAAACCCCCGATGCCCGCGACGATATTTACGCCCTCGGTTGCATCGCCTACGAAATATTCACCGGCCAGCACCCGTTCAACCGCCACCCCGCCACCGAAGCCCTAGCACAACAACTCAAACCCAAACGCATCCCCTTTTTAAACAAACACCAATGGCGTGCCATTGAGCGCGCCCTGGCGTTTCATCGCAGCGACCGGGCGGCTTCGGTGGAAGAATTTTGGGACGCCTTCAGCTACAAAAAAACGCAAAAAAACGCCGTCGCCTGGGTTTTATTAAGCGCCTTAATCAGTGCAGGCGGCGCGGCCTATTACTTCTGGCCACAACCGCAACAAGGGCCGGATGTGCTCAGTATTGAAAAACGCCTGCGGCAGGAAATGAGCGAAAAAGCCATTAAAAAACTCTTAGCCGAACCGGCATTTACCGCCGTTTGGCAAGAACAACTCTGGCTTGAAATGGCCGAAGCCAAACAATTAGTCGGCGAACAAAACACCTGGTGGCAAGGCTTAAGGCAAAAAATTCTGGGTTTATACAACCCCAAAATAGAAGACGCCTTAAAAAAAGAAACCCTCAGCGACGCACAAGACCTATTCAAAAACGCCCAGCGCTATGGCCTGGACAGCCAACAAGCCCTAGACATACAAAACAAAATTGCCGCCCTGGCCGCAAAAATGTTGGCACTAGAGCAAAAACGCCTAGCCGATGCACAACAGCGCGCACAAGCCGTACCCGCGCCCGCACCGGTCGCAGCGCCGCCAACAACAACCGTAACCCCCAGCGAAGCCACACCGCCTAAGGCCAGCGGCGAGCCAAACGAGCGTTACAAACTGGCCTTAGATACCGTCACGCATCAACTAAGCTGCGCCAACACCCCGAATATGGACGACCTAGACATCGCTCTTGGCAAACTAAAATCCCTAAACGCCAAAACCTACGCCAAAGATGAACCGCAAATTGTCACAGCCCTCAGCGGCTGCATCAAAAAAATAGGCGCCTCATCCGTACCCCGTGCCGACGAACTGCGCAAAGTGGCACTGCGGTTATTCCCCGGCAATGCACAACTAAGCAACCTGCAATTCGCCGCCAAAGACAACTGCCCCGCCAGCTTGGCCGGTTTAGGCGGCAGCGGCGCACGGGGCGGCTGTAAAGATACACTCAGCGATGGCGGCAAAACGCCCAGCTTAGTGGTAGTGCCCGCAAGCGCAGAGCTAAAAGCCTTTGCCATAGGTAAATTCGAAATCAGCGTGGATGAATTTAATAGCTACTGCAAAAGCTCAGGCCGCTGCGGCGCCCTGCCCGGCGACAGCAGCCTACCCGCCACAGGCATCCCCCTGGCACACGCACAGGGCTATGCCGAATGGCTCAGCAAAAAAACCGGCAAATCCTACCGCCTCCCCACCCGCGCCGAATGGGTATACGCCGCCCGCGCAGGCAGCGAACAGTCAGACCCCAACCGCAATTGCACCCTCATTAGCCGCGACATTCGCAAAGGCGACGCCCTAGTCAGCGCCGCCGTAGGCAAGCCAAACCGCTGGGGCCTAGTCAACCCCATCGGCAACGCACGCGAATGGGCCAGCGCAGGCGGCAGCGTAGCCGCACTCGGCGGCTCCCACGAAACCGCCATGGAAAGCTGCACCGCCAGCACCGCCGTACCCCACGACGGCAAAGCAGACACCACCACCGGGTTTCGTGTGTTGCGGGAATTGACGGATGGGGGTTAGGTTCATGCCCACGGTTTTATGTATGGATGTGAGTAAGTTGGATCCAACACAGCGCGTACTCGCAAGCAAAAAAGTAACTATTCAGCACTCTCGATGAGTTGAGTAGAGCGTAGGTTGGGCAGTAATGCCCAACACAACACATTCCGCTCCAGCACGCCGATATTTCAAGGCGCAGCATTGCGACCATTTTTTTTCGAAGAGCTGCTGCGTTGGGCATGACTGCCCAACCTACTTTTAAAGACTTAAAGAAATTAAAAGATGCCTGCGGCGAACAGTTTGCGGCGGGCGTTGTGTTTTATGATGGTGAGAACATATTGCCGTTTGGTGAGAAATTATTTGCTGTGCTTATTTCGTGTTTAACCTAGAAACCTCAGTTGAGCGCCCAAAAGATGTGTAAGCCATTGGTTCGAATAGTGAAAGTTAAAAATGAAGGGCAACCTTATTGGTTGTTCGAATTTTTAACTTTTGCTAGGCG
>JBEGTZ010000223.1:0-6196 GCA_041179125.1 Pseudomonadota bacterium | reverse complement strand
TGTGCTGGTGTGTACGAGCGCAGTTTTATTTTATCGGGGTAGTGGTATTCAAACGTAGTGGCCGGGCTGGTTATATCTTTAGGAATATCCACCACAACAGGCCCAGGCCTGCCGGTGCTGGCGATATAAAAGGCTTTTTTAATGATGCTCGGTATATCCCGCGCATCTTTAACGAGAAAACTATGCTTAACAATGGGGCGAGAAATACCCACCATATCGGTTTCTTGGAAGGCATCTTCACCGATACGCTCAGAAATCACCTGTCCTGAAATCACCACCATAGGAATAGAATCCATATAAGCAGTGGCAATTCCCGTAATGGCATTGGTCGCGCCGGGGCCTGATGTAACCAACACCACGCCGGTACGGCCAGTGGCGCGGGAGTAGGCATCCGCCGCGTGAGTGGCCGCCTGTTCGTGGCGCACCAAAATATGGTTTATATGTTTTTGACGAAACAAAGCATCGTAAATATGCAGTGCAGCCCCACCTGGGTAACCAAAAATGCACTCAACGCCTTCGTCTGTCAAAGCGCGCATTAGCATGTCGCCGCCGGAAAGTAATTCCACCGTCATAATCCTCATCTGAGATCAAAAAATACGGCCCAACTCTACGCGGTGCTTGATGACAAATAGACTAGCGTAAGCGGGCTGTGCGATGTGGTAGCTCTGCCGGCACCTGTGCTTTTGGTGATATACGCAGTAGCTTTCGCTTTGGGTTGCAAAGCGCCCGCTTCGGTGGCAGAGGTAACAGGGTTAGTGTTTTTTCTCATCGGGGATGTTCCTATATAGAGAATTGATCCCATATACAGTCCCACAAATGTCACCTGGGTTGTAGGTAACATCGGCCAACGCGGAAGCGACCTGCCATTGTGCTAGCTGAACCAGAAATGTCAACCTCGCGTCCACACTTAATCCCCCCTACTCAACCCAACAACACCTCCTGCGGCCCATTTTTCACTCAAGTGTTCTACTTCATATTGAGCAAAGGCGCATATTGTAAACGGTTACATGATCAGGCAACATGCAGCCAAGTGGGAGCAGCCTCAAGCGTGGCACTGAAAAATAACCCCGCCTCGATTCAGCCCGTAAAAGGCCTGTTGTATCAACAGCCGCTTACCAGCGTGGCAATAGGTTATTGAAGTTAAAAAACGAAAAATAGCATCTGTTAAAAAACGATAAAAATAAAAAGAACAACCCAAAACCACCTCAGCTTCCAGGTCCCCTCACAGGAATATCTGAGTTTCCACCCATAAATTTAATAAAACACAAACGATAGGATGGTACTTATGGTGTATCAAAATATATTAGGCCGCAAAAAATTACTGGCATGTCTTATTAGTTTGGCAGCCAACCAATGGGCCAATGCCGAAGAAACAAAACAGGCCGAAACAGATGAAATTGTTGTCACCGGCGTGCGCGCCTCCCAAGCCAAAGCCATCGACATTAAACGCGAATCCAGCAAAGTAGTGGATTCCATCGTAGCGGAAGACATAGGAAAATTACCGGACACCACCATCACCGATTCCTTACAGCGCGTAACCGGCGTACAAATTAAACGCGAAGCCAACGAAGGCACCAGTTTAAATGTACGCGGTATGCCGCAAGTACTCACCACATTAAATGGCGAACAATTTTTAAGCCCGTGGAATATTACCGACGTAGGCGCAAATTATTCAGACATACCTGCCAGCATGATTCGCGGTGTGGATGTATTTAAATCACAATCGGCCAGCACACTAGGCGGCGGTATTGCAGGGGTAATTGATTTAAAAACCATTGCACCATTAAGTTTAACGGAAGGCTTTAAAGGCAACCTAAAAATTGAAGGCTCAAAAGGCACCCGCTCCGATAAAGAAATCCAATCCGACGGCACTTATGATAACCGCAGCCCAGATTACAACCTTGGGTTTTTCTCTTCCTATAACAAAGATGGCCAATACGGTTTAGCACTCAGCGGATTTAAGTCCTCGTCCTATAATGCCAATTATTCCATTTGGCAAAAAAACGTATTCGCTTTCTTAGATCAGAAAAATGGAACGCCCACTGACCCTTTGGATTTAGATGGTGATGGCGACCTAATTAATGATTGGTATTTAGTGCCAGAAGATTACGGCGCTTCAAGTCGATTTATGGAGCGCAATCGAGAAGGCTTATCTTTAACCGGGCAGGCTAAAGTAGGTGATTTTTGGTCATTGAGGGCAGATGTATTTTATACCCGCATGGATCAATTTGACCGCAATGTGGAAGCAAATTTCACCGGAGTAACCACGCCCTATTACTACGCCGTTAACAATACACAACCCGCTCCAGCGGGAACTTATTTTTTGGATGCGGCAAAAACAATTTCTGCTCCTGTGCCCATTGGTACAGATGGAAAACCCAATGCCGATGAAAAACTCAATAATACGTTGCTAAAAACTTCAACATTAGGTAACGGCGGGCAATTTAGTTATGTGGACGCAAAGGGTGTACCTCAATCACGACAAATACATTCCGTTACCATTGCCGATGTATTTTCTCCTGATTTTGTATCCCGATCTAAATCGGAAATTAACCGCACTGGCGCCATCAACAGTAATTTCCAAGCGGATTATGACAACGAAAATATAAAAGCTAGTGTTCGCTACGTTCATGCCGAAGCGGAAAAACAAAAACGTGTAGCGCAATTACAGCAGGGCAAACCCGGCTGGTCTTGGATTGATGCTGATGGTAAAGACGGTAAAGACCCAGTAGATCCCTTTCATGTAGTTGTAAATTACACAGGAAAATATCCGAGCTTTAATTTTGATAAGGACGTAAGCAGCGCTGAATTATTAGAGCAATATCAGGCTGATGCCACCGCAGAAAATGTCAAGTCCAAACTCGATGTCTTTCGTTTAGACGGCAGTTATGCAATGGAAACTGGAATTCTTACCTCAATTGATGCCGGTGTGCGATTTGACCGCCGCCAAGCAGAAAAACAAAATTTATCCTACATAACGCCTACCGGGCGTTATCATTATTGGGATGAGCGTATTCCTGAAGATAAACGAGGCACTTTATATCCCGGTAATTACATTTGGCAGCGCTACCCGGATTGGCGGTATTTTGATTACAACCGCGAAGATAAACGGTTAACTACCGAGCTTTCGCCCGCAGAACGATTATACGATAACCAATTTCGTGCCAACGATCCTTTAATCATAAAATTTACCGACTTTGGTCCATTTAATGGATTTCAAAATGGTGTTTCATCGGTTAACCCCAGCGTATGGGATAACACGTTGGAATTTATGAATCGCCTTTATCCCGGCACCAAAACAGTGGAAAACCCCGCTTACACCTATGAAGTTATAGAGTCTACCAGCTCTGTTTTCGGTCAAGCCAATTTTGCCGATGAACTTTGGGGTATTGAATATAAGGCAGATGCGGGATTACGAATTCAAAAAACAAACCGCGAAGTGACCCGTAAAAAAGTGCCCGAAGTTTTAGATATTTTTAACTCCATCGGTTACGATAATTATCAAAAATTAGCCTACGTGTTTCAAGATGAAACACTGGATAAATCTTTCACTCAGTTTTTACCCTCTATCAATATTAATATTTTTCCTACTGAAGACTGGGTGGCGCGTTTTGCTATCGCTAAAACAACCACACGCAACAATCTCGATAATATAGGTGCAGGACCACTGTATTGGTATTCTGACTGCGTTAAAACTGATAAAAATGGCGTACCCATTGAATACAATAACCGAGCAGAAACCGTCGGCTGTGTAGGGGGTGGCGAAGACAAAGGCAATATTAATATCAAACCTTGGGCGGCTAATGTATTTAACAGCTCAGCAGAGTGGTACTTTGCCGAGAATTCAATTTTAGGCGTGGGATTGTTTTATATTGATGTGAATGAATCCGTTCAAGAATATCAAGTTCAGCGCAATTTTACCGATGCAGATGGCGTCAACCGTGGCAACACGGGCAATGTTTATATATCGGATAATGTGGGCGCGTCTTCACTGTACGGAATTGAATTGGGCTACAAACAACCTTTTACATTCCTACCTGGCAATATCTTAAGCTCCACCGGAATGGAGTTTAATTACACCTACTCACAAAGTGACTCGGGAATTAAAGATCTTGAAGGCAATTCCTTGCCCCTCAAAGAAAATTCTAGCCAGCAGGCTAATTTAATTGTTTGGTACGACAAACACGGTGTGAATTTGAGACTTGCTTATAACTGGCGCAGCCGGGAATTTTCAGGATATTCGGCGTTAAATACCAGCGCAGCAGTGGTAAATCTAGGCGATTGGGTCGACCCAGCGGGCTATTTAGATTTTTCCGCCAGTTATTGGCTTAACGAAAATTTAAGTTTTAATTTTAGTGCCACTAACTTAACCGAAGAGAGTAAACGTACCTACTCACAATATTCTGATCAATTGCAATCCATGTGGGTGCAAGAGCGGCGTTTTAACCTGGGTGCAACCCTGTCGTATTAATTCAACTCGCCGCCTTTTTAATTTGGAGACTGTTATGAAAAATTTAATCAATCTTGCTGTATTAATCCCCTGCTTAATGATGCTACAAGCCTGCGGCAAAAAAGGCTTGGCGGATAGCTCATCACCCGACACGGACACCATTCATCCCTCAGCACCCAATGAAGACTATTTGGCGCGCCCTAGGCCACCTGAAAATGCCAAAGTGATAACGGCAGTAGGCCGATTAATTAAAGATGCCGATGACAAAGAATTATTGCTGCGCGGAGCAAATATTTTATTGCAAACCAACGCGCTGGAGCGCATTAAAAACATAGATGCCCTCGCCGAAACCGGTGCCAACTTTGTGCGTTTACAAATTGACGAGAGCACCGACCCTAAAGCTTTAGATGCCGCATTGGATACCGCCTTAAAACACAACATGAAAGTCATGGTGACACTCACCGAACCTACAAAACTCGAATGTATTGAGTCCAACCAATACCTATTCAAAGCTGTAGATGATTTATGGCTAAATAAATTTATGGCTATTTTAGTGCAGGATCGCTATCAACCCATTTTGATGCTGAATATCGCCAAAGGCTGGGGCATTAAAGGCGTGCTCAATGCCGAGAGCCTTGCCTATCAAGAATATATTGATACCTACAAAGCATTAATTGGCAAATTTCGCAAAGTAGGGTTTAAAGTACCCTTAGTGATTGACGCCCCCAATTGCAGCTCGGATTTTAATGCATTTTTGAAAAATCGCGGGCAAGAATTATTGTTGGCTGATACGGCAAAAAACTTAATATTTACAATGGATGTTCAAGGCAAGGCCTGGGGGAAACCCGGTGATGTGTTTGCAGCAGCCACCCTACTAGCCCAGGAGGAAGTGCCTTTTATTTTCGGTAATTTTAATGGTGCAGAATATACCGAATATCCCATTAACCACTTAGACATAATGGCAAAAACCCTGGGCGATTCAGCCTTGAATGTCAATATGAAATGGGCTGCTACCGATGATAAAGCAGGCTTTTTACAGGCATTGGATAAACCACTGGATCTGCGTGGCGGCGCTAAGGTTCAATTCCAATATTTTCTAGATATTGCTTATTTGGACATTAAAAACGAAAGCGGTCAAATCAAACAAAATGGCAAACTCACAACGAATGTATATGTGCAAGATGCCGATGGAAACCGTTTGTCGATCAGAAAAATTTCCGCATCGGATAACAGTATTCTCGTCCGTGATAACTGGGCCACCATAGTGGCTGAATTGCCGCAAGACTCGCTTGCCATTAAACCTGAAGATCTCATGCTAGGTTCCACCACGTTTGATTTAACGCGTGTAACAGGGGTTGGGGTTGCATTTTTAGCAAATGGCAAACCCATCACTCAAGCGGGCGATATTAAAATTGATGATTTAAGCGTATTACCCGGCGTGCCGCCCATGTATAAAGAAGCGTTTGCATCATCTTTAGCGGACTGGTCGGTTATTTGGGATAAACCCGCAAAAGCGGAGTGGGATGCCACAGGAGCAATTAAAATTACACCCACCGGCAATGAAATTGTTATTGGTTTGCCAGCCAGTGGCGCCAATGCCACAAAAATTAATTGGAGTAAAAAATTAGAAATTACTATTGGGATCACACTACCAAAAGCCTACGAAGGCGACACCTCTCTTTATTTTAAAACTTTTACTCAACTAGGCGCAGCTTACGATTGGGCCGACTCCAATACAGTGGGCAG
>JBEGTZ010000222.1:0-3849 GCA_041179125.1 Pseudomonadota bacterium | reverse complement strand
TAAAGCGATTTTCACCAAAATTTGGCGAAAGCAGTAGTCACCACTACGGTGAGTCAAATTTTGGTGAAAATCGCTTTAAATTCAAGTATTAGGCGTTCGCAGTAGCGTTCAACTGAGGTTTCTAGGATTAACTATAGACACAAATATTATGACCGTCACGGTTAGGTTTTGAGTTGGTATAAATTTGAGCGGTGGGATTTGGGTGTGAGCTTATGGCGTTATAAGATTGGTAAGATGGCGTTGTGCCGTATTATTCAATTCTAGGGCACCTCCGGAAATCCACTTTTCGCGTGCTCGCGTTGTTATTTTCGTACTCGGTCGGTTATTTATACCGTATAAACTCCCTCCTTCGGCTTTGGCATCCTCGGCTTGGGCATCCTGCGTCGCTCTACCTCGATTCATTCCCGATGAAATTCTACCTCCCCCATCCGTGGGGTCGTCCTGCATCCATGCAGTCGTCCGTGCAAAAATGCCTCGCGATCATCGCGAAAATTGAATTTCCGGAGGCGTCCTCTATCAATGTTAGTTGCACAACCAAAGAAGTGTAATCGGTTTGGCACTCTACTGAAGTTTTAGGAAAACCATATATTTTATGCGGCGCAATATTTTTGTGGAGATTGGCTATAGTCATTGGTGATAACTCTTCTTCTCCTTGTAAGCTTATGTCAAAAAAATGTTTTTTATTGCTTTTCTATTCATTTTGGATTGCAGGTGCCTGTATTCTGGCGCGGGCTTCCGATGATGTTATGCGAGTAAAACATTATGAGCTGGGCTATACACCAGTAATTAAAGCCTATCAACGCGATTTGTTACAGTCGATGTTGCAAAATACGGTGGCAAGTTTTGGCCCGTATAGTATGGAGCTTTTTTCTGTACCTTTAAGTACTAACCGGTCAAAGCTAACGCTTCAACAAGGCGATAAAATTAATATTTTATTTGCGTCTGAATGGCAGGGTTTGGGTGTTAGCGATCAACAGGTGTTGTCATTGGAGCTGCCTATTTATTTTGGTTTTCATGGGCTTAGGCAATTGATTGTACACAAGGAAGATGTGCCAGTATTCGCCAATATAAATACGTTGGATGAGTTTAAAAAATTAACTTGTGGGCAGGGTGCTAGATGGTTGGATGTTAATATTTACCGAATGAATGGAATTGATGTGCGTGAGGGGCAGAGTTTTACTAATTTGATGCCTATGTTGCAAAAAAAGCGGTTTAATTATTTGCCTTTGAGTGTGCTGGAAACTGACCAGGTGTTTGCCTCGCGTGCGCCGGATCTGGTTGATTTAACGGTTCTGGATGATCTTGTGATTTTTTACCCTTTGCCATCTTTTTTGTTTTTCCCTATTTCTGAGCAACGTTTGCTAGATCGGTTACAGGTTGGATTTGCGAATTTGGAAAAGCGAGGCGAGTTATTGGCTTTATTTAATAGTCATTTTTCTTCGATTCCCAGAGTTGTGTCTGGGCAGCGTAAACGTTTGGTGATGCTTAACAACCCAGGTTTGTCATCTGAAAAAAACCAAAGTATGAAAGATAATTTCATGCAGAAATTTGGGGCTTATTTTGATATGCTCAAATAGCTCTGTGATTTTATATGAGGGCTTTTCTGAATTGTATTGGTGGGTTGTTTTTTAGTTTTTATTTTGGTGTTTAAGTGCAAAAACCTTACAGGACGAGGAGATAAATACAATGCGATTGTCACGTAAAAGTGAGATGTTATCGGGTGTGTTGTTGTTGGTTATGCTGCTTATGGCGGGCACCGGTTATTGGAGTGAACGGCAGCTGAGTAATATTTTGGCTTATATCACAGGGCCTGCGTGGGACACTGCTGATGGCTCTATGGAAACTACTATTGGTATTCAAGCAGAAATGGCCTGGATGCAAAACCGTTTATTAGGTGTGCCTATCACCGATGAACAATTAAAAGCCGCTACGGAAATGACCGATGAGGCGTTTTCTCGTTTAATTGCGGCTCAAGTGATGGAAAAATCAACCAGCGATAAAGTGGCGGAACAGTTAAAAAATTACCGCGCTAGTTTCGCTCAATTACGTTTGCGTCTTGATGCTTTGGAGGGCGTGCAGCGTAATTTACAGGATAATTTGGAGCCGATGATACGCTTGGGGACAGCAATGCAGGCGTTGGGTAAGCAGCAATTTGAGTCTTTGGATGATGCAAGCCAAACCGGTGTAAAAAAATATCATGCGGGTGTTGGTGGGGCTTTAAATAGCCAGGTGAGTTTTTATACCCAACTGTATTATTTGGAGCAGTTGATTGATGCGAAAGAATTTAAAACGCTGCCTGATACGATTAATAAAGCACTTGTTGTGCAGCGTGATGCTGTAAATGTTATGGCAGAAAGTGGGATATTTAACCGGGCTGTTGAAGGCTTTGGTGCTGAGCCTGCGGATAAACTGTATGTAAATTATTTTTCCAAGCATCAAGATTTAATGGCGAAAAATATAAATGCCACTTTGGAATTCCGGCAGCAATTCACTGCCTGCATAGAGTCCACCAGTATTTTATTTGGTTCTTTAGATGCTTTTGAGGAGTTGGGTGATAGTGCGGTGGAAGGGCAGACAGCTCATGTGGCGGCTATTATTCGCAACGCAAGTTTATCGACTTTTTTTATTATGTTAATAGGAGGGCTAACGGTTGCGGGCAGTTATTTTATGCTTAGACGTTGGGTATTAACGCCTATTAATCAATTGCTGGAGCGTATAAATGATTTGGTTCGCGGGGAGGGGGATTTAACAGCGCGAATTACGATGACACGCCATGATGAATTGGGCGAATTGGGTGTGGGTATTAATCATTTAATGGTGATGTTGCATTCTTTGGTGGTGAAAATTAATGATAAGGGACATGCCATTGTTGAAAAAATTGCGTTTAATAAATCAGTTGCGGCTTCTACTTTTAATCACACCAAAAATGTAGCGGGACATGCGCAAAACCTTGCTGCGGCGAGTGGCCAGGTATTTGTGGCGGCCGGTTCCATTGCCGGTGCTTGTGCTACGGCATCTGCATCGGTGGCGGAGGCGCGCACTAAAACATTTAGTTGCCGTGAGGCGACAGACAGTACTGCCAATGGAATGGCGAAGGTGTGTGAGCAGGTGAATGAGTTGAGTGCGCGTATTACGCAGTTGCGCAATAGTGCAGAAAAAATTGGTGAAATTGTTTCTGTGATTGGGGGTATTTCTGATCAAACTAATCTTTTGGCATTAAATGCGGCCATTGAAGCGGCCCGTGCAGGTGAGCAGGGGCGCGGTTTTGCGGTGGTGGCCGATGAGGTGCGCACGTTGGCGCAGCGCACGTCGCAATCAACGGTGGAAATTACGGATGTTATTCGTTCTATTCAGGGCTTGTCGCAGGGGGCGTTTGAGTTGATTCATGCATGTACGCAGGAGGTTAATCGTAAGTCGCAGGATTCTCAAACAGTGAGTGAGTCTTTGCACCATTTGGTCGGGGTGGTGGATCAGTTGTCGTTAATGGTGGAGCAGGCCGCAGGTGCCGCTGAAGAACAAACGGCGGTGACTCGGGATATGTCGCAGCGGGTGGGAATTATTGCTGATGATGTGGCCGGGGTGGATCGAGAGGCTCGGGCGAGTATGAATTGCGCTGATGAGTTGGCGAATTTGGCTGGAGAGTTAAATCGGGAGTTGGCGCGGTTTCGGGTTTAGCGTAGGTTGGGCAGTAATGCCCAACACAATCCTCTCCAGCGCGCCGATATTTCAACCTAGAAACCTCAGTTGAATCACCAAAGTCTGCGCAACCCCTTGGCACGCCTAGCAAAAGTTAAAAATTTTGAACAACCAATAAGGTTGCCCTTCATTTTTAACTTTCACTATTCGCTA
>JBEGTZ010000221.1:0-5224 GCA_041179125.1 Pseudomonadota bacterium | reverse complement strand
TCCTCGGCTTTGGCATCCTCGGCTTGGGCATCCTGCGTCGCTCTCGATTTCATTCCCGATGAAATTCTACCTCCCCCATCCGTGGGGTCGTACCGCCTAAATCCCTTTAGGCGTGCGTCGCTCTCGATTTCATTCCCGATGAAATTCTACCTCCCCCGTCCGCGGGGTCGTCCAAATGCCTTGCGATCATCACGAAAATTGAATTTCCGCAAGGTGCCCTTATGGGTGTTTTAGGGTTTTATGATATGGGGCAAATACGCAGATGAATTCTGTGTGATCGGGGATGAATCTTCACGGATGGATACACCGCAGGCCTCGCCGTCAATTAGCCAGGAGCCCACCAGTGCGTGGCGGCCATTAAATTCGGGCAGGGGGGTGTAGCCTTGCAAAATAAAACCCTCTTCCCCATAGGGGCCGCAGGAGCTGTGAATGGCCTGCTCACCGTGCCAAATACTAATATTGGCGCCCTCCCGTGCGAATATGGGTTTTTTCACATAACGCCCGCTAAAATGTGCGTTTTTGTCGTTTTCAAAAAACGCAGGTAATAAATTTGGGTGGTTAGGGAAGAGTTTCCACAGTAGCGGCAGGATGGCCTTATTGGAAATTATTGCTTTCCAGGGCGGCTCCAGCCATTGGGTTTTGCTTGCGGCAATATATTCGGCAAAAGCTTCATTCAGCATAAATTCCCAGGGGTAGAGCTTAAATAACCAGTTTATTTCGTTGTTGGTTATATCGGTAAATTTTTGATTCTCGCTAATGCCTATATCTTCAATAAAAACAAATTCGTTGTTTATGCCGGCTTCGCTGGCGCAATCTGCTAAATATTGTACGGTGCCGCGATCTTCTGTTGAATTTTTGCAGCAACTCAAATGCAGCGTAAAATCGGGAAAGCGATTTTTTAATTGCCCGAACCGCGCGATGAGTTTTTCTTGCACTAAATTAAATTGGTCGGTGCCGGGTGATAATAAACCTGCGGCTAATTGATCTTCCAACCAAAGCCATTGCCAAAAACCCGTTTCGTATAAGCTGGTGGGGGTATCTGCGTTGTTTTCCAATAATTTTGCGGGGCCTGTACCGGTATAGGCTAAATCTAACCGCGAATAAAGGCTGGGGTCTTGTTTGCGCCAGGACTCGGCAATTAAATTCCAGTGTGCAGGTGGGATACAAAAACGCGTCAGTAATTCTTCGCTTTTAATAACCTCTTCCACCGCAGCCAGGCACATTTGATGTAATTCGGCGGTGGGTGCTTCTATATCATTTTCTATTTGGTCCAGCGTAAACGCGTAATACGCGTCTTCGCGCCAATAGGGTTCGCCGTACAGTGTGTGGAAGGTAAAACCAAATTCATAGGCGCGGGCTTTCCAATGGGGCCGCTGCGCTATGGGCATGCGCTGCATTAACTACCCCAGCTGGAGCGCGAAGATGATTTGGTTTTACCGCTGCCCCAACTACTTGCCGCTGCGGATTTAGAGCCAAAACCGCCGCGCTCAATGGTTTTGGTGATGCGCGGTTTGGGTTTAAACGCATCCGCGTGGGTGCGCACTTGGCGGTTGCGATAATCGCCGTATGCACTGCCATCCACACCGGTCCAGCGGTTGTAATAGGGCGACGAATAATTAGATGATGTAAACATTGGGGCGGTGTTATAGCGTTGGTTGCCGTCTAATACTTGGGCCAACATAAACCCGGCCATTGCAGGCATAAACCAACTGTTTCCATCGGAGCTTGTGTGGGGCAAACAACGATCGGCGCCGAATTCAGCCACACAATCATCCAGTGTTTTATATTTGGGGCTGGTATCTTCAGCTTTTTTGAGCGCTTCGTTAAAAGCCATTTCGCATTGCGCGCTAAGATCGGGATAGGTGCTTTTGCACTCGTCTAAATCTTTAAAAATATCGGCTTGTTGTTCGTTGGACCCGCAACCGCTGAACAATACGGCCATACATAATGCCAGCGGTTTAAGTGCAAATACACCGGTATATTTGCGCATCTGCGCAAGGTTGATGGATTGGCTCCTTTTCATTTTCACACCTCTTAGTAAGTTAAGCAGGCGGCGTTTAATACGCCTACTGCAATGGATGTGGAGCCTAAAATAATTCCTGCGGATATTTCGTTGTCTTTAATGCGTTGTACCAGTTGCGGCATAAATACAAAGCGCACCAAAGTAAATGCGAGTAATTGTGCGATAAGGGCAATAACACCCCAGAGTAAAAAATCTAAAATATGAATAGAGTTACTCACCACACTGCCGAGCGCTAAAGCAAAACCAATTAATGCACCCGCAAGGCCTGTGGCAGCAGCGATGTTTTTATCTTCTTTTACCAGTTTCCATTCGTCGTGCGGGGTAATGGCTGTATAAACCCAGCTGAATAAAAGAAGTAACGCAATGCCAGCGAAAAAATAACTGGAAAAATTAAGTAAGCCTTGTAGTGAGGTGTGCAAAAATTCCATAAATAATCTCGATGTTATGTGGGTATTTTATTGCTGTGTTAGGAGGTTGAAATATCCGCAGCGCTTAAGTCAAACCCGGTGCATATCACTAGGTTTCGCTCATACGTGCCATTGGATAGCGACTCTTCGCCCGCCAGGGTTAAGTATTCTGCAAGATTTTCATTGGCTTGTCGCTCGTAGAGCATTATAAATTGATCGGTTTCACTAATACTGCCGTCTAAACGGTAGGTTTTTTCCGTCATGGCGACTGGCGGGTTGTCGCTTCCGGCGGCTTCCCAGCTGCGGATAAATAAATGGTTATCGAGTGTGTACTCGGGCAGGCTGATATTATTTTTAAGTACCTCATTCCAATCGTTACCGACGGAACGGGTTTCGTAGTAGTACCAAAGTTTAACGTCAGCGATTTGTTCATCGCCTGGCCCGCCGTTTAGCAGCACCTGAATAAAACCATCGTCATCGGTGTAAAAACGTAAAATACGGGTGTGCGCGTCAAGGTTTATTTCGCCAACGGCTTGAATGATCTGGTCGCACGCTGCGCCTTCAATAATGAGGTCTTTTTCAATTAAGCGCAGTTTTAACGGGTCAATTTTGCAGTGCCCGCCTAGGAACAAACCCAGTGTTTCAGGTGCTTTGGGTGTGGATGGGGTGTTGTCTTTTTTACCAAACCAGGAGCCAAACATAAAAGACCTTTTTGGTTAAAATAAATTGTAAAGGGCACCTCCGGAAATCCACTTTTCGCGCGCTCACTTCGTTATTTTCGTACTCAGTCGGTCATTTATACCGCATAAACTCCCTCCTTCGGCTTTGGCATCCTGCGCCGCTCTACCTTCTGCATCCATGCAGTCGTCCGTGCGAAAATGCCTTGCGAGCATCACGAAAATTGAATTTCCGGAGGCGCCCTTAAAATAAATTGTAAAAACCGGGTTTGCTAAATTAGGCCCGGTTCTTACCGTGCGAGCAAAATTATTGTTTGCCCAATATACGTGCTAATTCATCATCCGCAGAGGTTGATGGCCCGCTAATTCCTGCATCGCGCAAACGTTTTTGCAAGTCGTCACCGCTTTCGTCCGAGGCTAATTCTGCTGCGGCTTCAAATTCTGCTTGGCGCAGTTTTTGTTTTTCTTGAATGCGCGAAAGCGATTCAGTGGCGGTTTTCATTTTGTTGTTAGCACCCAAGTGCCTTGATGAAACGGATACCTGGGCTTTTTGTACTGACTCGGTTGCTTTTACCATATCAACCTGTTGCTCCATGCGTTGTAAGTTGTTTTTGGCTTGGCTGATATTTTTACGCAAAGTGGTTTCTGATTGTGTGAATTGGTTAACCAGCGCTTGCTCGGATTCTAATTGAGCGCGAATTTCCACGACTTTTTTGGCGCAATCCAGTGCTAAGGCTTGGTCGCCTTTGGCGGCTGCATTGCGTGCGTGGGATTCGTACTCGGCAACGGAGCTATTTAAACCCGCCACTTTTTGGTCGGCGAGTTTGCGCTTGGCCATAATTTGGGTTAATGCATGGTCGGAATTGCGCAGTTCATCTTTGGCTTCGCGAATTTCCTGATCCAAAATGCGCAGCGCTTGGCTGTCGGCTACGGTTTCGGCCACTTCGGTAACGCCACCTTTTACAGCGGTAATTAATTTTTTCCAAACACTCATGGTTTTATCTCCAATTAATTAATAAATTGCTCGTAAGCATCTAAAAAACCTGAGACGTTGCTAAATAATGTCTCAACTTCTACCAATAAACTTGCTTCATCGCTGGATGAAGATATTGCACCAAAGGCGGTGTAATAAGCTTCGTTTGCAATTTGGGTGATCCCCACGTTGCTCAAGGGGAAAAACTGGTGGGTTTTTAAAATTTCTTCATTCAGCGCGGCGGTGTTATTAACCTGGTTTTGGCTGAACAGAATGGATTCAATAATGATTTGTTTGCCGCTGACGGCCACAAATGCATCAAGGCCGTCTTCATTGGTGAGGCAAATACAGCCGGGTTCTAGGCTGACTACCCAGGCGTCATTTTTGGCGAAAAGTGCATTGAGTTGTTCAAGGTTCCAGGTCATCGGTTGGCTCCGGTTGGGGTGTCCTGCTCGACACGGGAGGGGTTAAGGTGAATAATAGCTGAAATATAATATCTGTAAAGATAATATTTTGTCTTTTTGGTGTTTATTTTTAACTATTGTAAATAATAATTTACGCTCGGTGGTTTGGATGTCTAAACGAACTTTGTCAAATACGCAGTGGCGCGACCTTGTTTCGCGTTTGCTTAAGTCTGAAATGTCCAAACGCAAGCTTAAGTACGAAGATTTAAGCCGTGCTTTGGCTGAAGAAGGTGTTATACAAACTGCGGACAATCTACGCAACAAAATTAACCGGGGGATACTGGGGGCGGATTTGTTAGTGCAGTTGTTGGTGGTGCTTAATGTGAAGAGCGTTGAGCGGCAGACGTTGGTTGAGATTATGGATGATTTGAAGGGGGGGTGATTGCGGGCAGGTATTCATTTTGTAGAAAACCCCGATACAGAGCGCTGTATCGGGGTTTTATGGCTTATTACACGGCGCAAAACCTTGCTTCGTGTAGTTTTTATGTGCCGGTAGCTGCGCTTATGGCGTAACTATTTTGGGTGCCAGAAAATCGTCATCCTCTCCGCCTGGAAAACTTAAAGTGGACCCACGAATCCAGACACTAAATTAAGATAAGCTCTGCCCAAAAAGAGAGGCATACAATGAGCAACATCAAGCGTAAAACGTTCAGCAGCGCACTGAAGGCAAAAGTAGCCCT
>JBEGTZ010000220.1:0-3466 GCA_041179125.1 Pseudomonadota bacterium | reverse complement strand
AAAGGCGCGGGAAAGCATGATTTAATGCACTCCATCCGCAACCGCAAAGTGGATTCCGAAGGCTTTGGGCCTGTGGAGCGTCTGCAAAGTTTAATTCGCAGCAGTACTGTTTCCAACGTGGCGATTATTCGCGACCTTAACCGAGAGGTGCAGGATAGGTTGGTGATGGATACAACGCTTTCAAGCTCCATGTTTGATCGCAATAAAGTCAGTGAAACCTATAACCGCTCAAAATTGGCGGTCAGTAATGCCTTGGCTGCGGTATTAAAAACCGGTACGGCAGGTGCTGAGCGCACACGTTTTGTTAAGTGGTTTGGCGCTTACAATGAAGCACGAAAACAAGAAGTAGTGAAAAACTTCCGCAATTTAAATAGTTTATTTACCAGTGGCGTCATTATTGTAAAAGATGCCCGCGCTATACCGGGTGCATGGGGTGATTGTTTTGGTTTTGCTATGCCGGGCAATAAACAAAATTATGTGGAATTTAGTGTTGGCCGCGCTTTTTTCTTAAAACAAGGATATAACACCATGCCTGGCGCTACGCCGCAGGAGCGTGGTGATGCAGTTAAGCTGGCTTTGGCCCAGGCTTATGCCAACACCAGCGACTGGACCGTGGGCACTATGATTCATGAGCTTGGCCACGCTATTAATAATTTGCCCGATGTGAATTTCCAGGCGCCTGCAACCTACGCTATTCATCCAGGTATGACGCCCGGCGGTTGGACGCAGGTGAGTACGCCGGATTTGGATGAAGCCTTGGCAATCGCAAGGCCCGAGTTGGCGGTGCAAAATACCGATAATTATGGGCAGTTTGCGCGGGAGTGTTTGTAGTTTAATTTCCTGGGGTGTCGCTTAAGGGCACCTTCGGAAAGCCACTTTTCGTGTGCTCACTTCGTTATTTTCGTACTCGGTCGGTCATTTATGCCGCATAAACTCCCTCCCTCGACTTTGGCTCCTTGCGTCGTTCTAACTCCCGCATCCATGCAGTCGTCCGTGCGAAAATGCCTTGCGATCATCACGAAAATTGAATTTCCGGAGGCACCCTTAATTTAGATATTTCAGGCTGCCGCCAAAAATTTATTCAGCGTATTAAAAATGTTCGCACCATTTTGCAGGGTAGGGGCGCGATTTCACCGGCTGTTCAACTGAAGTTTTTAGGGTTACATAGCCCTAAGCTTCATCGCCGGGGCGGCGGCGCATAGATTTGCATTCGGCCCGGTGTGCTTTGCTGGCCAAGCGTTTAAACCGTGCGGAGGCTTTAGGCCGGGTGGCTATGCGTGGTGCGGCAAGGTGTACACCTTCTTGCAGCCATTCGGTGAGGCGGGTGATGGCGTCGGCGCGGTTGAGTTCTTGGGTGCGGTGCTGCTGGGCTTTGATAATTAACACGCCCTCGCGGGTGAGGCGTTTGTCTTTTATTTCCAGCAGGCGCTGTTTTATGTCCTCGGGCAGCGGGCTTGCGGGGATGTCTAAACGCAGGTGGATAGCGGTGGAGACTTTATTCACATTCTGCCCGCCTGCGCCCTGGGCGCGCACGGCTGTCCACTCCAGGCAGGTAAGCGGCAGGTAGAGTTTTGGGGTGATCCACAGCATAAGTATTGTCTGGCTAGGTGCGGTGTAAGCGTTGAACCTAGAAACCTCAGTTGAGGTTTCTAGGTTCAAATAGTGTGGCAGTTGGGGCGGAATTAGGCGAGGGCGTGTGAGGCAGAAGCCTTGCGCTGAGTGCTATTTAGCCCGCCCGCGCAGGTTATTTGCGCGTAGTCCGCACGAGCTGGCCGCTGTCATTGACCAGCCAAAGGGCGCCGTCGGGTGCCAGGCTCACATCGCGCACGCGTCCCCATTCGCGCAATAAACGCTCTTCCGCCACTACTTGGTCATCGTTCAACACCAAGCGCACAATGCCGCCTGGGTTTAACGAGGCGATGAATAAATTGCCATTCCACTCGGGAAACAGCGCACCCTGATAAAACACAATGTCAGACGGGGCAATGACGGGATCCCAAAAATACACCGGCTGCTCCATGCCATTTTTTGCGGTAATGCCCTCGCCAATGGGGCCGCCACCGTAATCAATGCCGTAGGTGATAATCGGCCAGCCATAGTTTTTACCCGCTTCTGGATGGTTAACTTCATCGCCGCCACGGGGGCCGTGTTCTAATGTCCATAGCGCCCCGGTTTTAGGGTGAATGGCCGCCCCTTGGGGGTTGCGATGGCCGTAAGACCAGACTTCTGTTTTGGCATTGGCGGTATTAACAAATGGGTTGTCGGCCGGGGTGCTGCCGTCGGCTTTGATGCGGATTACCTTGCCCAAATGCGTGTTGATGTCCTGTGCCAGCGGGCGTGATTCAAGTGTGGAACGCTCGCCCAGGGTGACATACAGCAGGCCGTTTTTATCCCAGGCCAAGCGTGAGCCAAAATGCAAACCCGAATTCCATGCAGGTTCTTGGCGAAAGATGACGCGCCATTCTTCTAAGCGTGTCTCATCGGCAGATAACCGCGCCCAGGCTACGCTGGTGCCGTTTTTACCTTCGGCGCGCTGTTCGGCATAGCTAAAATAAATTTTGCGGCTGCTGGCAAAATCCGGCGCGAGGCTTAGGTCTAATAAACCGCCTTGCCCGCCGGAATACACCTCGGGCACCCCTGTAATGGCGTTGGATACGCGGCCATCGGTGCCGACAATGACTAAACTGCCAGCGCGCTGGGTAATTAACCAGCGGCCATCGGGCAAATAGGCCATGCCCCAAGGGCTTGATAAACCGCTGCTGATAATTTGGGCGTTGAGGCTGAATGCACTCACCTGCTCGGGCGCACGGGTTTGCAGTTTAAAGGCGGGGGTTTGATTGGCGGCGTTAGGTGCGCCTGAATTAACCGGCGGCCCGCTGGGAAGCCCATTGCTGGAGTTGGAGCTGGAGCTAGACGTGGAAGTGGAGCTGCTTGAGCTAGAGCTAGAGCTAGAGCTTGAGGAGAGCGCCCCCGGCTGAGATGGGTTCGTACTGCCGCTGCGGCACGAAACCAGGCACGAAGCCCCAATCAGCACCATTGCCGATAAACCACCCAGGTTTAATATTTTGGTTGTACTCATACACGTTATCCTCGTTGTGAAGTTGATAAACCGTAACTATTCAGCCTAATTTCGTGTGTCATCTCCGCCCTGCCTTTGCGGGCATAACGATGAAATGTGCTGAATAGTAGGTTGGGCAGAGCTTGCGAAACCCAACACAGCACGTAGTTGCAGCCAGAAAATATCGGGCACAGTTGGGGTGGTGCCAACGCAAACCACCATTCTTCGCCCCACCATTGTTGGGTTTCGCAAGCTCTACCCAACCTACGGTTGCGTGCGGGCGCGCTGGATAGGTAAAGAGCCATCAGCGGTTTTAGGTAAAGAGCCATCAGCGGTTTTAGGTAAAGAGCCATCAGCGGTTTTAGGTAAAGAGCCATCAGCGGTTTTAGGTAAAGAGCCATCAGCGGT
>JBEGTZ010000219.1:0-2793 GCA_041179125.1 Pseudomonadota bacterium | reverse complement strand
TAAAGCGATTTTCACCAAAATTTGGCGAAAGCAGTAGTCACCACTACGGTGAGTCAAATTTTGGTGAAAATCGCTTTAAATTCAAGTATTAGGCGTTCGCAGTAGCGTTCAACTGAGGTTTTTAGGTTCAAGGGTAAAACCTCAAGGCAAATAATTCCATGCAGATATATCTTGTAGGCGGCGCGGTACGCGACCAATTATTGGGCTTGCCCGTCACAGAAAAAGACTGGGTAGTAGTAGGCGCGCAGGCGGAGGCATTATTAGCCTTGGGCTATACACCGGTAGGAAAAGACTTCCCTGTTTTTTTGCACCCAAAAACCCACGAAGAATACGCACTCGCCCGACAAGAGCGCAAAACCGCACCCGGCTACGGCGGTTTTAGTTTTGACACCAACAACACGGTAAGCCTGGAAGACGATTTACTGCGGCGGGATTTAACCGTAAACGCTATGGCCCAAGATCCCAGCGGCGCAATCATCGACCCCTACGGCGGCCAACGGGATTTACACCTGCGCCTACTGCGGCATGTATCCCCAGCTTTTTGCGAAGACCCTGTACGCATTTTGCGTATTGCACGTTTTAACGCACGCTATTTTTATTTGGGTTTTAAAATCGCTGAAGAAACCCTGCAATTAATGCGCGACATGGTAAATACAGGCGAAGTGGATCACCTGGTGCCTGAACGCGTATGGAAAGAAACCGCCCGCGCATTACACGAACCGCACCCAGAAATTTATTTTGGTGTATTGCGCCAATGCGGAGCGCTAGCGCGTTTAATGCCAGAATTAGACGCGTTATTTGGCGTGCCGCAACGGGCTGAATACCACCCGGAAATCGACACCGGAATACACAGTTTAATGTCGCTCACACAGGCGTGTTTATTAAGCCAAAACACCGCCGTGCGCTTTGCCAGCCTAATTCACGATTTAGGCAAAGCACTCACACCGGCTGATATTTTACCGCGCCATCACGGCCACGAACTCGCCGGTATTAAACCCATTAAATCCCTGGCCCTGCGCTTAAATTTACCCAAAGACATTCTGGAATTATCTTTATTAGTCGCGGAATTTCACACCCACTGCCATCGCGCCTTGGAACTCACGGCAAAAACCCTGTGTACCCTATTCCAACGCCTAGACGCCTTCCGCAGGCCCGAGCGTTTGGAATTATTTTGTTTATGCTGCGAGGCCGATGCACGCGGGCGCACCGGGTTTGAATTGCGCCCCTACCCCCAAGCGGATTATTTACGTGGCGCGCTTGCGGCTTGCCGCGCCATCTCAGTCAGCGAGTTAATCGCCCAGGGTTACACCGATGCGGCCCTAGGCCAAGCCATCCAAAAACAACGTATTAATGTGCTTAATCTCTATAAAAAAACAGCTCAAGCAGAATAAGCCAAAAAACCTCCTTAAACTTAAAAACCTCAGCGGGGCGTCCACTGACGTTTTTTTAGGTTTAAATACTTTTTGATATGGAACAATTAATTTTTTTAAGTAAACCCCATACTCATAGCGAGCGCAGGAAATTAGCAACCGCACTGGGGGCTAAAATTCTGCATGTGTTTTATTCTTTAAGAGGCCCACGCTATGAGTTTAATTCCACGCAACACACGCAATGAACTAGAACATCTTTTTGACCACACATGGCTGCCCTTCCGTTACGATGGAGGCCGTTTTGGCTCTTTGGCACCCAAAGTGGATTTAAAAGAAAAGGAATCGTGTTTTGAAATTACGCTGGAATTACCTGGTTGCAAAAAAGAAAATCTCAGCATTACCTTGCATAATGGTGTGCTGCGCATCGAAGCAGAAAGCAAACAAGAAAGCACTGAAAAAACCGATAAAATCATCTGCCAAGAGCGCCACTACGGGAAATATGTACGCAGTTTTGAACTTGGCCCTCAGGTGGAGGATAGTGATATTTCAGCCGCATTTGAAAATGGAATTCTCACTTTAATTGCACCCAAACACAAAGATGTTCCTCATACCACCCGGCGCATTGAAATTAAATAAATGAGTATTTAACTTAAAACATGACCAGGAAAACGCTGAACAATACCGGTTTTATCACCACTAAAATCCTGCCAATGCTCAGCAAAAGTAACCCCCGTTTTAGCATGGCGCTGGCGGGGGTATAAATCCGCCAGCGGCGCCAGCACATGGGCATAATGCAAAATATCCGCACGGGGCAACACACCCGCATCAGAAGGCCCCCCCCAATCTCCGAATAGTAAAATATCGATATCAATACAGCGGTCGGCCCATTTTTGTGCCTGAGGCTGGCGGCCCACACGCATTTCAATATCGCGCAGTAATAATGAAAAATCGTGTAGTGATAATTCAGTATGGATACCCGCCACCAAATTCCAAAAATTCGGGCCGCTAAATCCTACCGCACGGGTTTCATAAACAGGGGATAACTCAAGTTGTGCAAAACGCTCGCGCAGCAATTGAATAGCTTGACTTAAATTTTGTTGCGGCAAAATATTGCTGCCCAGCCCTAAAACAACCCGCTGTATACCCGTGCAGTGCATTTCAAAACTCCACTTAAATAAAAGGGCACCTTGCGGAAATCCACTGTTCGCGCCCTCGCTTCGTTATTTTCGTGTTCAATTTGGTCATTTAAACGCATAAACTCCCTTATGCGGCTTTGGCATCCTCGACTTTGGCTCCTGAGTCGTTCTCGATTTCATTCCAGATGAAATTCTACTTCTCCCATCCATGGGGTCATACCGCCTAAATCCATTTAGGCGTGCGTCGCTCTACCTCGATTTCGCTCCAGGCGAAATTCTACCTCCCC
>JBEGTZ010000218.1:0-20585 GCA_041179125.1 Pseudomonadota bacterium | reverse complement strand
CACAACCTTCCATATACAACCTCGGCATTCTCGCCATAAGCTCTCCTTTTGGATTTTTATATTAATTTAAATTGCTTTTATCATGTTAGGTATGGGTTTCAAGGTCTCTGACCCCTTGATCTATTCCCGAAATGGTATCTACAAGGCTACCCTTACCTCCTGCGAGGTCAACTTTTGAAAACAGCCAATTTTATTTTTATCGTTAACAAGCAGGTCAAACTGTGCATACGCATCATAACTGACATAATAAATGCCAGAAGATCTTGCATAACTCGTTACAATATCCACAACAGAATTTATAGTTTCATGTGCTTTCAGCTCTATCAAATCTTCGCTGCGAGGTTCGCCACGCTTTACTAGGTCACCAAAATAAGGCATTTTTTTCCCATTTCGATTCTTAACAAAAAGCATGTCATGCTCAATTTTTCCGTTATCGGGGTGCCCCAAATACCATTTGGGGATTGCGATTGACGTATCTGACTGATTTATGTAGACCAAAATTACCTTCCCTTTTGCTTGATCCTGCCTTAGCTCAACATTCAATTTTTTACAGGATATATCGCTATTCGCCATAACAAGATTACTATTCATAAGTAGTGCCCCAACCAAAACAAATATAGGCAATCTATATTGAGACTTCATTTTAAACCCTCTGAGAAATATTCATAATTGTCCCCGTTCCTGATAGCTTTTCCTGGCTCTGAAATGGCCAAACCTTTGGCCCCAGCCACACCGTAAGCGTAATCGTTCGTGCCCGCCCAGTGCGAGAGTTCATGTATGAAAGTGCCAGCCTGAGAATCAAGTCCTATTAAAGGAGCAGATGTAAACCGCGTTCCCAAATGCACAGTTTTTCCTCCAAATGTGTTTACCCTCGCGAACTCGTCCTTGCCAGAAAAATCCCATTTCACACCTTTGGCTAGCCTTTTTTCGATTTTTTGATATTTTTTTGTCACTGTAGCTAAGTTCTTTTCTGTTGCTTCGCCAAAGTATTCCTCAAAATATGCAAGACTTGCGGCATCACCTGCTTTTGCCTGGGATAGCATATCAAGAGATTTCTTTGTCATTTCCTTGGCCTTGTCGATTGCTGCTGCCACATTAATATCGTCATTGCTGCCTGGCTCGCATACCTGGCCTTGCTTTGCAAGCCCTTCGGACATGCCAGCCTGCACAGCATACATAAACGCCGCACTAGCCGCCCCATTCTTAAATTTCCCTCCCGTTATCCGAGTGGCTACACCGCCAAGAACTGCACTCTGGAGTAGACCAGTAAAGCTCGGTTGAGAACCGGCTCCGCCAGCACCGCCTATAGCAGCAGCAAGAAATGCTCGCCCAAAACTACCGCCCTCGCGATCCGCGATGGCCCTCGCTGCAAGCGCCCCGCCCAAGGGCCCCCCGACTACTCCAGTTGCGGCGGAGAAAGCTCCATAAAATGCGCCTTTTAATATATTCCCTCCATTAGCCGCAGCCCCAACAGCTCCAGATACAGCCCCAATTAGAGATGCCTGTGCAAACTGAGCCCAGAAACCAACCGCAGCGGGCATTATGCAGGTCATGACTATCGCCACAATCGCCCCAATAAACGGCCTCAACTGCTTCCAAGCCTTACTCAAAAAACTAAACCCACTAGGATCCGTCGCATTCAATGGGTTATTCGCACAATAGGAATACCTATTAAGTGAGCCAATACTGGTGGGATCCTGAATTACGGGATCCGCCTGCATAAACCGCCCAATCTTGGCGTCATAAATCCGCCCGTTCATGTGGATTATGCCCACCTCATCAATCATCTCGTGGCCGGTAAAGCCGCGCTGAGTGACAGGTTTGGCATCTTTGAAGTAGCTGGTCTGCAGCGTGCCTAAATCCAAAGGCGTAGGCGTGGGAATACCGACGGTGCGGCGTTGGCCCCAGGGGTCGAAGGCCATCTCTCGTATGCTCTTACCATCCGTACCGTAGATGGCGAGGATGCTGCCCAAATGATCCTTGTGAAAATAATGTGTTTCGCGACTTTCCTCTGTGCCAGCGTTATCCACTTTGATGGTGATCTGGCCGACTCCGGCTATAGTACGTTTCCATTCGATTTTGCCGTCCGAGTAATAAATTTTCTCGACTCCGCCGATATAAAGAGTGGTTGTATAACTGTTGCCGCTGGTTGAGGTTTTAGTATCCACGCGTTTGTAGCGGGCCTTATCGGGGCCATAAAAGAAGGTGCTGGCCTGATTACCTTTTTTGATGATTTGCGCTTGGTCATCCATGGTGTATTGCACCGTGCGGGCGTCCGGGCCGGTGGTGGCGAGCATGCTTGTACTGGTCAAGCAAAACCGGACCTCTTGATCGGTTACGTTTTGCTTCGATCGGTTTTTAAGTTGATATGTTAGGCGGTAGGCCTCCAGCTGGGCCATCCGCTGGCTTGCTAGTTTTTACCCGGTTAAACGTCCATACTTCCCCCACTATTTCCGCCTGTTTGCAGGCGGTTTTTATACGTGGTTTCGATCAATTCAGCTAATGAGGCAATACACGATGTTTAGCGGCCAAACTCTGTCGTTAACCCGGTTAGATAACGGGCTAGTGCAACTTATTTTTGATTTGCAGGGGGAGTCGGTTAACAAGTTTAACCGCGCTACCAGCCATGAATTAAAAGCAGCTTTAGATGAGTTAAGCGCAGAGCCGAATGTGCGCGGCCTGCTGCTTACCAGTGCCAAATCGGTGTTTTATGTGGGCGCTGATGTGACTGAGTTTGTGCCTTTATTCGCCCAGGGGACGGATGCCATCAGCCGGGCGCTTAAATTTAATAGTGATGTGTTTTCCCAGTTAGAAGACCTGCCATTTCCCACGGTGGTGGCCATTAATGGTTACGCGATGGGCGGTGGTTTGGAAGTGTGTTTGGCGTGTGATTACCGCCTGATGGCCAGCAGTGCAAAAATTGGTTTGCCGGAAACCAAGCTGGGCATTATTCCCGGTTGGGGCGGCACGGTGCGCTTGCCGCGTTTGGCGGGGGTGGATACCGCTGTGGAGTGGATCGCTTCGGGCGCTGAACAAACCGCTGCGCAGGCATTAAAAGCGGGTGTTGTTGATGGAGTTGTGGCGCTGGAAAACCTCCAGCAAGAAGCCCTTAACTGCCTTGCCGCCCTGGCCGATGGCCACTTGCCGTACCTTCCGCGCCGGGCGCAGAAAAAAGCCCCGCTGAACTACAACAATACGGAATCTTTAATGGCGTTTGAGTCTTCAAAAGCCTTTATTAAAGCCCAGGCTGGGCGGCATTATCCGGCGCCGGTGGCGGCGGTAAAAGCCATGCAAGAAGCGGCCAAGCTGGGGCGCGATGAAGCCTTGGCGGTGGAGCTGAAACACTGTGTTGAAATGGCCAAAACCCCGGTGGCGCGCGCATTGGTGGGGGTGTTTTTAGCGGATCAACTGCTGAACCGCAAAGCCAAAGGCTGGGAAAAACAAGCCGATAAAAAAGTCACCCAGGCGGCGGTGTTGGGCGCGGGCATTATGGGCGGCGGCATCGCTTATCAATCGGCCAGCCGTGGTGTGCCGATCAAGATGAAAGACATTGCTCAGGCGGGTTTGGATTTGGGTATTAATGAAGCCACTAAGCTGTTGAGTGGCCGGGTTGAAAAAGGTCGCCTCAGCGCAGGTGACATGGCCGCTACGCTCAACCGCATCGAGCCTTGTTTAAGTTACCCGCAGTTTGACACGGTGGATTTAGTGGTTGAGGCAGTAGTGGAGAACCCTAAAGTTAAAGCAGCTGTATTAAAAGAAGTAGAAACCCAAGTGCGCGCTGATGCGGTGCTGTGTTCTAACACCTCAACTATTTCTATTACTTCCTTAGCGGAACACCTGGAGCGGCCCGAAAACTTCTGCGGGATGCATTTTTTTAACCCCGTGTACGCCATGCCTTTGGTGGAGGTGATTCGCGGCGCTAAAACCAGTGATGCCACCGTGGCGCGCACTGTGGCCTACGCCAACGCGCTGGGCAAAAAAGCGGTGGTGATTAAAGACTGTCCAGGGTTTTTGGTGAACCGGGTGTTGTTCCCTTATTTTGCAGGCTTTAGTTTGTTGGTGAAGGATGGGGTGGATTTTCAAACCATTGATGGCGTGATGGAGCGCTGGGGTTGGCCGATGGGGCCTGCTTATTTGTTGGATGTGGTGGGGATGGATACCGCCGTTCACGCGCAAAAAGTGATGGCGCAGGGCTTCCCGGAGCGGATGCAGGAATCCTACGAATCCTGTGTGGTGCAGCTGTATAACGCAGGCCGTTTGGGGCAAAAAAATCAACAAGGCTTTTATCAATACACGCCGGATAAAAAAGGCAAGCCACAAAAAACGCAGGCTGCCGAGGTGTATGGCCTCATCGGCCAGCCGCATCTGAAGCTCAGTGATGAGGCGATTGTGGCGCGCATGATGATTCCCATGCTCACCGAACTCACCCGCTGTTTGGATGAAGGCATTGTGGATACGGCGGTTGAAGCCGACATGGCACTGCTGTACGGCCTGGGCTTTCCTCCGTTTAGAGGCGGTTTGTTCCGCTGGCTGGATGAATTGGGCTTGCCGCAGTTGTTCGCTATGGCCAAGCCCTTCGCGCATTTGGGGCCTTTGTATGAGTTGCCTGCTTCCTTGCAAGCGCGCCTTGACCAAAACCAAAAATTTTATCCTCTATAGGTAAGCGATATGACCGATTCAAACCGCGATGTAGTAATTGTTGACTACTGCCGAACCCCGATGGGCAAGGCCAAAAACGGCTGTTTTCGCTTCCAACGTGCCGATGATTTAAGTGCTCACCTGATGACCAGCTTGCTTGCGCGCAATTCAAGCCTGCCTGCCAAAGAGATCGACGATGTGATTTGGGGCTGTGTGATGCAGCGGGAAGAGCAGGGTTTTAACATCGCCCGCAATGCCCTGCTGCGGGCTGGCCTGCCCCATAGCATTCCCGGCCAAACCATCAACCGCCTGTGCGGCTCGTCTATGTCCGCTTTGCACAATGCAGCTGCGAATATTAAAGCGGGCATGGGGGATGTTTATTTGGTCGGTGGTGTTGAGCACATGGGCCATATCGACATGAACCAGTCTATCGACCCCAACCCGCTGTTGGGCTTATCCGTCGCCAAAGCCGCAGGTTCTATGGGGCTTACGGCGGAATATTTGGCGCTGCTGCACGGCATCAGCCGCGAGCAAATGGACGCCTTCGCCCTGCGCTCCCACCTGCGCGCCCATGCCGCGCGCACGGGCGGCGGTTTTGGGCGGGAAATAATCCCCACGCCCGGCCACAACGAAGCGGGCGGCCCGGTGATGGTGGTGGAGGACGAAACCATTCGCGCCGACACCACGCTTGCAGCCTTGGCCAGTTTGAAGCCCGCCTTCAACCCCAATGGCGGCAGCATTACAGCAGGCAGCTCCTCCCAAGTGACCGACGGCGCCTCGGCCATGTTGGTAATGTCCGCTGAAAAAGCCGCCGCACTGGGGTTAACGCCACAGGCCAAAGTAGTGGGCTGGAGTTTAGTGGGCGTTGACCCGTCCATCATGGGCTACGGCCCGGTGCCCGCTTGCCAAAAACTGCTCAAAGCGCAGGGCTTGACGATGAACGACATAGACGCCGTGGAGCTAAACGAAGCCTTCGCCGCCCAGGCCTTGGCGGTGTTAAAAGACTTGGGTTTGCTTGCGGCTATGGACACCAAAGTGAACCTGTTCGGTGGTGCCATCGCCCTGGGGCACCCCTTTGGCTGCTCCGGTACGCGTATTACGGGCACGTTAATCAGTGTTTTGAACCAACAGGGCGGCAAACGCGGCCTGGCTACCATGTGTATTGGCATGGGGCAGGGCATTGCTACTTTGATTGAGCGGGTGTAGTTCGTAGCCTTCAGAAACGGGGGTAAATGCTCCCTGGATTTTTGCTGGCGGGTGAGTGTTGGTGTCGCTTGATTGTGGGGTGACTGCCATTCACCCATTCCCCTCCTTCGAAAGGGGTGGGGTGGTTTCTTTCTGTCACAGCAGAGTGTTCCCGTGCAATACGGCCACCCCGTCAGGCTGCGCCTGCCACCCCTCCGAGGAGGGGAATTTTAGTTAGTGCTTGAGCATGAGTCCTTATCTTAATGAGACCTTTGCACGAAACAAAATCTATCGTCATTCCCGCGAAGGCGGGAGCCGTCAGTCCAGCGAAGCTTATCTAGCTATTCAAAATACCTAATGAAATCAAGAGCTGGCTTCCCGCCTTCGCGGGAATGACGGGGCAAAAATAAACAAAATCTAATTCGTGCAAAGGTCTCTTAATGACATTGCCCCCATCCATGGGGTCGTCGATTTCATCCCGATGAAATTCTACCTCCCCCATCCTTGGGGTCGTCCCACATGTTTTTGCGGCGCATCCAGGTGTTCCAACCCAAGCCCGTTGGTTGATACACGCGATAAAGCAGGTGCCGTTTTTGTCATTACACAAGGTATTTACCCAGGCTTAATGTCGAGTGTTTTTACTTATTTTGTAGCCAGCCCTTAAAACCACAGTTTATCTGCGTCAATTTGTGGATCCTCGGGCAGTTTTTCCAGCAAAAATTAAAAACCTGAGCGCCCGCTAGGGTTTTAATTTTCATTATTTAAAACAACAGGTTGAGCCAGTTTTAGTGCCGCCAAGGCGGCCTTTGCGGAAGCCTTAATCACTAACACCCAACAAGCTAACCACAGGATTTTACGTTCTGGCCTTTTAATTGCTAAACCGTCCGTTAAGCTGTAGGAACACCAGCCATAAATCTTTTAGGAGGAGCACCCCATGTCGCAAAGCCAAATCCCCAATTGCACCATCGCAGGCGTGGCCACTGCGGTTCCGAGCGGTCGCATCGACAACCTCAGTTTAGAGGGCGAATACCCCGCTGCGGAATTGCGCAAAACCGTGCAGTTGGCGGGTATTCGCTACCGGTATGTATCCGATGGCCGTATCTGCACCAGCGATTTGTGCCTGGCCTCCGCGCGCCAACTTATGGCTAAACTCAACTGGGCGGCAGACTCCATCGACGCGCTGATTCTCGTCACCCAAAGCCCAGATTATTTCCTACCCTCCACCGCAAGCCTGCTGCACCGGGATTTAGGCCTGTCTACACACTGCGCGGTGATGGACATTGGCTTGGGCTGTTCCGGCTTCCCCTACGGCCTGCAAGTGGCGGCTATGATGTTGAACTTCGGCCACAAGCGTGTGCTGCTCTGCCAGGGCGACACCCCGAGTTTATTTACCAGCGCCGAGGACCGAGGCACCAGTTTGTTGTTTGGCGATGCGGGCACCACCACCGCACTTGAATACAGCCCAGGCGCTACGCCCTGGTTTTTTAACCTGCAAAGCGACGGCACGGGCTTTGACCAACTGATCATACCCGCCGGCGGGTTCCGCACCCGTTTTAGCGACAACCCGCGTGATTATTGTGTCTCCATGAACGGCGCGGCGCTGTTCAACTTCACCCTGGAGCGGGTGCCCGGTTTAATCAGCGACACCCTGGCCCAGGCCGCGCAAACCGTGGAGGACGTGGACTATTTTATCTTCCACCAATCCAACCAATTTATGATGAAACACCTGGCTAAAAAATGCGGCCTGCCCGAAGCGCGCACGCCGATTATCCTGGAGCAATTTGGCAATACCGGTGGCTGCTCGGTGCCGCTC
Source organism: Pseudomonadota bacterium (assembly GCA_041179125.1). Lineage (GTDB taxonomy): Bacteria > Pseudomonadota > Gammaproteobacteria > Pseudomonadales > Cellvibrionaceae > CAMCXE01. The sequence goes on along the minus strand of JBEGTZ010000218.1, from coordinate 12,949 downwards.
ACCCTCACCCAAGCGCTGCCGCTTGAGCGCACTGAATCCCTCAAAGCCCTCTTGCTCGGTTATGGCGTGGGTTTGTCTTGGGGTTCTGCACTGGTCGAACTGCCCGCCTGCGCGCCATTGCTGCACAGCGAACTGAGCGAACCGCTGATCGGAGTTTCCTGTGGTGAGTGAATTTAAAAGCTGCGCCATCCTGCTAACCGGCGCCACCTCAGGCTTAGGCCGCGCCATTGCTGAGCAACTCGCCGCCCAAGGCGCACGCCTGTACCTCACAGGCCGCAATCACGAACAATTAGAATGCCTCGCCCGCAGCCTGCCCGGCGAGCACCACTCTTTAGAATTAGATTTATCCAGCTGCGAACCGATAGAAGCCGCCCTCAACCCTTGGCTGCCCAGTGATTTATACGGTTTTTGCCACTGTGCAGGCAGCGTGGACACCCGCCCACTCAAACTGATGAAACCGGCTAACAGCGCCCAGCAAATGCAGGTGAACTTCCTCGCCGCCTTAGAGATAGCCCGCATTGCCAGCCTTAAAACCCACATGCCAGGGCAGGGCAGCCTGCTGTTTATTAGCTCCATTTACGCCAACCTGGGCGCACCGGGGCAATCCGCTTACTGCGCCAGCAAAGCAGCCCTAAGCGGCGCCGCCCGCGCCCTAGCGGTGGAGCTGGCCCTGAGGAACATCCGTGTAAATAGTTTGGCGCCGGGGTTTGTGGCCACGGCAATGACCTTAGAAAAGGCTAAGCTTTCAGAAGCGGCCTTGGCGGCCATACTCGCCAAACACCCACTAGGCCCAGGTAGCCCCGAGCAAATCGCACGGGCGGCGTGTTTTTTATTATCGCCGCACAACACCTGGATAACTGGCACGGAATTAATTATCGACGGCGGTTACAGTGCGCAATAACTGCACCCCATAAGCCCAACATCAAGGTAGACCCTATGAACCAAGCAGAAGCCCTCACCCTTATTGCCGAAATTTTCGAAGCACCCGACACCCTCACGCCCGCCACACTTAAAGACAATGTGCGCGGTTGGGACTCTATGGGGGTGCTGAGCTTAATGGCTGAATTTGACGATCGATTCAGCATTTTATTAAGCCAGCCCCAGCTCGAACAAATGAAGTCAGTTGACGACATTCTGCAAATACTGCGCGATCACGGACATATCAGTGCTTAGCTATGGTGTTATCGTTTGAAAAAATTTCTAAATTAATTGCCCGCAGCCTTAGCATCACGCCTGAGGCGCTGAAAGAAGCCTTTGCCCCCGCCCTGGATGCGGACATGTCGGCTATTAAAGCGTTTCGGCAGGAATACCTCGGTAGGCATATCGCCTGGCAAGATGAAACCTATTTGCGCTGGCGCTACGATTTTTCCGGCAACCGTACCGCCGCGCTTAACCGTTTATGGATAATCAAAATAGACGGCGAGATTCTCGGCATGATCGGCCTGGATTACGCCGAATTCACCTGCCAATGCGAGCGTATCGACGCCTACAATCCGCTGGATTTATTAGTCTGCACACGCCTAGATGGCCTGGGTTTAGGCGTGTGGATGAGTATGGTTTTAGCGCAGGAATATGAACTCCTATTTGCGATGGGCGCCACCAAACACTCAAAAGTCATCGTGCAAAAATTATTTACCCCAATGCCCGATTTGGGCAGTTGGAAATATCTATTGCGTAGCAGCCGTTATTTACAGGCTAGAATTCCGCCTTTTATATTGCCTATGGTGGCCGCTGTGGTTGATTTAGGCCTGGGATTAAAACGCAAATGGATCACCTGCGGGAAAAAACACACCGGGCAATTTGCGCCGCTGGAGCATTTTGCCGCACACGCGCCCGCACTGGAAACACTCATAAATAGCTATAACCAAACACACTGGATTATGCGCAAGCGCTCAGCGGATTTTTTGGATTGGCGTTTTATGCGCAACCCGCGCCGCACTTACCAAGCCTTGGGTTTATTGTGCAGCGGTGAATTATCCGCTTACGCCATTTACCATATAAAAGACCAAACCGTTTTACACATCGACGATTTATTTGCTGCCTCTGGCGATTTAAAAGGGTTACAGGCGTTATTGGCTTCTTTATTAGAAATAGCCTGCGCCGCCAATGTGAGTGTGGTGAGTTTTACCGCCCACAACGAAACCTGGCAACACCTCTTAATTCCCTTCGGTTTTACATTCCGCGATGACGGCCATTTATTCGGTGTGGCAGTAAAAGATCACGAATTACAAGCACATTTGCTCAGCCCACCACACTGGTGGGTGACTAGCTGCGACACCCATTCAGAAGGGTTTTAACCGTGTGGCATTCCCAACACATCAGCCTTAAAGCCCGTCCGCGCGGCTTTCATTTAGTCACCGCAGAAATCACCGCCGCACTGCCGCAATTAATGCAAGTACGCGTCGGTTTATTGCATATATTTATTCAACACACCTCTGCATCCTTATGTATAAACGAAAACGCCGACCCCAGTGTGCGGCGGGATTTTTTAAGCGTTTTTAACCAGTTAATTCCTGAACATGGCCGAGCTTACGAACACAACGACGAAGGCCCAGACGATTTACCCGCACATATAAAAGCGAGCATTTTAGGCACCAGCCTTACCATCCCGGTGGCCAACGGGCAATTACAAATGGGTATCTGGCAAGGCATTTATTTGTGTGAACACCGCAACCAAGGCGGAGCGCGCAGGCTGGTGCTTACCTTACAGGGGGATTTTATTGCGTGAGGGTTTAGCGCAAACCTAGCAGATTAAACCTCCGCACCATTTCCCACGTAGAGGCGCGATTCATCGCGCCTTGCTTGGTATTTCACGGCTGCTTAAGCGTTATCAACCTGTTTTAACAACTGATCCCGCGCCGCATTCACCTGGCTCGCTAAATAATCACTGCCGCCCCGGTCTGGGTGTAATTTATGAATTAACCGGCGATGGGCCGCTAAAATATCGTCTTTAGTCGGTGTCCCTGTAAGGCCTAAAATATCCAGCGCTTCTTGCAGGTCGGAAATGCTTGCCACTTCTTTGTGTTGTTCATGCTGCTGGTGCTGTTCATGGTAAAAGCCGCGTCGCTGTAACAAGGTTTTTATCAGGTAGTAAGATTTTTTATCACAGGTTTGATAAAAACCCAGCAACTCTTCCAGCTGGCTTTTATCCAGTGTTTCCAGTGTGTGGTTGGCATAGAGGCCTTTTTTAATATGGCCATTTAAATTTAATTGATTCACATCCAATTGCGCGGCGATATGTTCCGTATTAAAACGCGCCACACCGCCATTTTTTGCCAGCCAAAAACGCCCCAGGGTAAGGCCTGTAAATAAACCTGAACGCAATAGGGCAAATGCGGCTGCGGCCATGCCGCCCAACCAGTGAATTTTCCCGCTGGCGGCGCCCAAAATCACCAGCGCCGCCAGCGCCCATAAACCGGTGCGCCACAGCATTTTTTTTTGTTCGGTTTTAGGCTGGGGTTTAATTTTAAAGTGGTAATAAACCGCAGCCAGCAGGCCAATAATTAAAATTAATTGCAGCATATTAATGAAACCCTAAATGCAATCCGGCTACGGCCAGTGTTTCAGCTTCAATACTCAGGCTTGCCGTTGTGAGTGGATGTTGTTTTAACCATTGGCTTGGGAAGCGTAAATAAAAACGTTGCCCACCTCGTTGGGAGATTTTAGGCACAAACGGTAAATCCTCCCGGCGCCGATGTAATAACACCGCCAGGCGCAAACACACCAGCAGCGGCAGCAAGGCGGTTAATGTTTGCGGTTCAATAGGGCCAAGCCCACTGCTGAGTATTTTTTTGCGTTGCCCGCGCACCATCGCTGCCAATAAATTTTGTTCATAACGGCCAAACCCGGCTAAATCGCTATTTTCTAAAATATAGTGGCCGTGGTTGTGGTGGCCAGAATGGGAAATCGCAAGCCCCACCTCGTGTAATAACGCAGCCCAGGTGAGTAATTTAGTGCGCGACACCGCAGGAATGGTAGGGGTTTTTAATTGTCGCCAAAGTGCCAAAGCGCATTGCGCTACTCGGTTGGCTTGGGCTGTATCCACGTAATATTGTTTTTGTAAGCGTTCAACACTTAATGGCCGCGCGTCTTCGTTGTCAAACCGGCCCACCAAATCGTAAATAAGCCCTTCTTTAAGTGTTGCATCGGCGATATGAATTTTATCAATGGCTAATTCATCGAATAAGGCATGTAGTACGGCAATGCCACCGGGCAAAACAGACTGCCGGGCGGCACCTAACTTCGGGTAGTGAATGCGGCCATCTTTTACCAGTTGCTGCGCCAATGCACACAAAGCATCTTTGTAAATAATGGCGTTGCCCTGGGTGCTGGCCAGCACTTCGGCAATGGCTTTCATGGTGCCGGAGGTGCCATACACAATGTCCCAACCGGCTTTGAGGTAGGTGGGGCGCACCTGTTCAATTTGTGCTTGTGCAGCTAAATAAGCGCGTTGATAGGATTTTTTAGTGATTTTTTCTTTGCCAAGGATTTGGCTGGCGGTGACACAACCAATATTTAAACTTTCTAAGATGTGGGGCGTGGCATCTCGGCCAATAATTAACTCTGTACTGCCGCCGCCAATATCAATCACCAGCCGGTTGTAGTTATCGTTGGCCACACTGTGGGCCAGGCCGTTATACACCAAGCGGGCCTCTTCAAAGCCGGAAATAATTTCGATGGTGTGGCCGAGGGTTTCTTCTGCGTGTTTCATAAACCCTTTAGCCCGCTCGGCGGCACGCAGGGTTTTGGTACCGACAACGCGAATTTGCTCCGGTGGGATATTCGCCAAGCGCTCACCAAAGCGTTTTAAACAGGTTAAAGCACGTTTTTGCGCCGTTGGGGTGAGGCCACCTTGAGGTGTAAGCCCCAGGGCAAGCTGCACCATATCTTTTTCCCGGTCCACCACCTCCAACACACCCTGGTGAAGCCGCATGATTAAAAGATGAAAGCTGTTTGAACCTAAATCAACGGCGGCAAAATAAGGGTGGGCAACTTTTGGCATGAAGGTATCGGATCCGCAGAGTTAGGGGGGGATTATGCCAAGGCCACCCACTATTGCCTACAGGGCACCTTACGGAAATCCACAGTTCGCGTGCTCGCTTCGTTATTTGCGTACTCAGGCGGTCATTTATACGGCATAAACTCATTTCCTCGGCTTGGGCATCCTCGGCTTGGGCATCCTGCGTCGCTCTCGATTTCATTCCTGATGAAATTCTACCTCCCCCATCCGTGGGGTCGTCCAAATGCCTCGCGATCATCGCGAACATTAAATTTCCGCAAGGTGCCCTAACGTAATAAAATCAAAACGCCTTGCCCAAAAGCAAACTTCACGGTGTAATCGGTTCTTTGGTTGATCACGGCACGCGAGCCCATGCGAAATTTATTAGGTTTACAACTCTTAACGGCACGGGATAAACGCATCCAACAGTTAAAACGCCAGCACCGCTGTGCGGTACACGGGCAAAAAGTTTGGCGCAGCGCCAGTGTATTGCTGGATTATTTAACGGAATTTCCGCTGTCGAATAACCTACGCATTTTAGAGCTGGGTGCAGGTTGGGGGTTGGTTGGTATCTACTGCGCAAAAAACTTTAACGCCCAAGTCACTGCACTGGATGTCGACCCCGCCGTATTCCCCTATTTACACCTCCATGCCGAATTAAACGAAGTAAACATCACACCCTGGATCGCCGATTACGCCGCCATTACCCGCGAACAATTAACGCAGTTTGATGTGATTATCGGCAGTGACATTTGTTTTTGGGATGAGCAGGCGGCGCAATTGTTGCCGTTAATTGAAAACATTCAACAGCTAAAGCGGCGCGCCATCATTGCCGATCCGGGCCGCCCGCCTTTTATTCAAGTCGTCGAAACCCTACTGCAACAAGAGGCCGCAAACACCGTAGCGGTTGAAAACTGGTCAGTGCCACACCCCTATAACGTCAACGCTATTATTTTGGATACAGGTGCCCCTTATGTGGAGCTTTGAGCGCAAAAAACAACAGATGGTCACGCCGGATGCCGCCTTAAAAGGGCGTGATGAAAAAATGCCCGTGCCGCCAGAACACGCTGTTTTAAAGCGCTCCATGCACAGCCCCTATCCTGCGGACTGCCAGCGCATTCTGTTGGGCATGGGGTGTTTTTGGGGCGCGGAGGGGGTGTTCTGGCCGTTGCCAGGTGTTTGGGTAACAGCGGTGGGCTACAGCGCAGGCTTTACCCCCAACCCCACCTACGAGGAAGTGTGTTCCGGTTTGACAGGCCATAATGAAGTGGTATTGGTGGTGTATCAGCCTGAACACCTAACCCTTGAGGCTTTGCTCGCCATTTTTTGGCAGCACCACAACCCCACCACGCCGATGCAGCAGGCAAACGATATAGGCACCCAATACCGCTCGGGTATTTATTGTTTTAATGACGCGCAATTGGAAACAGCTGAAAAAACAAAAAACCGTTATCAAGCTTTATTGGGAGAGGAAAAATCAATTATCACGGAGATAAAAATGGCAGATGAATTTTATTTTGCCGAACCCTACCACCAGCAATATTTGGCCAAAAACCCCGGTGGTTACTGTAATTTACAAACAATAAAAAAAACCGGCTTGCCGGTTTTTAGTGATTGATAAACCCATTGCAAAGCGCTTCAAAAACTACTTCAACAAACTATCAACCTTCGCAATTAATTTATTGCCATCAATCGGTTTATTGATAAAGCCATCAATACGGTAATTTTGATTGTGGGAAAGGCTAACAAAATCACTGGCGTATTCTGTTACCCACAGAATAGGAATCTGAGCGGTTTCCGGTTGGGTGCGTAACTTTTGCACCAGGCGCAGCGCATGATTCCCGCCCAGCTGGGCATCCAGCACAATAATATCCGGCTGATTCGCCTGGGTTTGGCTGAGGGCGGTTTCTACATTATTGGCGGATAACAGGCTGAATTGACCGTGCAGCGCGCGGTCTACCGCATCCACAATACCGCCGTGGGCATCCACCACCAGCAACGTATTTTGTGGGTTAAACGTTTTAATCACCGAGCTGTTGCGGCCATTTTGTTTCGCGGTGTATAGCAATTTATCCGCAGAGCTAATTTGCCCTAGCAGGGTAGTGCCCGCTGTAATATGAATAACAGAACCGCCGATGCTCACCGTTACAAACTCGGCTGTTTGGGAGTCCTGATGCGGAATGCGCAGCGCAGCCACCGCCTCGCGTATGGACTCGGCCACATGCCAAGCACCGGCCTCACCGGTGTTATGCAGCAGCGCAATAAATTCCTCGCCGCCATAACGCGCAAGCACATCCCCAGGGCGGTTAACGCAGCGGCCAATTGCATGGGCTACCTGATAAATACACTCGTCCCCAGCCACATGGCCGTAGCAATCGTTATAGGCTTTAAAGTGGTCAATATCTAACAGCAAAATAGCAATAGGCTCGTGGCTGCGCACGGATTGTTTCCAGCGCTCTTCCGCGCGGTCTTGAAATACCCGGCGGTTGAATAATTTGGTCAGGCTGTCACGCTCAGAAAGGTCCCGCAGCTCTTCGTTTACATGACGCAATTGGTCACGAATGGCAATTATTCGCTCCATCGCACGAATTTTAGCTTGCAGAATAACGCGGCGAACCGGTTTGATCAGGTAGTCGTCACCGCCCGCATCAATGCCTTGGGCTAAGTCTTCGTCGTTGTCTTTACCGGTAACAAAAATGATGGGGATCCAATGGTTTGACAGCATTTCCCGGATTAAACGAGTGGTTTCAAAGCCGTCCAGGCCCGGCATTTCCACGTCCATTAGGATCATATCCACAGGGGTGGATTCCACAATTTGCAGCGCCTCTTCACCGCTCTGCGCGATGATCACCTCGTGGCCTGCATGTCTGATATCGCCCGTGAGTACATGGCGGAGTGTTGGGCTGTCTTCAACCAGTAAGATTTTTAGCGATCTGGCTGGAGCGGTCAGCGGTTTTAACGATGTTGTCATTGCATTTCACTTAATTGGGATTATATGCAAAGTTAAGTCGGGCATCCTAACACGTCGAGGATGCGTCCCTTGTGATACCGGCCCGTAAACAGAGCCTTGCCAGATGAAAAGCGACAAGCGGTCACTCACCAACAAAAACCGCAAGCGGGCGTGCAATTTTTGCGGGGGCACGCACTGTTTAAACCGGTGGCAATTGATGAGCCTTTTCGGTATCGTGTGCCGCCTTTTTACCTAGCTAATTTTGTGCCGTTATGTCTGATTTCGATGATATTCGTCCTTATAACGATGACGAAGTGCAACCCACGTTAGAGCGCCTGTTAAATGACGCTGAATTTTTAGATACCGTTGCCAGCCTTAAATTGCCCATTTGGTTAAAACCCATACGCGCGCTGTTGCGGCCGCTGGTTAAAAAACGGTTAGCGCGTGAGGTGGACGGTATTACCAGTGTGTTTGCTTTTCAGCATCGCATTGAATATTACATGGGCCAAATGCTAGAAAAAACCATCACACATTTAACCATCTCAGGCCTTGAGCGGCTGGATAAGAATAGTGCCTATTGTTTTATTAGCAACCATCGCGACATATCAATGGACCCAGCATTTGTTAATTGGGCCTTATTTCATGGGGGCTATCAAACGCTGCGCATCGCCATTGGCGACAACCTTTTAACCAAACCCTTCGCCTCAGAATTAATGCGCCTTAACAAAAGCTTCATTGTTAACCGTTCTGCCACTGCCCCGCGTGAAAAACTCAAAGTCGCCAAAAAACTCTCCCACTATATTCAGTTCTCGATGCACGAAGAGCGCTCCAATATTTGGATTGCCCAACGCGAAGGGCGCGCTAAAGACGGTAACGACAAAACCAATCCGGCGATTATTAGCATGTTAGCGCTGCACAAAGATAAAACAGCGTCATTTAGCGACTACATTGCGAATACACACATCGTTCCTGTTTCTATCTCCTACGAATACGATCCTTGCGACCACTCCAAAGCCCGCGAATTGGCCATAAAAGCCGAAGATGGTCACTATTTAAAAGGCGAGCAGGAAGATGTACAAAGCATTGCCAAGGGAATTACCGGGTTTAAAGGCGCCGTGCATTTAGCCTTTGGCGAACCCCTAGGGCCAGGTTTTGAAACGGTTGAACAGGTTACAGAGGCGCTGGATCACGCCATCATTAATAACTACGTTTTACACCCCTCCAATTGTATTGCCTACGAGCACCTAACCGGGCAAACACCCGCGCTGCCGGTAAAAGCCGAGCACTGTATGTTTACTGCCGCAGGTTTTGAAGCCGAGCGCGCGTTATTTACAGAACGCTTAAAGCGTTGCGACCCGCGCTGGCAGCGCCAATTGATCGAAGCCTATGCAAACCCTGTTGTAGCAAAACTGAAGCTTTCCTCCCATGCTGGATGAAGACGTAAAAAATATTATTCAAACCAGTTACAGAACGTATTTGCAAAGCTTGCAGCTACAAGCGCGCTACGGCCAAAAATTAATGATTGCACAAATTGCCCGCACCTTAGGCGGCGTATCGCTATCCCAAGATGGCGAGCGTTTTGGTGCTAATCATGTGTGTGTGGTGGAGGCCGGCACCGGCACCGGCAAAACCGTAGCCTATTTATTATCGGCCATTCCAATGGCGAAGGCGCGCAAAAAAAAGGTCGTTATTTCCACCGCCACCATCGCACTGCAAGAACAAATAGTCTTTAAAGATTTACCCGATATCGCCAAATATTCAGGATTAAAATTTAGTTTTGTTTTGGCCAAAGGCCGTGGCCGTTATTTGTGTTTAAGTAAATTAGACCGCATTTTATCTAACGATTCACCCTCCACCATTCCACTGTATGAAGAACTCATCACCGAACAAGACAGCCAATTATTTCAAACCATGATGACGGCGTTAAGTGATGGCAGCTGGGATGGCGATAAAGACGCCTGGCCGGATGAATTACCGCAAGAGCGCTGGCAAAAAGTCACCACAGACCACCGCCAATGCACAGGCCGCAGGTGCAGCCATGTGCGCAATTGCAGTTTTTTCCGCGCGCGGGATGCCCTGGAAGATGCCGACGTTGTGGTGGCTAATCACGATTTAGTGCTCGCCGATTTAGCGCTCGGCGGCGGCGCCATTTTGCCTGCGCCTAAAAATACATTTTATGTTTTTGATGAAGGCCATCATCTACCCGAAAAAGCCCTCAATCATTTTGCCTGCCACACACGTTTAATTTCCACCGTGCGCTGGTTAGGCCAGGTGGAAGGCCAATGTAAACATCTGCTAGAAACCATAAGTGGGCTTGTTTACGTACAAACACTGGCCATTCCCCTGGAGCCACATTTAAAAAATACGCGTATTAAATTAGAAGCGGTACAACCTTTATTAGCCCCTTTTATTGCCCAGATGGACCGCACCGCAAGCATCGTGCGTTACCGGTTTATTCAAGGCGAAGTACCGGCAGAATTAAGCGTATTAGCACAACAATTACATTTAGCCTTTGCCGAAACCGTTCGTATATTGGATAAAATTGTAAAAGAGTTAAACCACGCATTAGAAGATGAAGACAGCGCTGTACCTAAAATTGATGTTGAAACCGCATTTTCATTATTCGGCAGTTGGCTTACCCGCGCTGAAAGTAATAGCGAATTATGGTTAAGTTATGCCCAATCAACACCCAACCCCAAATGGCCCGTGGCCCGCTGGATTACCTTAATTAACCAAGGTGATGTTGTTGATTTTGAACTTTTATCCAGCCCAATCTTAGCCTCCCACACACTCAGCGAACATTTATGGGAAAAATGCGCAGGTGCCGTGGTAACGTCCGCCACACTCACGGCACTCGGTAATTTTGAGCGTTTTAAATTGCGTGCAGGCACACCGGATGAAACTAACTTCTCTGTAGTGCCCAGCCCTTTTGATTTTGCCAACAGTGGTGTGTTGCATTTGCCCAAACTCGCCATCGACGCGACCAATGCCAACGAGCACACCCAGTCGATTATTCAATTATTGCCGCAAATATTAAAATCTGACGAAGCCAGTTTGGTATTGTTTTCCTCGCGCAAACAAATGCAAGAAGTTCAAGCGCAATTACCGGCGGTTTGGCAGCAAAAATTATTAATGCAGGGCGATGAAAGTAAACAGCGCCTATTAGAAAAACACCGGCAAAAAATTGATAAAGGAGAAGGCAGTATATTATTCGGCTTAGCGAGTTTTGCCGAAGGACTAGACTTGCCCGGCGCTTATTGCAGGCACGTAGTCATCGCCAAAATTCCCTTTGCCGTACCGGATGACCCCATCGAAGCGGCAATGGCCGAGTGGATCGAACAACAGGGCGGCAACGCATTTATGCAAATTGCCGTACCGGATGCCGCCATAAAATTAGTGCAGGCCTGTGGCCGTTTATTGCGTACCGAAACCGACCGTGGCCAGGTGACATTACTGGACAGGCGTATTGTATCTAAGCGATACGGCAGAGCTATTTTAGATTCTTTGCCACCGTTTAAACGGGATTTACAATAACTTCCGGAGGTGCCCTTAATAATTTATGCGAGGATTTTATGGAATTTATCACCCAACCACTGGCGGCTAAAAAATCAGTTGCACTTATCGCACACGACAATAAAAAAGCGCAGCTAATAAACTGGTGTCAAATTCATCAGGCCACGTTAAAAAACCACACGTTATACGCCACCGGCACCACAGGAACACTCATTGAAAGCGCCACCACGCTTAGCCTCACAAAATTAATGAGCGGGCCTTTGGGTGGCGACCAACAAGTGGGTGCGCTCATCGCCGAAGGAAAGATCGACGTATTAATTTTCTTTTGGGATCCTTTCGAACCACTGCCCCACGACCCGGATGTTAAAGCATTGCTGCGGGTGGCTGCCGTTTGGGATGTGGCCGTGGCCTGCACAGAATTAACGGCGAATTTTATAATTCAATCGCCATTATTTAATGCCCATTATCAGCGGCGGGTGCCGGATGCGGCGCGTTATTTGGCGCGGAAACTTTAGCATCCATAGCGAGCGCGTTTTAAGCGCTGATGCATTAGGTAATCTATGGAGCAGTATGGAGCAACTGAGATTTCTATTGAACCGGCCACCAGGGGCTGGGCTTTAGAAGCAACCCGTTGTGGCTGCCTTTACCGTTCGTCCGCATTTATTTGGTAAAGCTACCAATTTTTGGTATTTGTACCTAAACTGGGTTTGGTCATAATTTTTATGGCTAAATTTTTTAGGTTTAGGTGTATCCATTCAAATGAAAACCAAGCAAAAAATACTCAATGCCGCCATACAAATATTGGGGGACTTCGGCTACCAGGCATTAACACAAACCCGCGTGGCCGAGGCTGCGGGCCTGCGTCAAGGGTTGCTCACCTACCACTTTCCCACCCGCAGCGATTTACTTAAAGCCGTGGTGGAAGAAAGCAAAACACAAATAACCCAGGCAATGATGACCTCCAACGAGCCGCTCACCATTACGCGCCTGCAAGACATAGTAGTGAATTCTGCACTGGCCAAAAATATTCCGCGCATCATGTTGGCCCTCACTTTGGCGGGCGATGAAGACCCCGCTTTAGCCGCTTGGTTTGTGGCGTCCGATGTCAGCACACGGCAACATTTCCGCGCACTGTTCACACACTTAGGTTTTCAAATGGATGAATGCCAACTGCATTTATTGCGCGCAACCGTAGTGGGCGCCTCCCTTATTAATTTGCAGCAAAATACCGAAGCCTCGGAACAGGTGGCCCGCGAAGTTATTCAACTTGCATTCCAGCAATTATTAACGAACCTGCGCCCGCTTTAAAATTTTTAGGTTGTTATTTCTAATTCTGTATTTTTTATTAATCGAGATTATCAGTATGTTTTCATTTAACTATTTTTTTACAAGGAACCATTTAAAGTACATTTTTTTTGTGCTCACGGCGTTTGTTGGCGTGGTGCTCATAGCGGCACCTTTGGATTTGTTAGCGAAAAATACCGACG
>JBEGTZ010000217.1:0-10857 GCA_041179125.1 Pseudomonadota bacterium | reverse complement strand
CATTGTGCAGCGGGTTAATAGCCTGAATGCCGACCTCATCGCCATCACCGGCGATGTAGTAGACGGCAGCGTGGCGCAGCTTTCCGCTCACACCGCCGTGTTGGCCCAGCTCACTGCGCGCCACGGCGCTTTTATTGTCACCGGCAACCACGAGTATTACTCCGGCGCGGCGGAATGGATGGCGGAATTTAAACGCCTGGGCCTGCACGGCTTAATGAACGAACACCGCGTCCTCGAACACCGGGGCGCGCAGTTAGTAATAGCAGGCGTGACGGATTACAGCGCCCACACCTTCGACCCCGCCCAGCGCAGCGACCCCGCCGCCGCCCTAGCAGGCAGCCCGGCGGGCCTCCCCAAAATTCTGCTCGCCCACCAACCGAGATCCGCACCCGCTGCGGCAGCCGCCGGGTTCGACCTACAACTCTCCGGCCACACCCACGGCGGGCAATTCTGGCCGTGGAATTTATTTGTGGTATTACAACAACCCTACACCGCAGGCTTGCACCGCCTAAACCAACTCTGGGTGTACACCAGCCGTGGCACCGGATATTGGGGGCCGCCCAAACGCTTCGGCGCGCCGTCGGAAATTACGTTGTTGCGGTTGATGGGGGAGAACGGCTAGAAACTTCATGTAGGTTGGGGTGAAAACCCCAACATTCCATCTCGCAGGGAGAGCAGATTAAAACTCTGTCCTTTTTGATGACTAGAATGTTAGGTTTATCACCCCAACCTAGGCCGCTGCGCCAAGTCCTTGCGCAGCCTTGGGTGATTCAACTGAGGTTTCTAGGTTTAGGGCAAGGTGAATTTCTTCAAGAAGCTCCATCCTGTCGAAGCACTGGCTGGCGCATGGCCGCCTGTGTTAGTACACAGCCCCACTTCAACACCATTAGTACATTGTGTATTGATCACACACTGCCCCTGTGTGGTGGTTTGGGCGGTACACGTATTCTTTTCTTTCCAAACGGTATTAGTAGCCACGGCGCCAAGGAAGTTAATACACACACCCGTTAGGCAATCCTCCCCGCCTGCGTATTTCACTAAACTGTCGTTTGAAGCGCGTTGGCTCAGAAGTGGCACTGCGCGGCCAGGCTTGCACTGATTAACGTTTTCTTTAAGTAAATCAAACGCTTCAGGCGCGAAAGCGGCAAACACATCCGAGGCGTGGCAGGCAAGATAGTGGGTCATGCCGCCGCCCATAGAAAACCCAGTCGCGTATATTCTGGAAGTATCGATATTGGCTATTTTTTTAACGTCTTCAACAATGGCCTTGGCAAATGCAACATCGTCAACGCTGCGGTCACTGGTACAACAAGTGCCTACGTTCCACGCCGCGCCCGCACTGCCTGCTGCGCCCGTGGGTGCAACAAGAATAAACCCTTCTTGGTCAGCAATACTGCGGTAGCCTGTAGAGCTAATTTCTGAACTCCCACTTCCACCCAAACCATGAAAACGCAACACCAGCGGAACACGTTTATTCGTAGGGTAGGTGCTGGGCACATAGAGGTTGTATGTTCGGTTTTTGCCGCCGACGGAAATTTGTTTTTGCCCAGTGGCAGGACGAGTGCCGATTAAATTTCCTGATGAGGAGCTGGAAGAGGATGAACTGGAGCTGCTGGACGACGATGAGCTTGAGCTGCTGGATGAAGAAGAAGACGAAGAGCTTGAGCTGCTAGTGCTGGATGTTGTAGAACTGCTAGAGCTAGACGAAGAGGACGACGAGCTGTTAGTCGTTCCGGTGCAGCCGGACATGATAGCAACAGCTAACAGTGATGCGGCGCCAAGCGCTACCCCGCGAGGAAAAATAGAGTTTACTAAAATGCCCATAATAATTACCTGTATTAAGTCTAGGTTGTTGTGAAATCCCGCATCGGATAATGGAATATCGAATTTTTTCAAATTGAACAGCGGATTAAATTCAGGCTGCATCGTGTTGCAGTGCGGACTATAAAGAGCAATTGTGAGAAACCCGTGAGGATGTTGGGCGCCAGAATTTGAAGTTTACAAAATGAGACCTATGGCACACGCCATTGGCATTTGAATTTTTTGTAGTTGCCGCGCTATTCTTTTAAAAAGAAACGCGAATGTGCCCAAATATTATTTTTAGAGATTTTGCCCCATGAAATTTAAATTAATCCATAAATTGCTTCTGGCAAATGCAGGCATAATACTTTCCCTTACAATGGCTTTTGTAAGCCTAAGTTATTTTATCAGCCAGAGCCTATACAGTAATGCGCTGAACGGCATTGACTCGGATGTACTGGAACACCTCTCAGAAGAGCTTAGCGCACAGTATAATAAAAACGGCTCCTGGGATTTTTATATCAACGACCACGCCAAGTGGAAAAAAACAGTTGACGATCAATTTTTCGCTGTGTTTTTTTCTCTTATGAAAACAATAGATGCGCACACCGACAAAAAAATCAACCCATCCTCGCCAGACCAAATTGAAAATCCAAAATGGGAGCTTCCCTTTGGAACTTTTTTTCAGAGACTATCGCTATTGGACGCCAATAAAAACCCCTTGATCGAAGCGGAAATATTAAATGCTGACGCCAGTTATCAAAAAATAAAATTAAACGGGAAGGTCATTGGCTGGTTGCGCACAGGAAAGATCAATGTGGACATGCTGCCGCTGCAACAATATTTTTTTGATCAACAGCTGAATATAGTTTATTGGGCAGTCATCATCGGTGGCATAGCGTCAACCCTATTAAGTTTTTTATTGTCGCGTCACTTTACCTTCCCCATTCGAGAATTGATAAATGGAGCGCAGCAAATATCCAGGCGCAATTTTAAACATGTCATAAAAATCAGCACCCATGATGAATTACAAGAGCTGGCGCAAAGCTTTAACTCCATCTCAACTGAACTAGAATTTTACCAGACACAACAAAAAGCATGGTTAATGGATGTGTCCCACGAATTGAAGGCGCCGCTTACCCTTTTGGTTGGGGAGATTTTTGCAATTTGTGATAATTTATCAAAGTGCGACGAATCCACAGCAAGTTTCCTACAAAACGAAGTAAATCACATTAAACGCATGGCAGATGATCTGTATCACCTTTGTGAAATTGACAGGAAAGGGCTTCAAATCAATCGGAAACTAATCGCGTTAAAACCACTTATAGAAAACCAAGCAAAGCGCTATCAAAGTAAATTTAAAAACAATCAAATAATTCTCAATGAACATTATGATGCGCATTTTATTCAAATTAATGGGGACGGCGATCGGCTGACCCAAGTATTGGATAATATTTTTGAAAACAGCCTGCGCTATATGGATTCACCCGGTGAATTATGGGTGAGACTTGAGCAAATTGATGGGCAAGCCCTATTGGAATTAGAAGACTCCGGGCCGGGGGTGCCGGATGACCTACTGCCTAAGCTTTTTGATCGCTATTACAGCACCAGTGCGGATCTGCGCAAAGTGTCTGGTGGTGCAGGCTTAGGCTTGGCCATTTGCAAAGAAATCATCAATGCGCACAAAGGAGAAATAAGTGCAATTTCAGGCACACGCGGTGGATTGTGCCTGCGTATTTTGCTCCCTTTGTGTTTGGAAGAGTCTCATGAATAAAGCGATAATAAATAAAACAATATTGGTAGCCGATGACGATGAGCGCATCGTGGATCTTATTTGCAGGTATTTGGAACTGGAAAATTTTAATTACCACAAAGCCTACAGTGGCACAGAAGCTATGGTGTTGTTCGAGCAATATCACCCCGATTTAGTCGTGTTAGACATCATGTTACCGAAACTAAACGGCACCACGGTATGCGAGAAAATTAGGGCGCTATCGGCAACGCCGATTATCATGGTTACGGCGTGTGGCGCTGACGAAGAGCGGTTACACGGCTTTGCCAAAGGCGCGGATGATTACCTCTGCAAGCCATTTAATCCCCGCGAGTTGATGGCGCGAATAAAAGCTATTTTGCGCCGAGCGAATTCCGCTGCGGCACAAATACATTGCATCATGCGGGGCGTAATTTGTTTAAATTTAGATGAGCGAATCGTCACTGTGGACAGCGAGGTGGTTGAGCTGACAGCCATTGAATTCAATTTGCTCAGCCTGTTTATGTCTTACCCCAGCAAAGTCTTTTCTCGCGAGGAATTACTAGATGGAAGCCACGCAGAATACACAGAATCCTACAGCCGCTCGGTAGATTTTCATATTAAAAATTTGCGTAGAAAAATTAATTTAACGAATGATTCCAAATACATAAAAGCGGTCTATGGCGTTGGTTATAAATTGAATTAGCCTGGAAACCGGATCAACCATAACCCCAGAAACCTCAGTTGAGTACCCAAAAGCTGTGTAAACCACGGGTATCGAATAGTAAAAGTTAAAAATGAAGGGCAACCTTATTGGTTGTTCAAAATTTTTAACTTTTGCTAGCGAAGCCTGAGAACTTGCGCAGACTTGGGTGATTCAACTGAGGTTTTTAGGTTAAACCACCCACTCAACCGGCTCCACCAACTGCGCCGACAAATGTAAATACGCCGTGGTTTTGCGTTTATTTTCAATATCCTTAAAAACATAACGCACCTTATCCACACTCAAGCCTAATTCCTGCGCCACGTCTTCTGCCGGCACCTGATGGTTATACGCCCAAAGTGCAATATCCATTTGCTGGTACGGCAAGGCAAAATAAAATTCATCCTGGCCTTGTTGCAAGCTATAGGTATCCGTTGAGGGAATTGAATTACAAATAGCATCGGGCAATTTTAAATAACGCGCCAGTGCATACACTTGGGTTTTGTATAAATGCGCAATCGGTTTTATATCCGCCAACCCATCGCCCCCTTTAACAAAAAAACCCTGGTCATATTCCATCCGGTTAGGTGTGCCAATCACCGCATAATTTAATCGGTCAGCATGGAAATATTCAGTAGCTTTGCGGATGCGCTGTTTAAAATTAGTCGCCGCCACCACAGTCAAATATTCACTTAATGGCATTATGGCCGAGTGCAACGCGCCATCGGGGGATTGCACAATTAATTTAAAATGATTAATTTTTCCCTCAGCACCGCCTTCAATGACTATTTTATTTTTCCAAGTGCCATCATAAGCGGGAAATATTTTTTTAATCGCCGCATCGCGCCACTCATAACACCCAATAGCCGCCAAGGTTGAGGATATATTTTTAATTTCGTAATTAATCCCCAAATGCTGCGCCACCACCTCACCCAATGGTGTAGTACCCGCTGCGGAATCCTGCTCCGGCATCAATAAACCATATACTTTATTAGCGCCAATGGCTTGCACACATAAAGCAGCACACACAGCGCTATCCACCCCGCCAGAAATACCAATCACCAAACCTCTGCGGTTAATTTTGCTGCGCAATAATTCGCGCAAACGCACACCAATGCGCGCCACTTCAGCGGCGGGGTCAAAGGCGAGTGCATCGGCCAGTGCGGGTGTGTCTTGACTCATAAAAACTCCGAATAGGGGCAGCCCTGCTGCGCCAAAAAAGTTGGATATTATCCTAGAAACCTCAGTTGAGCGCCCAAAAGCTGTGTAAGGCACGGGTGCGGATAGTGAAAGTTAAAAATAAAGGGCAACCTTATTGGTTGTTCGAAATTTTTAACTTTTGCTAGACGTGCCCGCGACTTGCGCAGACTTGGGTGATCCAACTGAGGTTTTTAGGATTATTTACGTGCCGCCAATGCACGCACCACATTGTGTGTATCACAGGCGGTAATCACCTCTTGATACACATTCGATTTATTCAGGCGTTTTTCAATAAATGGCCCCTGCCCTGCTCCCACCTCCAGGCACAAAAAACCGCCTGTTTTTAATAAGGGGTGCGCCTCTTGAATAATGCGCTCAATAATAGCAATGCCCATTGGCCCGCCATCAAAAGCCAACACAGGTTCATGTTCGGCTATTTCTTTCGGCATTTTTTTTACATTTCCCGCCATGATATAAGGCGGGTTACAGCTGATTAAATCAAAACTGCCTAAGTGCTCAGCGGCGCTAAACGGGCCGCATAAATCTCCGGCTTTAAATTCAACCCGAGCCTGCAAACCCGAATATTCAGCATTGCGCTGGGCCAGCGCTACCGCCTCAACCGATAAATCAGCGGCAAATACACGCGCCAGAGGTAAATAATGCGCAAGACTTAACGCAATATTGCCCGAGCCAGTACACACATCTAATATTTTTAATGCTGAATTTTTTTGTGCCTCCAAACAAGTGAGCGCTAATCGTGCGAGTATTTCGGTTTCCGCGCGGGGGATTAACGCCTCAGGGGAAGCCAATAATTCCAACCCCATAAAATGTTGGCGCCCAGTAATATGCGCAAGGGGAATTCCACTTAACCGCTGCGCTAAAAACCCCTGGAGTTTTAACATTTCCGCAGCGGTTAATGGCCGCACAGTGCGCGCGCCTGCACCCACTACAGAAACCGGCGTGTCTTGAGCTAAACACCACAACGCAGCAAGAGTAGCCTCGGCAGTTTCTTCGTTTTTATCCGGCAAAACCGCTAATTGCGGGGCAAACTGAACCAACACTTCGGCAAATTCACGCATCATGAGCGCAGCTCCTTTTTACTAATTTTATTGGAATCGGTTTTTGGCAAACTATCACGAATTTCCACCACTTTGGGCACCATAAAATTCTCCAAATGCGCAGTGCAAAATTGGCGGATTTTTTTCTCATCCAAACCGCTGTCTGGGTCTATGGCTACAAACGCTTTAATCGTTTGTCCTTCAATAGGATCCTCCACACCAATTACCGCCGCTTCGCGCACGCCGGGCAATCGGTAGAGTACATTTTCCACTTCCACAGGGCTCACTTTTTCACCTCGGGATTTAATAATGTCATCCACACGGCCGCAAAAATATAAATGGCCCTGCTCATCCAGGGTAAATTGGTCCTGAGCACATAAAACATTTTCCCCTGGGAATAAATCTCCCACCAGCATTTTTGCAGTTTCGACAGGTTTATTCCAATATCCCTGCATCACATGGGCGCCACGCACAAATAATGTACCCATCTGATTAGGGCCTAACCGCTGCTGGTTTTCATCTAAAATAAAAATTTGTGTGCCCGGTATTGCTTTACCCACAGAAGTAGGAAAACGCTCGGCATCTTCCGGCTCTAAATAACTCACCCGCTTACATTCGGTAAGGCCATACATTTTATAAATAAGTGCATTGGGGAATATGGTTTTTAAAATAGGCACATATTCCGGCGGCAATGCCGCTGCGGTATTGGTAACACGCGTAATGGAAGGAAAACACAAGGGCGATTTTTGGTGTACACCGATCAACGTGGAAAACACCGTGGGCACACCAGGGAATACACCGGCCTGGGTGCGGTTAATTTCATTAAATACCTGCGCAGGAAAAGCAAACGATTTACACACAATTAACCGCGCCCCTAAACGCACAGCCATTAAAATTTGATACAAACCATAGTCAAACGCCAGGGGTAAAAAACACAGAATGCGCGCGTGCTCATCCAAGCGTAGGTATTCAATTAGGCTATCACTGGTAAATACCATATTGGCGTGGGTCATCATCACGCCTTTGGGGTCCCCCGTGCTGCCGGAGGTATAAATAAGCGCAGCCAAATCTAAATTAATACGCTGGGGTTTTAAATAAACGGGCACAGAGGTTGACAATACCTGCGCCAGCGGCACCAGGGGTTTATGGCAATCCGCTGCCATAGTAGCCCCAACATAAATAACGGCTTTTAACTCTGGGCACTGAGTTAATACCGGTAAAAATTGGGCGGCCACCACCGCATCGGACAATAAAAACTGCGCACCGCTATCCTGCAAAACATACGCAAGTTTGTGGGTTTTAGTGAGGTGATTAATCACCAAAAAAACACCACCTGCATACAACACACCATAAATACTCGGCACAATAGGCCAACTATTTTCCATAAAAATAGCTACACGCTCACCAGGCGTTAACCCCTGCGCGCGCAAATAAGCCGCAATACTTTGGCTTTGCTGGTATAAATCCCGGTAAGTATATTCCTGCTCCCCCACACACACGGCAACCGCTTCAGGATTATTTTTAAAAGCTATATCTAAGCTATCAGTGAGTAAGCGGCGAATGTCCATATTGCACCCTAAGCTTTGCTGGCCAAAAATTTCAACACGCTATTTACCGAGTCAAGATTTTCAGGCACCAATTCATCCCCGGCCACTTTGACGTTGAAGGTTTCATCTAAAAAATCAATCAACTCTAAAATACCCATAGAATCCAGAATGCCGTTATCTAAAAACGAGGCATCGTCGGTTAAGGCCGCCTGATCGTCGGTAAACAAATAATTATTTAAAATAAATTGGCGCAGTTGATTGCGTGCGTCGGTAGTCATAATTAAATCCTACGGTTACAAAATTGATCGAGTAAAATATGTGTGGTAAGAATTCCAGTTAAAGCCTGCGCCTCACTGGTATTAAGCGGTTTTGCGCTGCGGGCTTTTTGCAATAAAAACCCTACTTTACTAGCAGAAAACACCCCCCAACGGTTTAAGGTATCCGGGGTTAAATAATCCGCCAAATCGCTATTAAATAAAGCACTTTGGCTCGCCGCCACGTTAGGTGCGCGGTAGGGTTGTTTGTGGCGCAGGCTTATATCCTGCGGCAAATATCGGCTGGCCATGCTGCGCAGCAGGTATTTTTCACGCATACCTTTCATTTTATATTTAGGCGGCAAGCGGTTGGCAAACGCCATTAAACGATGATCCAAAAATGGAAACCGCCCTTCCACTGAATGCTTCGTGAGCATTCTATCCCCCTGGGAAGTTAACAAATAACCGGACATCAAAGTTTTAATTTCTAAAAATTGTGCGCGGTTAAAATTGTGCCAGTCGGCTGCCTGCGGGGGGAACAGGCGTTCAACTTTAGCTTCAAAATTATTATTTAATTTCTGGCTAAACTCATCGCTAAAAAATAATTTAGCTTTACTGGTGGTTTGCCAACGCGGTAAATGGGAATGCCACAATAAATCGGGTGTATCCAGCCCAACACCAAAAAACCGTTTTAAATAAACACTGGCATCGCCTTTGGGCAATTCCATATAAGGGTAAAGGCGTGTTAATAATTGTGGGCGCCAAGCGGAATTAGGCTGTTTAGCCCAAAATTGCCGCACCTTGGCTTCTTTAAAAATATCGTAGCCGCCCAATACCTCATCGGCACCCTCGCCGGTTAATACCACGGTGTAACCTTGCTTGCGCACCCATTGGGACAACAACCCCATAGGCACAGGTGCGGTGCGCAAAATGGGGGATTCGGTATGCCAAATGGTATCCACTAAAAATTGCGCAATATGGCTGTAATCAATCATACGGCGCGCATGTTTTGTACCCAAATAATTAACCACGCGGTCTTGGAATACACTTTCGTCCAATGCCGGGTCATTAAACCCTAATGAAAACGTGTGCAGCTGATCTTTTATTTGTTGATGCATTAAAGCCACCAGCACCGAAGAATCCAAACCACCGGATAAATAAGCACCGATAGGCACATCCGCACGCAGGCGTATGGCGGTAGCGTCGGATAATAAATAGTGCAGCTCTTCTACTAATTCGTCTTCTGTGCGCAGGTCGTACTCATGGGCATTTTGCGGGTAATTTAATTGCCAATAAAACTGCCGTGTAATATTTTGCGGGCCGTTGATCACCAGCATTTCACCCGGCTGAACCTGCCAAATGCCGTTAAAAATAGTGTCCGGCGGCAGGCATGTCCAGCCGGTAAAAATATCATCCAAGGCCTGTACATTAAGCGTAAACGCATGGGGCAAAGCCGGGGCCAGGGCTTTTATTTCAGAAGCAAATACCAAGCGTTCATTATCAAAATAATAATACAGCGGGCAAATACCCACGCGGTCGCGCACCAAAATTAACTGTTGTTTTTGCACATCCCACAGGCCAATGGCAAATTGGCCATTAAGTTTATTCGGGAAATCCAAACCATATTCGCGGTATAAATGCAGGATTACTTCGGTGTCGGAATGGGTGCTAAAGGAATACCCTTTTTGTTCAAGGGTTTGGCGCAGTTCAATAAAATTAAATATTTCGCCATTAAAGGTAACACACAGGTTGCCATCAGCGGTTTGCATAGGCTGCGCACCGCCAGCCAAGTCGATAATGCTTAAACGCCGGTGCCCAAGCCCCACCGCCCCCTGGCAATAAAAGCCTTCCGCATCCGGCCCGCGATGCACCAAACGTGCCGCCATAGCCGCAAGCTGCGCTTGCAAAGCCACTTGGGGCGCAGGATTGGCCGCAACCATGCCAACAATTCCACACATAACGCGCTCCATCTCGGCAGGGGTGTGCCCTGGCGGTATTGGTTTTAAGAGGGGGAACCTCGCTGAGGTTTTGAGGTTAGAGTATAGCGCCATGCGGCACAAGCGTCCTCAACCCAACCGACGCATAACGCACCCCGCAGGCATCAACAAAGCAGGAAACACAACGCCCGAAAACACAAAGCCAACCATACCATTACGTATTTTGTGAGCGAAATCGGTTAAAAACAGGGGCTTATTCATAGCCAGCCCCTTAATTCTGTTCATACATACAGCATTGTGCTTTCCGTCTAACACACGTATAAACACCTAGGTTTTCCGTCTAACACATGCAGTTTTTAGCGCCCAACTCCAAAATCCCTGTAAAGATGGGTTCTTGCGGGTAAGCGCCTGCAAACATGGATGTGTTAGACGGAAAACCACCCACCCCGTGTTAGACGGATCCAATCCGTCATAACAAAAATGCGCGGGGAAGAATCGTTTGGTACTTTTGGGTTAATGGGTTGATTTTGAATGGAAAAATTTGGAATCTGCTTGTTAGACGGATGTGTTAGACGGAAACAAAAATCGTGTTAGACGGATTCGTTCCG
>JBEGTZ010000216.1:0-3042 GCA_041179125.1 Pseudomonadota bacterium | reverse complement strand
AGGCCGTTGGTTTAGCGATGGCTTTAAACAACTCCTGAAGAATGCTTATCCGGCGTTTTAACCCTGGGAGTGCGGGTATCACGCCCGCACTTTTTTCGGTTTCGTTCTCCCTCCCGCTTCTACTCCCTCTCCTACACAGGAGCAAGAAACTCCCCCCGCACGCAGGTATATCCTAGTAAGCCGCTTTGGTCGATGGCCGGGCGCCCAATGAAAAACACCCCAAAAAAACGGACATGCGTCACAAAAAAAGAACTCCTATTTCAAGAGCTTTTCAGCTAATTGGCGAGTATTTCCCCCGGCCAAATTCATTATTGTTGAGCGGCAAAAATAAAAAGCCTGTATTGCCCAGACGTATCGCCCATTTAAGTTAGCGGGCACTATCGGTCGAACTTTTTTGCAGCCATTAAAATGCCAATAATTAACCCATTGCATAAAAAAACAGGCATCGACTAAAGTGCCCCCGCAGACATGTCGTGCGCTTGCTCTGGTGAAATAACAGCACGGCATTTTGTGGAAATATTAAATAATTAAATTGTTATGCTTTTGTTGAATGCTCGGCGCGCGGCTGAATATAAGACATTATTTGCCTGCGGGGGTTATTTTAAAAATTCATTGCCCTATTTTTTATTTAATGCGTTGCTGCTGGGGTGTTGCTGCTCAGCCTACTTGTTTGTTAATTAATCCTCTAACTAATGGAGATTTTAAGATGAAAAAATTACTTTTAACCTGCGGTGTGCTGTTAAGCAATAGTGCTTTCTCAGTCGATTTATATAAAGAAATTAATGACGAAAGAATGAAAGTGCCAACGCGCATCGTGTTCGAAGGCAAAAACACATCCATTGGGTGGGACACAACACGGTCTGTTTTTTATAAAGACAGCACCCAAAACATCATAGATGCGAAGCGAAACCAATGTTGCGGCGTTGACTTCGGCCCTACTCCTGCCGGTGGTCGGTACGCCCCACTCCATACACAAAACTTTTCTCAAAAACCCTCCTGCGTGAACGAAGATTGCGCGAGCACACAAATAATTTCCTTCACCATTAGCATGAAAAACGTTACCTCTGGCCGAGAAAATCTATTAGATAACGTATGGGTGATGGGGCGGCTCACTACGGCGCTACCCGACTACCGGGCACCTTACGACGCACGAGGACTGTTGATGTGGAGCCGTGCGTCTGGCGCAGGGATGAAGAACACACGTTTTATACACGAATTCCCAATCCCGCCGGATATGGGCGCTAACAATGTTGACCGAGATACCAATGGTGCCCTGACGATGGGGCTGGCGGATGAAATATCCTATAGGATTACCGTACATGCCACAGACTTCTCCAGTGCCGCCTGGGTAAACAATGTCACCACCGCAGCATTGCTGGGCGTAAAAGCTTGGTATACACCCAATTATTTTGCAACCTTGGGAGAGGGAATTGGCTTTGCAGTTGTTTGCGCTGCTGGGCAGATGTTGAGTGATCGTTGTACTTACAACGACCCGCGCTCACCCACTAACACACCCTACAGCGTTGAGTTCAGCGATATCATCTCTAGCTGGCTATTAAATCCTGGACATGACACGGATAATGATTTGATGGATGACCCGTGGGAGCGCCTCCGTTTTGGCAATTTAAGCCACGACGGCACAGCGGATTCCGATGGCGATGGCCGTAACGACCGACAAGAATCATTCGACCATACCGACCCATACATACCGGAATTCTACAGCACCAGTTCATCAAGCAGTTCAAGTTCTTCGAGCAGTTCAAGTTCTTCGAGCAGTTCAAGTTCTTCGAGTAGCTCAAGTTCTAGTTCTTCCAGTAGTTCCAGCTCATCTTCTAGCTCCTCCAGCAGTTCAAGTTCGTCAAGCTCTAGCTCTTCAAACAGCTCCAGCAGCTCTAGCTCATCAAGTAGCTCCGGTTCTTCAAAAAGCACTAGCAGTTCATCCTCTTCAACCTCGTCCAGCGGCAGTTCAGACGGTGGCTCCAAAAGTGGTGGTGCCGTTGATTTCAGCAGCCTGTTATTGCTTGCCGGTAGTTTGTTGCTTGGTCGGCGGCGAGGCGTACGCTTATAGGTTCTGTAAATTGTCAGTGTGCGGCCAGAATACTTGCCGCCCATTAATAACATTAGCCCATTGGTTTAATTTTACATTCAACCTGGAAACCTCAGCGGGACGCCCAAAAGATATGTAAGCCCTTTGCGGATAGTGAAAGTTAAAAATGAAGGGTAACCTTTATTGGTTATTCAAAATTTCCAACTTTTGCTAGAGACGGCAATGGGTTGTGCTGACTTTGGTGATCCAACTGAGGTTTTTAAATTCAATAACGATACGGAGTAATTTATGACAAACACATTAAAAAATGGCTCTGCTGGCGACGATGTTAAACGTTTGCAGGAGCAGCTTAATTCTGTTTTAAAACTCAACCCACCCCTAGCCACTGACGGCAAATTCGGCCTTAATACCGAGCGGGTCGTGCAAACCTTCCAGGCTCAAAATAAATTGGGTGTTGACGGGATAGCGGGGCCAAAAACACATGCCGCCCTGAATGCTAAACTCAGCGGCAAACCCGTTCAACCGCCACCGCCCGCACTCACAACCCCAGGCAGTTCTGGCGCCGCCTGGTTTGAGATTGCTAAAAAAGAAATCGGTGTGAAAGAGCAAACCGGTTCAGCGGCCAACCCGCGCATTTTGGATTACTTCAAGGCTACCACACTCAAAACCACCTCTGATGAAACTCCCTGGTGCGCGGCTTTTGTCAATTGGTGTTTGGCTCAGGCAGGAATTACAGGCACGCTAAGTGCTGCGGCGGCAAGTTGGGTAAATTGGGGGAGCAGTAAAGGCGCGCAAACCGGTGCCATTACCGTTATTCACAACCCAGCTATGGCAAATAGCTCGCTTAGCCGTAGCGGCAACCATGTGGGGTTTTTGGTGGAGGAAACCTCTACACACTATGTCTTAATAGGTGGAAACCAGGGCAATGAAGTGAAAGAAACTCGTTTTCCTAAAAAATCCTGGAAACTCAAAGGCCACCGCTGGCCCAATTAATT
>JBEGTZ010000215.1:0-4932 GCA_041179125.1 Pseudomonadota bacterium | reverse complement strand
GCTAGAAGAACTGCTTGAGCTAGAAGAACTGCTTGAGCTAGAAGAACTGCTTGAGCTAGAAGAACTGCTTGAGCTAGAAGAACTGCTTGAGCTAGAAGAACTGCTTGAATTAGAGGAGCTACTTGAAGAAGAGTTAATAGAGCGCGGCACTGCCAGTGGTTTTGACGAGCTACTGGAGCTTGACGATGATGAACTGCTGGAGCTGTTGTTAAGTAGTACACTGCCACTACTTGATGATGTACTAACGGCGGGTAATGGTGCTGGTGTTTCCTGTGTGGACGTTGCCGAGGTGTTTGAAGCGGGTCTGCTGGTAGATTCACTACTGCCTTGACCGCATCCAGCTAGACCTAAAAAAACCGGCAGGAATAAAAAAAACTTCATAACAACCTCAGCAGAAAAACCAACCTACTGAGCCAACTCCAAGCAGGCTCTAAGTAAGCCTATGAACAACCCTAAAACTTGGCAAAAATAGTGGGTGAAATTTGTTACTCATGTCACGATTTCTGATTAAATTAGGGTTGTTTAAGATGCTTTGGTTATTAATTGTATGTTTTGTAGATATATTGCTATAAGAAATTTAATTGCCTACAACTAATTACAGTTAAAATTGGGTTTTTATTTAAATAAGTTTATTGGTATGCAGTTCATTATCAGGCAAATCTATATTCCTTTTATATGGCTATTGGCGATTAACTCATGACATTAGCGGTTTTGGTTCCTTATACCCGTATTCCTACGGATGCACTGCTTGGACTTTTACAGGATTTTGCAATACAAGCAGGCACAGATTACGGCGAGGTTGAATTGGATCTCCCCGCTCGAGTAGAGATAATCCGTAGGCAAATGCAAAGTGGCGAGGCAGTATTAATTTTCTTCCCCTCTGATGAGTCTTTTCAGATTGTTACGGCGCAAGAGGCCAAACTTATGGGGCTTGTATCTTGAGCCAAATAATCTTGGTGAGTCATCCAAGTTGTAACCTGCTGATAACAGCTAGAAGATCAAACAACTGACCAATATAAAACTATTAATTAAATAAATCACTTGCCCGGAACTTTCTAATGCCCGTATTGCAGAGCTTTTTGTTATTCGCCGAGCCTTCTAGGTTAAGTGTTAGGTTTTCTAAATAATTTATATAAATCTAAGTCTCTAATTAATACATTTTTAAAAATAATTTTTTTCAGTTTGTCGGGCTTTTTAGGTTGAAGCTAAAAGCTGGAAATGCGGAGGTTGTTATGACTGCCCCAGTGGCGCAGTATTTTTTGAATGCAACAGGTCTTTATTGCCCAGAGCCTGTAATGTTGCTACATGGGGCTGTGCGTAAGGCGTTAGCGGGGGAGGTTATTCACGTGTTGGCTACGGATCCTTCCACAACGCGTGACATTCCTAAATTTTGTCATTTTCTTGGGCACGAACTTATATTGACGCGCGCCGAGGCGGATCAATTTGAGTATTGGATTTGTAAAAAATAATTGGAATAAAAAACCTCAATAAAGCGCCATTGAGGTTTTCGGCAGATGAACGGTTATGCCGGTAGGCTGGATAAATCAATTTATCGACTGGAATCATCCACAAGCAAACACATCGCCGCCAATGCTTCCGGGTCTTCAGATTTTATTTTGTTGGCAATATGGTGCTGGAAAAAATAACGAAAATTATCTTTGGACTGGGCGGCAAATAAACAGCTATCGCCTGGTAACACCGGTGTGTTTTGTATTTTTTCTGGATCTATTAACATGCCGAGGATTAGCCCGTCGCTGTGTAACCGCCAGCTTATTATTTCCTGCAAAATAAGAGTTTTATTTTGGCTGTCAGAGAACACCGCATGGGTGCCCAGGGTGTCGGGTACTTCCTGCACTATTTCGTCCGGTGTTTCGCACAGATAATTAAAATACTCGGCAGCGGTTTCTAATTCTATAACCTTGTGCATGGGTGGCTCGACAAAAATTTCATCAATGCCAGGATCGTAATAACCTTCCCAGTGGCCATGCAGTGGGTCATGTATCTCTGTGCAGGGGATTAAATCATTGAGCCAGGGCACTAAGCCTACAACTTCACCATCAGCCCTAAGGCCCCAGGCGAGAATTTTTAAGCTAAATAAACGCTCGGAATTGCTGTCGTTGGAGTAGAGCATCTCAAGGCCATCAAGCTCTAGGGCTAGCCGGATAATGCGCTTCTGCTCGCGAGGGACGTGAGGTTTGCGGGTGAATAGATCGATCACGTTGGTGTTGTGAGTCGAGTTTGAGGTCTTCATAATACTACCTCCGCAAAAATTGTAGGCTAAATGCCGCTTACAGGCAGAATGGTAATGTACCATCCGTGCTTACATTATATGCACAAAGTGTTTAATTCAACACCTAAAGCAACAAAT
The DNA here is from genome assembly GCA_041179125.1 of Pseudomonadota bacterium. Lineage (GTDB taxonomy): Bacteria > Pseudomonadota > Gammaproteobacteria > Pseudomonadales > Cellvibrionaceae > CAMCXE01. Next base: position 2,564 of record JBEGTZ010000215.1, on the reverse strand, counting down.
AAATTTTAAGCTGCTACTTATGACATGGGTGGCTTTAAGTGCGAATTCAGCTGATTGACTGGACTTACCCCTGTAACCCTATGAAAAAACTTTTGAATTTAGAACCCTATCAAGCCTTGTCACATGCAGAGGATTTAGTGCCCCTACAAAAAATACCTTCCGCTCAGGATTTTCCGCAGGGCTACACTTCGATATTGAGTTGCGCGACCTTAATTCAACTCTTCGATGAATTATTTTTGCCAACACTGGGAACTCGCTTGTGTGGTAGCAGTGACGAACCTATTTATTTGCCAGCCAGTGAAACTTCGGGGGCAAATGAAATTCATTTTACCCGCGATTATTTCGCCTCTGCACTGCACGAAATAGCACACTGGTGCGTGGCTGGGGCTGAAAGGTTAAAGCATATTGATTTTGGTTACTGGTACGCACCTGATGGCCGCTCTGCGGAGCAGCAGGACGAATTTGAGCGCGTAGAGGTTAAACCGCAAGCGCTTGAGTGGATATTTTCGGTGGCCTGTGGTGCGCGTTTTAATGTTAGTGCAGATAATTTAGCGCAGGGTTTAGGCGCCAGTGCATTATTCAAGCAAGCTATTGTGGATCAGGCACATTATTATTGCCAAAATGGGTTGCCTCTTCGCGCTAAAAATTGGGTCGAAACATTAGCGGCTTGTTTTCAAGTGCCCGATCCTTTAAACCTTTACCATTATCAACGCGAATTTTTGGATAAATAATTATGTTGCGTATTGTTGCCGATGAAAATATTCCTTTTTTAAATGATTTTTTCGGTCATTTCGGTGAAATCATTTCATTGCCAGGTCGCACTATACAGGCGCGGGATCTTGCATCTGCGGATATTTTATTGGTGCGTTCTGTCACCAAAGTGAATCAGCAGCTCATACAAGACAGTAATGTACAATTTGTTGGCACCTGCACTATTGGGGTGGATCACTTAGATCTAGATTATTTACGGCAACGTGGTATTGCCACCGCCAGCGCGCCAGGATGCAATGCCGGTGGAGTGGTGCAGTATGTACTCAGTTCCTTAGCGAGATTAAAGCCGCAATGGCTGCACGCAAAAATAGGTATCGTGGGCTGCGGAAATGTAGGGGGGAAACTTTACCGCGTATTAAATGCGCTCGGCGTAGATGTCTGCGCTTTTGATCCGTTTAAAAATAATGAAGGCATACACTGGTGTGCGTGGGAGGAAGTACTCCAGTGCGATATTATTTGTGTCCATACCCCTTTAACGCGCACCGGGGCTGCACCCACTTTCCATTTATTTGATGAAACAGTTTTGGCACAATTAAAACCTGGCACATTACTGTTAAACGCAGGACGGGGTGAGGTGGTAGATAACCGTGCGCTGTTAAATCGGTTACAGCAACAACATGATTTAACCGTAGTGTTGGATGTGTGGGAAAATGAACCGGATATTTTGGCACCGCTTATGGATTTTGTCGCGTTGGGAACGCCTCATATAGCAGGTTATAGTTATGAAGGTCGCGTTAATGGATCCCTTATGATTCACCGTGCTTTAGGTAATTATTTGGGTTTTGATAGTGCAGCGCTTGATGCGCATGAGTTGCAAGTGATGACTAAAGCTATGGGGGATACAGAGCATTTAAATTTCACCGAAATAAATTCCACTTTGTTATCTATTTATGATGTGGCTCACGATGATGCTTTATTGCGTGCTTTAATTGTTCAGGATGGCTCATCACGCTTGGGTTTTGACTTGCTACGCAAAAATTACCCAAAAAGGCGTGAATTATCCCATTATGTGGTTTCACCTGATGCTTCATCTGTTCAGTCCTTGAGTGCATTGGGTTTTTCTATCTGAAGTACCAATTATTTAAGAGTTCAGTTAAAGGCGAATGTTTGCCTGAAAGGCGCCAAATAATGCATCTGCGCTGCTTTCGTAGCCTTCTTTTGAGAGGTGAATTAAATCTTTCCCCATTAATGGTGGCGATAATTGCGCCCAGTACGGTGCGCCGCAAATCCCTCCCATAAAACGCGCCCAATCCCAGTAGAGTGTTTTTTCTTCTTGAGCTATGCGTTTTTGTACGGTAACAACATTGGGTAGGTTTTTAGCAATGCCTTGCGGGCAGCTTGTGGTTAAATTGGGGGCGGAATTTTTTGCGCTAGCAGGCGCGCCCATAATTAAAATGGCGGCACCGGGGGCTAAAAATCTTAAACTCCTAACGTTGTTGCGTAGAGTCTGGGCGAACTCTAATGAGTCGAATTTTAAATCGAAAGCTTCATTGGTGCCGTAGGCCAAAATAATTAATTTAGGTTTGCGCCAGTGTAATTGTTTGCGGAGCGTTTGGTTGTCCCAGCGGCTGATTACATTGCCTTTGGCGCCATTAATGCCCATCGCATCTAAGGTAATGCCTGGATTTTCCCTGTCTAAAAATAAGCCACCTAACGCTGAGCGAGCAGCCCCTTCAAGGGAAAATTTATTTAATGCCTGCGCATGGGTTTCTGTGCTGAGCAGGCTCCAGGGTGTGAATTTATCGCGCTTGGGGCTTAGGTGAATTACGCTGTTATCGTTTAATCGCAACCGC
>JBEGTZ010000214.1:0-5123 GCA_041179125.1 Pseudomonadota bacterium | reverse complement strand
CGAAACCCGCCCCCATCAATCGCTGGGCTATGCAACGCCTAGCGAAGTCCATAAAACCGCAGCCGGTGGCGGTGCGAAAATTGTCGATCGATTTGGCACTCAGGACAGTCAAGCTAACGTGAAAGAAGTGGGGCAGCGCCAACCAGCTGCATTGGTAGAGCCTATCTTAATTTAATTGGTTTTTTGTCTGGACTTTTGGGTCCACTTTAATAGAGTTGCGGGGAGCGTGTCGAGTATTTGATTCACCAAGGCAGGCGGGGTGAAGACTTCATCGTTGGATAAGTTGGCTAAACAGCTGAGCACGTCGGGGTTGTAGTTGAGGGGGATGCTGCCTTCTGCAGGCTCTGGGCACGCGGATATTTCGGGAGCAATAGGCTTGTGGTTCGGCTCAGGCAACACAGGGGCGGGCTCAGTCATTGCCCACCTCGGCATCCTCCATAACCTCTTCACCCAGGGCTAAAAAATGCACCAGTGGGTAGTCTTTAACCGGGTGTACTTGGTAGGAGTAATCGCCTAAATCGGAGCTTTGCAGTGTGCCACCGCTGTTGATGCGCGCGGTGTTGTGGATGTTTTCCGGTGAGAATAAATCGCCAGGTAGTGGCGGGGCGGAGAATTTTACTAAATGGTCGTACACATAATCGCGTCGCTTTATCAGGCTGCCGTTCACCGCTGACCATTCGGCAAAAATGATTGGTTTGGGATTTTCACCTACGGTTTTAAGGCTTAACGCATCGCCCTGCAGAATGTTGCACTGGAGCAGGTAGCGCACGGCGCGGCGGCATTCGTGTTGGGTTTGCTGTTTGAAGTGCGCGGTGTACCGCGTGTTGAACACCTCAAACAGGCGCTCGCGGCAGGCCTGTACGTTATCCGCCAGGATGTCTATGCCGTAGAGGGAGCTGACGGCCAGCACGGCGTAGCGCTCGTATTCAGTTTGTGCTTTGCCGTAGCGGGCGGCAACTACGGCCAGTTTGCGGCTGAGAATTTCCACTAAAAAATTACCGGTGCCACAGGCTGGCTCTAAAAAACGCGATTCGATGCGCTCGGTTTCCGGCTTGACCAAATCCAGCATGGCGTTGACTTCACGCGGATGGGTGAAGACTTCGCCGTGGTCACACACGCGTTGTTTGGAGATGACTTGTTGGTCGGCCATGCAAACTATCAGTTCAGCTATTAACTAAACTGTAAGTTTACACAAAAGCTTAACTATTTGTTTGTAGTTGCGTAACTACTGCAACTGGTTATTAACGTAACTGGATGACTACACAAAAACATGAATTCGCAGAACGATTACAGGCGGCCATGCTAAAGGCTGGCCTTAAACCTGAGGCGGCGGTATTGGAGCGGGGCTTCAATCTGAACTATTACGGCAAGGGGATGACGCTGCAAGGTGTGAATAAGTGGCTAAAAGGGGAATCAGTACCGCCTTACGATAAGATCATCGTTTTGGCTAAGTGGTTGAGTATTTCACCGGAAGAGTTGACCTTTGGCTTGGAGGTTAATAGTCAGCTCAAGGAGAAAAATCAGCGTTGGAAGGCGGCGATAGGGTACGAGGATCGCGAAGTATTCGAGGCATTTCTAAACCTCCCTGCCCCACAACGCAAAATTGTGCGGGAGGTGATTTTGGCCTTTGCTAAGGCGCATCCGGCTCCGCAGGGTTGACACCTAAACAAAAGCGCATCTCAGGCGATATTCGAATAGATACGCATAAATCCAGCCTCCCCCCTAGGCAACTCTTCCGCCAGAATGTTAAATTCGCCGCCTGCTCGGCGCTTGGAGATTTTCGCTCATGGTAAAAATATTGGTTGTCGATGACCTCGATATGGTGCGCATGGGCTTGGTGCGGATGCTGGCGGATGTAGAGGGTTTTGAAGTGGTTGGCGAGGCCAAAAGTGGCGAGGAAGCCCTTTCAATGGCGCGCACTATGCGGCCTGATGTTATTTTGATGGACATAAAAATGCCCGGCATCGGCGGCTTGGAAGCTACCCGCCGCATTGTGGCTGCAAATTCTGAAATTAAAGTAATTGCTGTCACCGTGATTTCCGACGACATTTACCCTGAGCGTTTTATGGGCGCAGGCGCCAGTGGTTATGTCACCAAAGACGCCCCCTTTGACGAGATGGTGAAGGCGATTCAATCCGTGTGCGCAGGCCGCCCTTTTATGAGTGCAGGCGTGGCGCAGCAACTGGCTTTGCGCACCTGCAATCGCAGCAAAACCGGCTCCCCGTTTGAAGAGTTATCTGAGCGCGAATTACAAACCGCCATCATGGTGGCCAATGGCGGCAAGGTACAAGCCATTGCGGATGCGCTGTCTATTAGCACCAAAACCGTCAACAGTTACCGCTACCGTATTTTTGAAAAACTCGGCGTCGATAGCGATGTAGGGCTCACCATTCTGGCGCTTAAACACAAGGTGCTTGATATTGACGATATGAAATAAAACCCATAAAAAACCCCGCCTTAGCGGGGTTTTTTATGGGTGTGGGCTGTGTTACGGATTTCTCACCTTGTCAGATACAGACAGCGGGCGCTCCGCCTCTAAAATTAACCCGAGGCTGAGTTTTTCAAAGGTTTTAAATACCATCACAAGACCTGAGCGCTCATCCGGCAGGGTGACTTTATCGCCACGCAGGCTATCCCGTACCGTAGCGCCGCGTTTAAATACGGCCAGTACGTTGCCCACATTGATGCCTTCACGGGTACCCCGGTTGAGAAGTACTACGTTCATTTTACCCACTTGGGTTACACCACCCTCTACAAAGATGATCTCGCCGTCGATTTCACTGGCGGGGGCTGAGGGGGTAAAAGTGGAATCTATGCCGTGGGCGTCATCAACCAATAGGCGGTCGCCAATGCGAATCTCCTCTTGGCTGCGGGTGGCCAGCAGCGTGGCTATGTCACCATCCAGCGCACGCATTTTGGCGCCGCCGATGCCTGAGGCATAAACACCGAGCAATTCGCGTGTGTTGGGGTCTTTAAAGGCCTGCCCTTCGCGGTAGATGCCATAAGCACTTGTCTCGGTATCAAAACTGCCACGGGCATAGAGTTTATCGCCTTTGCCGGTGAGCAGATGTTCTGACTCGCCAGACACCACATAGGGAGCTTTTTTCAGCTCGTCCGGGGAGACGATACGGGCTTTGGAGAGAAAGCTGGCGATTTTATCCAGCGGTATCGTGGTGATGGCTTTGTCTTGGTCGATGACATGGGCCGTGGGAGAGAGTTTTTTAGTGCCGCGATCCAGGGTTAAACGCGGTTTACCGTCGATGTACACCAGCTTGATGACATCCCCCGGATAAATTAAATGTGGGTTGGAGATTTGCGGGTTGACGTGCCAGATTTCAGGCCACATCCAGGCGTTTTGTAAAAAACGGCCTGATATATCCCAAAGGGTGTCCCCTTTTACAACGGTGTAGGTGTCGGGTACATCGCTGCGCAGCTTTGGGGCTTCTGCCCAAAGATGGCCCGAAAGGAAGCAGGCAGCAAACAAGCCCAAAAAGCGTTTTTTCATAGGAGTGATCCTGTACCGGTAGGCCAATGGATGTTGTTCGTTATAATAGTCCAACCTGCGCCATACGGCCTGGGTATAAACCTGCAAAACTTAGTATTCTTCAGAATTCGTTCAATGCCGCGAATCTGTTCAATGTTAGCAGCGCAACTCACCTATTTACCAGACGTTTGTCACAAAGGCCAATGGCACATTTACCCATACTCAAGTTTCCCGACCCGCGCTTGCGCACAAAAGCTAAACCTGTTGCCCAGGTGGATGCCCGTGTTCGCACCATTGTTGCCGATATGCTGGAGACCATGTACGCAGCCCCCGGTGTGGGTTTAGCGGCTACACAGGTGAACATCCACGAGCAAATCATCGTAATTGACGTATCAGAAGATAAAAACCAGCCCTTGGTGTTTATCAACCCGCGCATTGAAACACTGGACGCAGCATTGCTCAGTTATGAAGAAGGTTGCCTGAGTGTGCCGGGGTTTTATGAAGCGGTGGAGCGGCCTGAGCACATTAAAGTGCGTGCGTTAGACCGCAACGGCAAACCGTTTGAGCTAGTGCCAACCGGGCTGTTGGCGGTGTGTATTCAGCACGAGATGGACCATTTGGCAGGCAAGTTGTTTGTGGATTATCTCACCACACTAAAGCGCAACCGCATCAAGGCGAAGCTGGAAAAACTGGCTAAAACGCCGTAGGGGCTGTTTTCATTAATCAGACCCCATCAACCCTGCGCAGCCATCAAGGCTTCAATCGCGACAGCTTTTTTCGGTACGCCGTCGGTTAATACCTCGCAACCGGTTGCCGTTACCAACACATCGTCTTCGATACGAATACCGATGCCCCGCCATTTTTCCTCTACTTGCGTATCATTTTTAGCGATATACAGGCCCGGCTCTACGGTCAGCGCCATGCCCGCCTCGAACAGGCGCCACTGGCCGTCGACTTTGTAATCGCCTACATCGTGAACATCCATACCCAGCCAATGGCCGGTGCGGTGCATGTAAAAAGGCCGGTACGCCTGCGCTTCGATGAGCGCGTCTAGCTCGCCTTGCAGCAGGCCCAAACGCACCAAGCCTGCGGTTAACACCCGCACCGCCGCTTCATGGGGCTGGTTCCAGTGGTTGCCGGGTTTTACCTCGGCAATGGCGGCCAGTTGGGCGTCTAACACCAGGTCGTACAGGGCGCGCTGCGCCGGGGAAAAACGGCCAGACACCGGAAAGGTGCGGGTAATATCCGCCGCATAACCCTGGTATTCACAACCGGCATCAATCAGCACTAAATCCCCTTCCTGCAACACACAATTATTGCTGATGTAATGCAGCACACAGGCGTTCGCGCCACCGCCCACAATACTGGTGTAGGCCACCTGCGGCGCGCCGCCCATAGCAAATTCGTGTTGGATTTCCGCCTCTAATTGATACTCAAACAACCCCGGCTTGCAAAACTCCATAGCCCGCACATGGGCGCGGGCGGCCAGTTCGCAGGAGGCGCGCATCACGTCTTGCTCGGCTGGGCTTTTGATCAAACGCAGGGCGTGCAGCAAATGGTTGAGGTCGATAAATTCACTCGGCGGCACCGCGCCACTGCGCACTTTGCTGCGGATATGGTTCACCCAACCTATCACCCG
>JBEGTZ010000213.1:0-4545 GCA_041179125.1 Pseudomonadota bacterium | reverse complement strand
CTCGGCGGTTTCTTCATCGGCGCCTGCAATCCCACTCATGGCTTCTTCAGTGGTGCGGTGGGCTTCAGCCACTAAGTATTCCAGCAGTATGGCGCTTTCGGCTTGTGGCGCTAACTCAGTGGCGGCGGTAAGGCCGTGGCTGCCCACCCGATGAAGCAAGCCGAGGCTTAAGCCCGCTTGAATAATTAAAATCCCTAATAACAATCCGAAAAATACAGACAGTTTTTTATTTACATTTAAGTGGTCAAAAAAAGAGATTAACTGTCGCATAGGTTCCCCAGTAGGTCGTGTCCGTGGTGGGCTGCTTGTGTCTATACAGTTAAGCTCAGAAATTGATAATCATCAAAAATTAAATCTACACCATGTAGGGGTGTTTGCGCGCGGGCAGCTCGCCCGCGTTTTGAGAGAAAGATAATTAAAATTGAATTTCAAAGCCAATAGATGGAATAAGCCCATCACCCAATTCTTCTGTTACAGGAACATGTTTCCCATAACCCGGCGGTGGGGGAATGAGTTTTTTACCCGTGGGGGCATATTCATAGCTCTGTACATTTTCACGGTTGTATACATTGATAATATCCGTGTAAAACTTCCAATAACCCCATTTTTTAGGGCTGGTGTATTCAGCGCGGAAATCCAAACGGTGGTAATCCGGGTATTGTTCGGAATTTAATGCGCCATAAACCGGCTCTAAAACACTGGGGTTTTTACTGCTGGGGATAAGGTCTATCACAGGGGTGTAGCGGCCACCACTTTGATAATTCCATTTAAACCCCAGCATCCAATGTTGGCCTACTAATCTGTTTAGCACCAAATTAAATAATATGGGTTTATCGTATTCAAATTTTACCGTTTTCCCTGTAGCGCTAATGGTGCGGTCTGTTTCCGACAGGCTTAATGCCGCCCAACCATACCATTTGTCGGTTAAGTCTTTATTCACTAAAAACTCAACGCCATACGCATTGCCTTCTGCGCCATTGCTGTAATTTTTTGCCGTGCTATCCTGCTCCGTACTGTCCTGCTGCGTACTGTCCTGCTGCGTACTATTTTGCTCGACGGATAGCACCACATCGGTCATATTTTTATAATAAATATCCGTATTCCAGCGCCAGCCATTATTTAATGTTTGGCTGATGCCCCATACAAAGTGGTCGGATTTAACTGTGGTGAGGTTGGGGTTTCCCAATACATCAATCATTTCGCGCAATTGGGGCAATTGCGAATATTGTCCTGCGGATACATAGGTTTTGAAGGCATTATTTATTTGATAATTCCACCTTAAACGCGGTTCCAGCCTGCCTTCGCTGAGGTAATCATCACTACTAAAATTAGCGCCAAAATTTACGCTGTGTTGGTTGGTGATGGCCCATTGGTCCTCTACATAAAATTCATAGGCCAAAACGTTTAAAATATTTTTGTACAGCACATAGTCTGCATCCACTGTGGCGCATTCTGGGTCTAAGTCATTGCAGGCAACAATTTTTGCGTTGAAATCTAAATTGTAACTAATATCGCTAAGGCTTAAACCGGTGGCTAATGAATGGGTTTTATTTAACGCTTGGGTATAGAGGAATCGGCCTAAGTATCGGTCGGTTTGGGTTTTTTGATGCTGGTTTTTGCCGTAGATCAGATCGTTATGGCCGCCGGTATGGGAAAAAATACTGGTGAGTGCTTGGTCGTTATTGTTCCAATTCCATATTATACCTTGGCTGTCAAACCCCTGTTCTATAGAGGCTGGCCCTGCAAAATCCGGGTCTCGGGCCACCTCCTCAAAGTTTTCATTAAACGTGGCGGCAATAGAGTCGGATGCACCGGCAGCCACCACTGTAATACGATTATTTTTATCCAATTGCCCGCTGTATTTAAATTGATAATCATCCGAAATAGGCAATTGATTAATTTTAATGCCTTCATCGTCGTCATCACTAATATCTTCCGGGGCGATTAGCAGGTCTAACATGCTGCGCCGGTAGGTAGCATAAAAAGCGTGGTTTTCACCCATGCCTGATTCCACATGCGCACCTGAGCTGAGAACACTGGTGTGCAGCGTGGTGGTGAAATCTTGGTTTTTAGGTTCGCGCAGGGTTACATCAATAATACCGCCCGTGGCGTTACCGTATTTACTGGAAAACGCCGCCGGATATAATTCAAATGAATGAATGACATGCTCATCAAAAATGCTGTTGCCAAAAATATGGAAAATATAATCGGCGGGAATTAAATCCACAAAATAGGCGTTATCCTGCGGCGCTGAACCGCGAATCACCGGGTCGCTGCCGCCGGGGCCGTCACTGGATGAAAACGTCACACCGGGTAGTGCATAAATGGCTTGTAATGGATCGTTGGCGGCCCCTGCTACGCTCAATAATTTTTGAGTTTCGGGTGCTATTTCGGTTGGCGCAGCTGTTTTTTTTCCTATAACTAACACCTCTTCAATAGCGGGTTTGGTGTCTTGTTTTTTCTCGCTGGCGAGTGAATGCTGGCTGATTAAGCTCAGTGCAATGCTGGTGGAAATAACGGCTGTTTTGGGGAGATACAATCTGAATAGTGTAATGTTCATGCTGTGTTCCTAGGTGTGGTTTACTATTTTTACCTGTATATGTTTCAACTAAAACCGCAGTTGTATTTTTGTTGTAGCTATTTATTAAAAAATTTCCGCACCAACTGACTATGTAGGGGTGCGATTCATCGCGCCTTGGTTAATGATCAATTGGGCGCAATGAATCGCGCTCCTACATGGGTATGGCACCACGAAATATAAAATAGGCTAAATAGTGAATTTTTAAGTTTAAAACCCTGAATACCAATGCGAACGCGCTGAATAAATTATTCAGCGCGTTCGCATTTTTCGGCCGCACCTTGTACGCAGGGTGCGTATTTTTAGGTTAAAGCCGCTTTAAATAAGCCACTAAATCGGCTTTTTGTTGTTTGGTAAAGGCTTCCTCCGGGCCGGTATCGCCATCGCAGTCGGCCTCTTTTTCACCGGGCTGGATAAACGACGGGTATCTGGCGAGTAAATGATCGCTGTAGAGTTCCACCACATCTTCTAATTTTTCCGAAATATGGTTGTGCCAGTAGGGGGCTGATTTACTGATGCCGCGCAGGGTGGGGATGTCGAACGCTTCGAAATCGTAGGGGTTGCCGGTGATAATGGCGCGGCCAGGGTCGGTCGTAAATAATTGCAACGCGCCGTTGGGGCCCATGATGGGGTTGCCGTCGCTATCGGACTCTTGAGGAGCAAAATCACCGCCACCTTCACCACCTTCACCTGTGTCAACTACACATTGGCCGCTGCCATCGCCAATTTCAAAAAAGCCGCCACCGTCACCGTCAAGGGGCGCCGTTTTAGGCGGTAGCTCAGCTACCACTACTTGTTTTGATTCATCTTTGTAAAAGCGGAACCGATAGGCAGGAAAGCTTACGTCGCGGGTAAAACTTTCGTGTTCGGTGGCGCCAATTTGCGCTAGAAAATTTTCCATCGCCGAGCCGATATTAATAAATTCGTTATCCGGTTGATCGGCTAACACGGGCGTGGCAGGAATAGTGGCGGGTACGCTATACAACACGTTGCCATCGGGTTTTAGTGCATAGAACGATGCATCGTGAATGGCGCGGTCCACAATCGTCGCCTTATTGGGGCCGCCGTGGCAGGAGGCACAGACTTTTTTATACAGTTCACGCCCGCGTGTTTCCTCAGGCGTTAACACCAGCTCTTCATCTACGTCTGGGATGTCCTTGGGCGCAACGCCCTTGGCCAGTTGATCGGCCACTTTTTTGGCTCGGCTGGAGGAAAACGTCAGGCGTTCAAAATCTGCAATGCGTTCAAGTTCCGTGGCTTGAGTGGTAGTGCCTTCGCTGTGCCCTTCAACAGCCCCCTGCGCTTGTTCTACTAGGTTTTTTGCGCGTCCATCCAGCTGATAAGGCGCGGTTAAGGCGGCATCGGCAATGGACGGCACGCCGCGCCAGACGAATATTTTGCGGTCAGCCGGTGTGGTGATGTTGCCCTCTGCGTCAATTAAATCCATGTTCGCAGGTATCGTAAGCCACACGCGTATTAAGCCTTTTTTTAGGTGCTCGAAGGTTAACGGAATCGCTTTTGGATCGTCGGCGTCGATGGCGCTGAACAGTGGATCGTTAGGGTTTTCTTTAAATACTTTCGCAACATGTGCCGGGGTGAGGGTGAAGTTGTCTTCCGGGACGTGGCAGGTGGCGCATGTGCGCTGATTTTTAGCGCCGGGAAAGGGGGTTTTAAACAATACCTCCCCGCTCATTTGGCTGCGCTGAGGGGTTTCAACCGGTGGTTTTACCGGTGTTTTTACGGTGTTCGTATCGTTGGAATTACACCCGCTTATCGCAACCAAGGTGCCCGCCACGAGCGCCCAGCCGGGGGCGGACTGCGTTATAAACTTAAACCAATTATGTGTTTTCATGCTCTTCGCTCTTTAATGTTTTTGATATTGACGGCTCCACTACACTGCGTAGCCATCTGTAAAAGCGCGCACGGGTGGGAAGCCTAAGCATGGCAAATGAAACTTACCTGAAACT
>JBEGTZ010000212.1:0-7263 GCA_041179125.1 Pseudomonadota bacterium | reverse complement strand
GGGATTTCTGTTGGTATTTTAGTTTTTAGCAACTCCTGCACCTGCTGCAATTGCCGCTTGGCATTCGGATGCAAAAACCCGAAATCGCGCAACCGCCTAAATCCTCGCGGTAAAACGTGCTGCATCAACTTCCACAAAAAATCCTTTTTATCTTGGGTTTTGTAACAGATTTTTTTGGTTTTACTATCTTGATACTGATAGCGGACTTGATCGTTACTGGCCGCATGAATATTATTCTGGCTGATTACCCCGCGATACAAATAGCGCGATAAATACCGCAACGCCTTTTCGCCCCGGCCCACACATTTAATATTGGCCACCCACTGCGCGGGTAAATTTTGCGGTGCCTGAATGCCGCTCTCTGCCAGCAAGCGTAAAAAAATTCCACGAAACACTTTACCTAAAGCCATTTCATTCACCAAATAATTCCCTTTTATAGCTTGCCAGCGCGTGCCTTCTTTATCCGTAACAATACCGCCGCCGGGCACAATAAAATGAATATGCGGATGATAATCCAAGGCTCGTGTGTGGGTATGTAAAACGCCTGTCATGCCGATTTTTATGCCGTGATTATTCTTCGCAATGGTTTTTAATGTATCGGCCGCCGCTTTAAATAATACATCGTATAAAAATTCTTGATACCACCATATGATTCTGCGCAGCTGTGCCGCGCTGACGGCGTTGTCGCACACGATAATTTTTGTAAATACATGAGATTTTATTGTGCGGTTTTTTTATTGGGTTTGTGCTTGGCTGCTGATGTGCTGCGGGGGTTACGCCGCAGGCATAACCCCCGCTACAAAGCTACGCTGAGCCAAATTTTGGCAAGAATCGCTTTAATTTCAAGCATTAGGCGCTCACCGTAGGGTCCAACTGAGGTTTCTAGGTTTAACAACCCTATCAATTGTGCCAGCTTGAGCGACCAGCTGAATCAGCTTGCTTTTTTTGCGCTTCAAACAAAACACGCACGAAATAAGCCACATAACCTAACACTGTGATTTTTACCCATAGCGCCACGGTATATACATGGCAACTATGAAGCGGTTTCCCTACGTGTTATAAATGCCTCATCCAATAACATGCTCACCAAGACAGCCTGGACGCCTTACCTGCCCGGCAAAATTGATTGATCGCATATTCCAAAGTGCTCAACACCCTCAGGTGCATTATGAAAAAAACCATTACAACCTCATCCTGGGATGCGGAACTGAACACTGACGTATGCAACACCTACAACAACGCAGACTTAACCCTAAAATTGCGCCTGGGTTTTAATCAAATTAATCCACCCAGTGGCGCGGTAGAGGGCACCTACCATGACTACGGCGATGCCACAGCCCCCACACGTAAAATTATCCGTTGGACTGATACCTCCTGGAGCACATGGAAAACCAATTTCCTGCAAACCGCCCGGCAATACTGGCACGGTAAATTTTGGCTGGTGAACAATTTTGATGAATTAAGTTTTGATGTAAAAGGCGTAAAGTTTCGCCCCAATATATGGTGCCGATTTGAATTAACCGAGGCGAATAGCAAAAGCGGCATGGCCCATCACGCCATTGATGTTGTGCGTTTACATGCCTCTGAACATTGGTTTGGTTCGCATTCAAAGTTATACGACAGCCTTGATACACGCAAAGTACAAAAGGCAACCACTGCCTTAGGTAAGGGAATCATGCAGCAGGCCCACGTACACGAAATTGGTCATTTACTCGGTTTAGGTCATGTAGATGAAGGTAAACCTCACTGCCCTACAGCAGGTAACACAAATATTTCTGCTTGTTATGGCATTACGGATAAAGATAAAAATTCTGTAATGGGTGGCGGCATGAAATTATTACCTGAACACGCCATTCCCTGGCGGCGCGCAATGATAAACTTCACCGGCAAAGGGTTAATTGCCACCGTGGCGGATTGGGAAGCTAAAATGCAACGCCATTACCCGAGAACAGAAGCCGAGATCAAAGCCAATAAAGCCATATTGTCGCGCCGATAAGCGCACCCAAAGGCCCACCCCATGCGCCCACAGCCCACAGCATTAACCGGTTTATTCCTGACGTTAATTTTGGAATTATTCCTGGCACCTAACGCTTTTGCAGCGGAAAAAAATACCGCCAATAATGTGGCCGCCACAATCTCCACAGAAGAAGCGTCCGGTTATTTTTCATTAGAAGAATTAAAAATTCAGGGGCATAAAATCAGCGCGGTCGAAACACAACCCGCCCCAAACAGCTCGGCACCCGCCAATCAATTTTTAGTCTGTTCGAAACTGCATCCAGCAGATTGTATTTGTTTAGAGCCCCTCCCTTGCGAGGGAAACAATACCTGCATTAAATTTGCTGACAATGTGGGCGCACTCGAAGAGGCATTAAAAAAACCCGGCAAAAACACATTGTTCTGCCAATACGCCGATATAGGCATGTGTGGTGATTTTCGTTATTTGAATTTTGCAGGGGATATGCAGCGACGGGAAATGCGTTGGTTTAATGCCGCAGGCACGCTTGTAGGTCAACGCAATGCCACGGATTATCCCGCCTACTGTAACGGCATGAGCAAAGTTTTATATCAGGGAAAAATCCCTAAATGTGCTGTTTCCGTCCAGGAGCGATCCATTTGCGGCGAACCCTGGGCACACAATTTAACGCCCCTTCAAACACTAGGCCTTGAGGATATACCCCCCAAAAAAAACACCCCGCCACGCAAACACACGCCTCCCAAACTTCCAAAACAATCCCCTAATAAATAAGGTTAAATTGCGCGCAGCCGCAATTTAACCTTATTTATTGTCGCGCAAACCAATTTTCGCCCAAATTAGCCTGGCAGCGCGGGTTAATAACCCGCGCTGACGGTGTTGTTACTCACGATAATTTTTGTAAATACATGGATTTTTGCTGTGCGGTTTTTTATTGGGTTTGCGGGTTACGCCGTAGGTATAAGCCGCCTCCCAAGGCATTAGGCGGTGCCGTCAAACGGATTTAAAACCTCCATCCCCAGCGCTTTAAAATCGCCCACATTGCGCGTGACCACCACCAAATGATGCTGGCGTGCTGTCGCGGCAATCATGGCATCTTCATAGAGGGTGTTCGACTTACCGTGCATCAGTTGCGCCCAGTGCCGAAACGTGGCCGCATCCATCGGCAGCACGTTGTACGCCAGGGCTACTGGGTCAAGCCAGGCTTCAATCTCCGCAGCTTTCACACCGTCTTGCTCGCGTGTTAATTCGATACCTGCTTGAATCTCGCCCAGGGTGACTGCCGATAGAAAGAGCTGCTTGTCATCCACGCTATGCAGCCACGCCACTACCGCCCCATGCGGGCGCGGTTTGCGCAATTCGGAAACCACATTAGTATCGAGCAAAAACATGGTTCACCCCAAAGTTTTAACCGTGCGCCGTTGTGCTCGGCCTCTGGCGGGAAGGGTGATGTCCATGCGGGCGGTATCGCTTAGCAATAGCTGCTTGAGCGACGGCTGAGCCGCAGCCTGTAGCCTGCGCCACTCCTGCACCGACACCAACACAGCCGCCTCCGCCCCCCGGCGGGTAACCATCTGCGCGCCCTCGGTTAAACAGGCATCCAGAAATTCACTGAAGCGTGCTTTGGCATCTTGTACCGGCCATGTATGCATTAAAAACCTCGCGTTCTGATGGATTGATATGACTAGTTATGTAACTAGTCTATGCAGGAGGGCGAATGGGGTCAAGGCGTTGTTGTGTGTATGGGTGTGGTTCGAAGTGATGGGGGGTTCTTGCGGTCAGATTAGCCTGGTAGGGCGGGTTAATAACCCGCGCTGACGGTGTTGCCGCCCACGATAATTTTTGTAAATACATGGGATTTTATTGTGGGGGTTTGTGCTTGGCTGCTGATGTGTTGCGCGGGTTGCGCCGTAGGCATAAGCCGCCCTGCAAGGCTAAACCTTGCCGGGAACAATAAGCACATCAATGGCCTCCGCCAATTGAAGCACCTCGTCATACGCCTGCGTATCTAGCCTGCGGCTAAGCCCCTGAATATCCAGCGGTGAGGAGGCAAATCGGGGTTCAAACAAAACATAGGCTAGTGATGTGTTGTCTTGCCGAGACATCCAGCGCAATCCCTGTACGCTGGGGTTTTGCTGGTAAATTGTCTCTGCTATGGCCTGTGAATATCCATATTCAGACTTTTCAGACGTTACAACGCGCTCTGGAGCAATACCCAGTTTTTTAACCTAGAAACCTCAGTTGGGCGCCCAAAAGCTGTGCAAGGCATTGGTGCGGATAGTGAAAGTTAAAAATGAAGGGCAACCTTATTGGTTGTTCGAATTTTTTAACTTTTGCTAGACGTGCCAAGGACTTGCGCAGACTTGGGTGATCCAACTGAGGTTTCTAGGTTTAAGGGGGATTGTTGTAAGGTCGGCCAGTAAAATGTCCTCACGGGTGGCTACAACAGAATGCTGTTGGCCTTCTATCTTTGCCCGATCCAAAAATTTATCGCCTTGCTGGTAAGGAATATCATGGAAAACAGTTTCCATTAACGCGCCTTCAAAAGTGGATGCCAGATAAACCGTTGGAATGACGGCCCTTTCAGTATCGTGGATGGTGCTAAAACGGGCATTTGAATCTGGGTGAGCATTAAAGGCGTCGCCGGAATAGGCCTGCTGGTGTACGCGATGCAACTGCGTACCCTTTGGCAAAGTGGCAGTGGTTATCTTGTCCGGTGAGCAGTTTGGAAGTGTCGGTGTTTTAACCAGCGCTACGTTCGAATCAGACGAAGTGGCAGACGCGTTCGCGCCAGACTTTTTAGCCATGAGTGAAGCCTTTAAGCTCATCCTCCGCTGCTTTTAACACAAGCTCCGGCTCGTGTTCGAGCACGTCCTGGGGGCGCCGCCCGTTCAAAAAACCATTGGCCCCCGCAAACCAATAGGCCATGCCCCAGCTGTCTTTCCTGCCCCTAAACAATTCTATGATGGGTTTTAAGCCTTCCAAAGGGCGGAACCCGTTGGACTTATCCAGGGTGTAAATGGGATACAGCTCTTCTGATAGGTAGTTAACACTGAATATTTTGCAGCTCGTCTTCCACTTGGACGCCGCAGAGCTGGTATTGGCAGATTTAAATTGCGCCAACTGAGCGATGACCGAAGCCGTTACCCATTGGGTAGACGCTATAACTTTTTCTTGCGCCTTTGCGATCATTTTGGCTTCGCGCATGGTGTAGCGGGGGGCAGGAATGTTCGAGGAGAAGACATTAACCATTGCATCCAATTTACTTCGGGCGGCATCTAGCCCAGCCTCGATGGCCAGGTCGGTCAATGATTGGAGTATCTCTTCAAGCTGTTTTGACCAAGATTCCGTAAGTGAATCCCCGGAAATCTCTGCGTTTACGTCTACTACCGTATTAACTTCGGGAGGAGATTTTTCCTGGGTGGGGTACAAGGAGGGAGCTTCACGAACTACGAGAGGAGCTGGGTTGTATATTTTATTAGTGAGGCGGCGAGGAGAATCACCCGCCATAACAACGCCTGGGCTGCCAGCCAGACCAGCACCCACTGAACTCACATGCACCGCAACATGAGTTCTGCTGGCAGGTGTTTTAGGCGTGCCCGTGCGCGGTGATGTTGAAGAAATACCCGTACCGTTCATAAAACCTCCGAAGCTTTGGATATGTTGGATATCCTGTATTAACATTTCCAATATAGCCATAATGTGAGCTTTAGGCAATGAGTTCTATCATCGGTTTGCCAAATACTCCCATGCTGAGAGCCGGTAAATTCCCACCGCTGGGGCAGGGCGAATCCGCAACCTGGGTGTTCTCGCTAGCGTATTTAAGCGATGTATAGACTGCATCATTCACCTCCAGCCCCTCTGCGCCTTAGTTCATTTGTGTAATCCGTGATTGAGTTGGCTCATTAATAATTTGCTTGCGCAGGGCTTGGTCATAGAATGTAACCGTTTACGCAGCGGTTATTTTGGCATTATTAAGCCAAAAGCCGGATTTTACAGCCGTCGGTTCGATGCCCATTAAAAGAAAGCGAGAAAATGTATGTTTCAGTTTAAACACGTAGTTTTGAGCGCAGCCGTTGCTGCTACCCTCAGCATGGCCCATGCCCACGCAGGTTTTAGCGTGAGCGGTACACAACTGCTCGACGGCAAGGGCAACGTTTTTATCATGCGCGGCGTGAACCATGCGCACACCTGGTACGCCTCCCGAACCACCAAAGCCATGACGGACATCGCCGCCACCGGCTCCAACACCGTGCGTGTAGTGCTCAGCGACGGCCAGCAATGGACTAAAACCCCCGCCAGCGAAGTCGTTAACATCATTAAATTGTGTAAAGACAACAAAATGATTTGTATGCTCGAAGTGCATGACGCCACCGGCTATGGCGAGCAAAGCGCGGCAGGCACCGTGGCTAAAGTGGCCGATTACTGGGTGCAAGCGGACATAGTGGCCGCCCTAAAAGGCCAGGAAGATTACGTGCTGCTGAACATCGCCAACGAGCCCTTCGGTAATGGCGTGGCCGCTTCGGTTTGGGTTGACGCGCATAAAGCTGCGATCCAAAAAATCCGTAATGCTGGCTACACCCACACCATCGTGGTGGATGCACCCGCCTGGGGCCAAGATGGCAAAGAAGACATGCTCAACAACGCCAAAACCGTAGCCGCCGCCGATACCCGCAAAAACACCATGTTCAGCGTACACATGTACGAGGTGTACCAATCCCGCGCCAAGGTAGAAAACTACCTCACCAAATTCCTCAGCACCAACAACCTGCCTATTATCGTGGGTGAGTTTGGTGTGGAAAATAACGGCACCAAGGTGGACGTTGAATCCATTCTTGCCGTCACGCAACAGCAAAAAATTGGTTATTTAGGCTGGTCTTGGTCGGGCAATGGCAGCTGCTGCGTGCCCTTGGACATGGTGAAAGATTTCAACCCGGCAACCCCCAGCACCTGGGGTACGCGCTTAATCAACGGCACGAACGGCCTTAAACAAACCTCAGTCCGCGCCACGGTATTTGGCGGCGCGCCCGCCAGTAGCTCTTCAAGCTCCTCCTCCAGTTCATCTAGCTCCTCCTCCAGCTCGTCCAGTTCTTCATCCAGCTCCTCAAGTTCAAGCTCATCAAGCTCCAGTTCAGGCCGCACCTCCTCAAGTTCGTCTAGTTCCAGCTCTTCGTCCAGCAGTTCAGGCAGTACGAGCAGCAGCGGGGGTATTAGCGCTGGTAGCTTTGACGTGTTTGGGCTATTAGCCCTAGGGTTTGCCGCTTTCGGTTTGCGCCGTCGCAAAAAAGCTT
>JBEGTZ010000211.1:0-6117 GCA_041179125.1 Pseudomonadota bacterium | reverse complement strand
CAATCGGGTGTGGATGTAGGGGTAACGGATTTAGCGGTGTTTATTCCCAATATTGATGCTTAAACCTAAAAGCCTCCGCACTACGAAACCTAAGTTCAGCCAAAAAAATAACCAAGCCATTGGGCTTTAAGCCCCAGCCCCCTATAATCCGGCCTTCCTCCTTATTTATTCCCCCAAGTGAAAACCCATGACCGCTACATCCCAAACCCTCGCCGCCGATTACACCCCCCACACCATCGAACCTGCCGTGCAGGACTTTTGGCGCGATGCCAAATCGTTTGAAGTGACCGAAGATCTAAACCGGGAAAAATTCTACTGCCTCTCCATGTTCCCCTACCCCTCAGGCCGCTTGCACATGGGGCATGTGCGCAACTACACCCTCTCGGATGTCATCGCCCGCTACCAGCGTATGCAGGGCAAAAACGTACTGCACCCGATGGGTTGGGATGCGTTTGGCCTGCCTGCGGAAAACGCCGCCATCAAAAACCACACAGCGCCTGCCGCTTGGACATACTCCAACACCGCCTACATGAAAAAACAGCTCACCGAGCTGGGTTTTGGTTTTGATTGGTCGCGGGAAATTACCACCTGTAAAAGCGACTACTACAAGTGGGAGCAGTGGTTTTTCACCCGATTGTATGAAAAAGGCCTGGTGTACAAAAAAATGGCCAGCGTGAATTGGGACCCGGTGGACCAAACCGTACTGGCCAATGAACAAGTGGTGGACGGCAAAGGCTGGCGCTCCGGCGCGCCGGTGGAGCGCAAAGAAATTCCGCAGTGGTTTATCCGCATCACCGATTACGCCGAAGAACTCTTGGCCGATTTAGACAAACTGCCCCACTGGCCAGAGCAGGTGAAAACCATGCAGCGCAACTGGATCGGTAAAAGCCGTGGCCTGGAGATGTACTTCAAACTGGAGAAATCCTTGGGCGCCCACCTGGGGTTTGATGTGTACACCACCCGCCCGGACACGCTCATGGGCGTCACCTACGTCAGCCTCGCCGCTGGGCACCCCATCGCCCTGGCACTGGCGCAAACCCACCATGAATTAGCGCAGTTTATCGACAGCTGCAAAGTGCAATCCCTGGCCGAAGCAGACATGGCGAACATGGAAAAACGCGGTATGGACACCGGCCTTAAAGCCCTGCACCCCATCACCGGTGAGGCGGTCAGCCTGTGGGTGGCCAACTATGTGTTGATGGATTACGGCACCGGAGCGGTGATGGCCGTACCCGCCCACGACCAGCGGGATTTTGAATTCGCACAAAAATACCAACTGCCGATTAACCAAGTCATCGCACCGCTAGACGATTCCATCATCGACGTAACCCAAGCGGCCTACACCGAAAAAGGCAAGCTGGTGAATTCCGGCGAATTTACCGGCCTGGATTTCAACGCCGCCTTCGACGCCATCGCCACCACCTTAGAAGCCCAAGGCCGTGGCCGCATCACCACCAACTACCGCCTGCGCGACTGGGGCGTATCCCGCCAGCGCTACTGGGGCGCGCCCATCCCCATGTTTAACCTGCCCAGCGGCGGCGAAATCCCCGTCCCCGCCCACCGCCTACCGGTCTTACTGCCGGAAGACGTCATCATGGACGGCATCCAATCCCCCATCAAAGCAGACCCCGCCTGGCGCCAAACGGAACACAACGGCCAAGCGGTAGAACACGAAACCGACACCTTCGACACCTTCATGGAATCCAGCTGGTACTACGCCCGCTACACCTGCCCCAACTTTAAAGACGGCATGTTAGACCCGGTAGCCGCCAACTACTGGCTGCCGGTGGACCAATACGTAGGCGGCATTGAACACGCCATCTTGCATCTTTTATATGCGCGCTTTTTCCACAAACTCATGCGCGATGAAGGCCTAGTCAACTGCGACGAACCCTTCGAGCGCCTGCTTTGCCAAGGCATGGTGAACGCCGAAACCTTCTTCACTAAAGACCTCGAAGGCCGTATCGACTGGATAGCCCCAAGCCAAGTGCGGCAGGAAAAAGACGACAAAGGCCGCTTAATTCAAGCCTTCCACAGCGAAACCGGCGCCGCGTTAGAATTTGGCGGCGTGGTGAAAATGTCCAAATCCAAAAACAACGGCGTGGACCCGCAAGAAGTGATCAACAGCCACGGCGCCGACACCATCCGCCTGTTCAGCATGTTCGCCGCCCCCCCAGAACAAAGCCTGGAGTGGACGGACTCCGGCGTCATCGGCGCCTCCAACTTTTTAAAGAAACTCTGGCGCGCCGTACATCACCACCTAGCCGCAGGCGCGCCTGGTTTATTGGATGCAAACAGCCTCAACCAAACCCAAAAAGACCTACGCCGCAAAACCCACGAGACCATTAAAAAAGTCAGCGACGATTTCGGCCGCCGCCAAGTCTTCAACACCGCCATCGCCGCCACTATGGAACTGCTCAACGAACTAGGCCGCCACGCCGACCGCGCCACCCCACAAGGCCTAGCTGTGGAGCGCGAAGGTTTGGAAGCCGCCATCATCATGCTCGCCCCCATCGTCCCCCACATCACCCACGTTTTATGGCAAGCCCTAGGCCACGAACACTTATTGGATACCGCCTGGCCTTTGGTGGATGAAGCTGCGTTAGTGCGCAGCAGCGTAACCATCGTGGCCCAAGTAAACGGCAAATTACGCTCACAATTTGAAGCGCCTATTGATACCTCAGCGGAGGAGTTAGAGCGCATGGCTTTGGCGGATGCGGGGGTGCAGAAGTATTTGGAGGGGGTGATGATTCGGAAGGTGATTGTTGTGGGGAATAAGTTGGTGAATATTGTGGTGGGGTAAACCCGCAACCAGAATAACTACTCAAAAAATTAACTTTAAGCCAAGAATCGGCAGTTTAAGATCAAATAAATAAAACCCATAACTTTTTGTGGAGGGCACATGTTGCTCAAGTCTATTCAATTGCGCAATTTTTTAAGCTATGGGCCTGACTCTCAACCCTTAGAACTAAAACCGCTCAACATTATTATTGGGCCTAACGGTTCGGGGAAATCTAATTTATTGGAAGCGATTGAATTAATAAGGGCTGCTCCCAAAGATCTGCTCACGCCTATTCGTGATGGTGGTGCAGTGAATGAATGGTTATGGAAGGGTGATAGAAATGTAGTGACCCCAATTGCTTCAATAAATGCGGTATTTGAATATGCAGAAGGTGGGCATGGTGATCTGAGATATGAGATTAAATTTACGCAAGTCGCCCAACGATTTGAAATCGTCGATGAACGAGTAGAGGCTAAAGAGCCAAACAAAGGCCATTTGCGACCTTTTATTTATTATAATTTTGAAAATGGGCAAGGTAAATTAAGTGTCAATGGAAAAGAAAGGCACTTAAAGCGTGAAGATATTGACGTGAGTGCATCGATATTGTCCCAGCGCAAGGATCCCGATCAGTACCCGGAAATTACATTTTTAGGCAATGAATTCTCTAAAATTCGGCTGTACCGCGAATGGAGTTTTGGCCGATACACACCCCCGCGCTTACCGCAAAAAGTGGATATGCCAAATGAATATTTAGAATCAGATTGTAAGAACTTGGGTTTGGTACTTAATCGCTTACGCCGCGAACCCGAAGTTAAAAAAAGAATTCTTAAGGCATTGCAAGCTCTTTACGAGGGGGTTGATGATTTTGATGTGCAAATAGAAGGCGGCACAGTTCAAGTATTTTTCCATGAAGGCCGCTTTACCGTCCCCGCCACACGTTTATCCGACGGCACATTGCGTTATTTGTGTTTGCTCGCGATTTTATGCCATCCAAAACCACCGCCATTGATCTGTATTGAGGAGCCTGAACTGGGCTTGCATCCCGATATTTTACCGATTCTGGCGGAATTATTAATTGAAGCGTCTGAAAGAACACAGTTAATAATCACAACCCACTCGAATGTGCTTGTGGATGCCATGAGTGAAACACCAGATGCCGTTATTGTTGCTGAAAAAACCACAAATGGCGAAACGCAATTAAATCGTCTTGATAAAGAACAGCTAAAACCCTGGCTTGAAGAATACGGCTTAGGCAAATTATGGACGCGAGGGGATTTAGGTGGTAACAGATGGTGAAATTATTTGTTGAGGGAGGCGGTGATAACAATCCAAGTTTAGCGACAGCGTGTCGAAAGGGTTTCACTAAATTTATAACCCAAGCGGGTATTTGCAACCGGCCCAAAGTAATAGCTTGTGGCTCGCGGATAACGGCATTTAAAGACTATTGCACGGCTATAAAAAAGGGTGAACTTGCTTTGTTATTGGTAGATAGCGAAGCCCCGATTGATGACAAACTCGAACAAGGCGCCCCCGAGACATGGCAACCCTGGGTGCATTTAAAACAACGGCAAGGTGATGAATGGACTAAGCCAGAAAACGCCGAAAATATCGATTGTCATTTGATGGTGCAGTGTATGGAGCATTGGATCTTGGCTGACCCAAAAACTTTGGAGAAATTCTATGGTAAAGACTTTAATAAACATCGGCTGCCATCTACAACACCCCATGAAAAAATCGATAAATCCGCTGTTGAGTTAGGTCTAAAAATGGCGACTAAAGACACCGCTAAGGGCGAATACAACAAAGGCAAACATTCCTTTGAATTGTTGGCGGGGATAGATCCCGAGTTGGTTCTGGCGAAGTCTGATTGGGCTAAGCGGTTTGTTACTGAACTCAAAAAAAGAATGGATGGCCAATAAAACTGACCTAATTATGGCCGCAATGCGCTCCGAGGTGCGTAACTAAAACTTTTCACGAAATACAGAGCAGATGAAAGGCGAAGATATTTTTCTGGCGAGAAATCAATTATTGATAGATGCCGAAATGTTACCCGAATAACAGTGAATTATCACCACTCGAACGTCGAAATCAATTTCCAAGGAGGTGACATAACTTCTAATGGTGGCATAGTGTTACTTCGGGAAATGGATAAGCGACTGGGCCTCACCGACGCACTGGATAAAATCCTCCCCGATAAACGTCGCAAAGGCGCGTGTCAGCATCAACAAAAAACACTGCTAAAACAGCGAATATATGCCTTGGCGCTGGGGTATGAGGATTTAACCTAAAAACCTCAGTTGAATCACCCAAGTCTGCGCAATCCCTTGGCACGTCTAGCAAAATTTGCAAATTTCGAACAACCAATAAGGTTGCCCTTCATTTTCAAATTTCACTATCCGCTACCCGTGGCTTACACAGCTTTTGGGCGCTCAGCTGAGGTTTCTAGGTTTAAATAATCACGCGCTACAGCGTCATGATGGCGCCATTCAAACCGCCGTGGATGAGATTAAAACACTGGCCAGCGGTCGGTTAGCTGTAGCAAGCCAAGCGTTATTCATCGCGCCCACACCGCGCTCGCTCCGTGAGCGCAGCGGGGGTTTATAGGGCTTCCAGGCGCGCCAACTTTTCCAAATCCCGCACTGCGCCTTGGTCGGCGCTGGTGGCGAGGAGGGCGTAGGCGCGTAGGGCTGGGGAGACTTTGCGTGGACGCGGCTCGGCGGGTTTCCAGCCTTTGGCGTTTTGCTCGGCGCGGCGGACGGCTAGTTCTTCGTCGCTTACCAACACATTGATGCTGCGGTTGGGGATGTCGATGCGGATGCGGTCGCCGTTTTGTACCAGGCCAATCGCTCCGCCTGCCGCAGCCTCCGGCGCTACGTGGCCGATGGATAGGCCCGAAGTGCCGCCGCTAAAACGGCCATCGGTGAGCAGTGCGCAGTGTTTGCCTAAGCCTTTGGATTTTAAATAGGAGGTTGGGTAGAGCATTTCCTGCATTCCGGGGCCGCCTTTGGGGCCTTCGTAGCGCACAATCACTACGTCGCCTTCTTTTACTTTGCCCTCCAAAATATGCGCCACGGCTTGGTCTTGGCTTTCGGTGACATGGGCGGGGCCTTCAAAAATCCAGCTGGATTCATCGACGCCTGCGGTTTTTACCACGCAGCCATCTTCTGCCAGGTTGCCCACTAACACTGCCAGGCCACCTTCTTTTGAAAAAGCATGTTCTACGCTGTGAATACAGCCGTTTTCGCGGTCGGCATCCAGGCTTGGCC
Source organism: Pseudomonadota bacterium (assembly GCA_041179125.1). Taxonomy (GTDB): domain Bacteria; phylum Pseudomonadota; class Gammaproteobacteria; order Pseudomonadales; family Cellvibrionaceae; genus CAMCXE01. The sequence goes on along the minus strand of JBEGTZ010000211.1, from coordinate 69 downwards.
AGCGGGTGCTTTGGCTGAAGGCGGTTTGGGTGGGGATGCCCGCAGGGCCCGCTTTGAAGAATTGAACTA
>JBEGTZ010000210.1:0-5789 GCA_041179125.1 Pseudomonadota bacterium | reverse complement strand
CTGGATTTTTATACCAATGGCGATGGCAAGATTAATCAACTGGATGCTTTTGCCTCCTGGCCACCCATTGCCACGCGCTCTAATGCATTCACCGCCGTATTTGATGGCAACGGGCATAACATTCGCAATATCTATGTTGATGGATTCAACCACAACGACGACGGCAGCGGTGGCGGATTATTTGGTAGCACCTATGGCGCCAGTATTTCCAACCTAGCCCTGGTCGGCCCTGCGACATACACAACCAGCGTTTATTTTGTAGGGCTTTTAGTTGGTATCGCAGTAGACACAAAGGTTGAAGGTGTATTTGCCAGAGGGCAAGCCGACTCCTTTCACGGATTTGGTGGTGCACTGGTAGGTGTTGCCAACAATTCGATATTCCGCAATGTGAGCGTGCAAATCAACGCTCAATCCCGCAGCTATTCATTAGTTGCCGCTACGGGGACAAACTTTACCGTGAGCAACGCACTGATGAGCGGTAAATTCAAAGATTTTTACTCTATTGGGGATAGCGCTTCGAGCGTTGTATTCAACCACAGCTACTGGGCCACCGAAACCCTACCCAAAAACCACCCCGGAACCCCCGCAACCCTGGCCCAACTGCGCTGCCCCACCGCCGCCAACAACACCACCTGCCTAAGCGGCACCACGCTGTATGAAGGTTGGGATAAGGAAACCGGCAGCGATGGCAAACCCTATTGGGATTTTGGCACCGCAAACCAACTGCCCGCGCTGGTGTTAAAAGGCCGCCTGTACCGGGATGATGACTTTGATGGCAATGTGGATGGCTGGGGCGCTTCAAGCTCCGGCAGCTCCTCAAGTTCAAGCACTTCAAGTTCAAGCAGCTCAAGTTCCAGCAGCTCATCCAGCTCAAGCTCGTCTAGTTCTTCAAGTTCAAGTTCAAGCTCATCCAGCGGCAAAGCCAGCAGCTCCAGCTCCTCGGGCAAAGCCAGCTCTAGCTCCAGCAGTTCTAGCGGCTCCGGCAGCACAAGCCCCGTGGTGGGCGGCAGTGCCGACATTTACTGGTTGCTCGCGTTAACAGGCCTATTCTGGATACCACGCCGCCGGGCGGCATAATCCGGCTTTACCTAAACGCCACCGCTAACCCGGTGGCGTTTTATTCCGCCACGTACCAACACACCACATCTCCTAAGCCGTATAAAACAGCTCCTCGAACCGCGCAACCATGCGCCGCGCATACGATGTACCAAACCCATCCACAAAATAAGTAACGATGCACGTTATAAACATGTACAGCATTTTAATTTTTCCCCGCCGCAAGATGGAATGTTGGGGTTCGCACGCTCACCGCCAACCTACCCAACTTCATTCCCCCCAAACAACGCCACATACCGCCGTTTTAAATGCGGCCACTGCCATTGCTTGGTGTGGGCGGGCGCCAGCGCCCGTGTGCCTTGCGCATAAGCCGTGAGAATTTCCGCTGCGCTTAAGGCCAGCGCCTTAACATCCCGTTGAGTAAAAGCCTCCCTCGTACCGTAAGTGTATTCGGCACCGAACCACTCTGGGTAGGCCAAGCCTTGCGGCACTAAGGGTACAGCGCCTAGGCTTGCCGCTTCTAACACCGCAAGGCCTTGAAAGTCGTGCCAGGCGGTGGATAACACCAGGTGGCTTTGCGCCAGAATGGCCTGATACACCTGCTTGTCCTCACAAAAACCCCAGCTACCCAGCTGGCCTTCCAACCGCTGTTTGATAGCGGCGAATGGCGCAGGTTGCTGGCGGAATTGCTGGCCGAGGATATGCCAGCGCAGGGGTAATCCTTTGGGCAGCGCTTCAACAATGGCGAGCAATAAATCCGGCCCTTTGTCGAATTCCCAGCGGTGGTTCCAAACGATTTCCAGCGGGTTTTCGGCGTTGAACGGTGGTGGTTTTTTTAAGCTGTGTTCAGCAGGCAGCAGCGGCACGGGCAGCACACAGGCTTTGGCGGCGAGCTGTTCAACAATGCCTGCGGGCACTTGGTCGGGCATTTTTTTCAGCAAATCCTCCACGCCCCGCAGGAAGCTGCTCAGGTTCCACTGGGAATTAAACGCCAGCACGTCTGCGGCCAAGGCGCCGTACAGGTTCACCATCAACGGCTCCAGTGGCCGGGTTTGATGGGGTGAATTTTCCAAATGCGGGGATGGCGGATAGGCGAATTGGTTTTCGTGGCTGTAATAAATACAGGGCGTGCGGGCAAGGCTTGGCACTAGGCCGCGCAACGTCGCTAAATCCACGGTGGAGGTGGCGAGGATGACCTCGTATTGAGCGCTTAATTCCGGCGCGTGTAACCAGCTGATGGGGTTGCCGCGTATGCGCCAGTTAAAGTGGCGCGGCGGCAGGGTTAGGCAGGTGAAGCTGAATTCCGTCAGATGCTGAACCAACCCCTGCCGCCAGTAGCGGTGGCTGGGGGCATCGTAGGCGTCGAGCAGGAGAACTCTGGGGCCTGCTCCCGTTTGCCGAGTGACACAGATGGAAGCCATTTTTTCAGCCAGCAAGGCGGCAGGAGTGAGGTGTAGTTATTCCACATAAACGACTGCCAACGCAGCTGGATGGAAAAAGGGATCCAGCTGTGTCACTCGGCAAACGGGAGACGACCCTCATCAACGGGCTTCGTCTAACCAGGCCATTTGAATGGCTTCTAAAACTTTTTCGCCGCAGCGGTTGGGGTCGTCATCAAAACCCGGCAGGGCCATTACCCAGGCGCGCAGGTCTACAAAGTTCACCCATTGCGGGTCTACGTCGCTGTGGGTTTCGGCCAATTCGATGGCTATGTCGTTTACGTCGGTCCATTTCATGTTGAGCCTCTTTGTGATCAGTGTTTTTCACTCACCATATTAATAGTGTACTTAGGTATCTCAATCACCAACTCTTCATCCCCCACCAAAGCCTGGCAACTCAGGCGCGAGTCTGCCTCCAAGCCCCAGGCTTTGTCTAAATAATCCTCTTCCAGCTCATCTGGCGGCTCTAAGGAAAAGTAGCCTTTGCGGATGATGACGTGGCAGGTGGTGCAGGCGCAGCTCATCTCGCAGGCGTGTTCGATGCTCAGGCGGTTGCGCAGGGCGGCTTCGCAGATACTCTCGCCGGGGCTGGCCTCAATGGTGGCGCCTTCGGGGCAGATTTCGTGGTGGGGCAGGAAGGTTATTTTGGTCATGGCCGGTTACTCAACATCGGTGGAAGGGGTTGCTGCGGCCACGTCATCCACCGTGCGGCCGGTTAAGGCGCTGTGAATGGCGGCGTCCATACGCCGCGCCGCAAATTGCTCGGATAACGCCGCAAGGCCATCAATCGCCAGGCGGATGGCGTCGGTATCCGTGCCGTTGTGGGCCAGGCGCAGTGCCGCCAGGCCTGAGTTAATCTGCTCGAATTCTGTCGGGTCTAACAGGCGGCTGCCGTCTTTTTCCAGCGCATTCACCAGAGCTTCAATCACCCGTTCAGCCTCCACTTTTTGCTCGCGCAGGGCGCGCTCAAACATGTCTTCTTTGGCGTGGGCGAAGGATTCTTTCAGCATCCGGGTGATGCTGTCGTCGTCTAAGCCGTAGGAGGGTTTGACCACGATGGCCGCCTGCACGCCGCTGGTTTTCTCCTGCGCGCTCACGCTTAACAGGCCGTCGGCATCCACTTGGAAGCGCACTTCAATATGCGCAGCCCCAGCCACGCGCGGTGGAATATTGCGCAGTTCAAAGCGCGCAAGCGAGCGGCAGTGACTCACCAAATCCCGCTCGCCCTGCACCACATGCAGGGCCATTGCGGTTTGGCCGTCTTTGAAGGTGGTGAATTCCTGCGCTTTGGCCACCGGGATGGTGGTGTTGCGCTCGATGATTTTTTCCACCAGGCCACCCATAGTTTCAAGGCCTAAGGAGAGTGGAATTACATCCAACAACAGCAGTTCGTCCGCCGGTTTGTTGCCCACTAATACATCCGCTTGAATGGCCGCGCCCAGGGCTACTACGGTGTCAGGGTCGATGGACACCAGTGGGGGCCGCCCAAACAACTGCCCTACCCGCTCGCGCACTCGCGGTGTGCGGGTGGAGCCGCCCACCATCACCACGTTAAAAATGTCCTCCATCGCCACCCCCGCATCGCGCACGGCGCGGCGGCAGGCCAGCAGGGTTTTTTCAATTAAGGGGTCGATTAGGCTGTCAAACTGGCTGCGGGTAAGCTCAAAGCTGTGGTCCCCCAACGCCACGGTGATGGTTTTTTGCTCGGTAAGTTGCTCCTTCGCACTTCGCGCTATGTCCAACAACTGGCGCTGTAAGGAAGGCGATAAATCGTCCCCTAGCTGCCATTCATGGATAAAAAACTCCGCCAGAACATGGTCCAAATCATCGCCGCCCAAGGCGGAATCGCCGCCGGTGGCCAACACCTCAAACACACCTCGGCTTAGGCGCAGAATAGAAATATCAAAGGTGCCGCCGCCCAAATCGTAAACCGCAATCACGCCTTCTTCGGATTGATCCAGCCCATAGGCCACCGCCGCCGCCGTGGGTTCGTTCAGCAGCCGCAGCACGTTCAAACCGGCCAAGCGGCCCGCGTCTTTGGTGGCCTGGCGCTGGGCGTCGTCAAAATAGGCGGGCACGGTAATCACGCAGCCTTCAAGCGCGCCGCCCAAGGCTTCGGTGGCGCGTTGGCCGAGTACTTTAAGAATATCCGCCGAGACCTCCACCGCCGTTTTAGCGCCGCCCTCGGTGTGAATCAGCGGCACCTGGTTAGCGCCTTCACTCACCTGGTAAGGCAGGTTTCGCCCCAGGCTTTTTACATCTTTTAAGCTGCGCCCCATCAAGCGTTTGACGGAGCTAATGGTGTTCAACGGGTTGTGCGCCGCTTGCTGTTTAGCTGCCGCGCCCACCAAAACCGCACCGGCCTGGTAACACACCACCGAGGGCAAAAGGCTGTCGCCCGCAACATCCGCCAACGCTGTGGCGGTGCCGGAACGAATACTCGCCACGAGGGAATTGGTCGTGCCCAAATCAATGCCCGCCGCCAGCTTGCGCGCATGGGGAGCGGGGCTTTGGCCCGGTTCTGAAATTTGCAAAAACGCCATGATTAAATCGCTATCAATTTTTCGTTAAAGGAACTGATCTTCTTGCTGATGAATATCGGCCAACAACTTAGTCACAAACATAAGTTTGCCCAGCGCTTGCCGGGCCTCAGGCCAGTTTTGGGCCTGGTACGCGGCACCAAACACCCCTTCTTGCACACTCATTTCCCGTTTGGCCTCCGCCCGCAACGCATCCAACGCCGCCAAGGGTTCCGCCGCCTGCGGGCAGTCACTCAACGCCTCCCGCCAGTGCATTTGCTGGATTAAAAAGGCCGGGTCCGTGGTGGTGCTGTTTTGCATCGAGGTGTTTTCAGCCGCCAAGCTTAACAGGTACTCACCGCGTTTAACGCTGTGGCGTAACGTGTCGTAGGCCTGGTTTACAAAAGAGGCAAATTGCACCGCCATACGCTGCTCCGCTGCGGGCAGGCCTGCGAACTTATCCGGGTGAACTTGTTTTTGTACCTGGCGATAGGCGGCGGCCAGGGCCGATTGGTCCAGGTTAAACGCCTGGGGGAGTTGGAATAGTTCGAAATAGGTTTGTTGGATCACTTAAATTTCCAAGGGTAATAGCGGGTTTTGCGCAACCTGTAGGGGCGCGATTCATCGCGCCTGGGTTGATGATGTTACCGGTTGTTTCATTGAGCGCAATAAATTCAGGCATGACGAAGAAATACGCTGAACAGTAAGTAGGTTGGGTAGAGCTTGCGAAACCCAACGCAGCAGGTACTCGCAACCAGAAAAATATCGGGCGCTG
>JBEGTZ010000209.1:0-3227 GCA_041179125.1 Pseudomonadota bacterium | reverse complement strand
TCAAAATCATCTAGCAGCGAAGCAAAGTGCTTTCTTGTCAAATCAGGAAGCTCTTGATACTTCCACATGTAAAACCTGTCTACGATATTACTTTCCGTAAAATCACGAAGCACCATGCGTGCCACATTTGGAAAAGTGATCCTAACCACAGCGTAATCACTATTAATAATTTTCAGTTTTAGCTCCTTTTTCTCTAAATGAATTCCTACTAGGTGGCCATCATGATGAGAAAAACCTACTAGTTGACCATGTTCACCAATCGCGACATTTCTCATTTGATTCACCAAAATTTATGGTTTTTGCGGTGGAGGGACATTCGGACCTCGTGGCGATGGGGGATCATTGGGCTCGGGCGGTCTTGGCAGACCGCGATCATCGTGTGTTGGACGACCACCACCTTCAGGGCGTTCCCAATCATGACAATGCTCTTCACTGCCACACCCTTTTTCATCGGGATGACCAAACTCCCTATCCGTATCGGGGTATCCATCCTCACCATATGTTCGACTACCCATGCCGGCACGCACGGTACTGCCAGGTTCGCCAGTTGGTGGTGCTTTATTTCCCTCAACATCTGTAAATGGCTTCTGAGGTTCGCTGCCTTCAGACTCGGAGGAGCCACTTTCGGCATCATCAACTACCTCGCTAACAACAATGCCAGTAATGACGGCGGATCCAACAAATGCAACCACACCGCAAATCGGACCGCAAACAAATGTACCGAAAAAGCCAGCAGCTGGAGCAGCAGTTACCTCGCCAGTCGGATCAACGTAATTCATCGGGTCGTTATGAACATAGGTATAAAGATCCATATCATCCTTGTACCCAATCGGATCCGTCTGCAAAAACCTTCCACCCTTGGGCCAATAAATCCGCGCCTTATAATAATTAATCCCCAGCTCCTTAAACACAATCTGCCCAGTATAACCAAACGCCCCCGCGACTAAGTTGTTTTTAGCCATAGGAATGCCATAGCTGTAGCACAAAACAAGGACATCCACTAATTTGCCCTGCCATCCCTCAGCCAAGCCGGGTGTATTTCACGCACCCAATTAGCGGAAATGTAAGCATCAGATGCATGGAATGCACGCTGTAAAACTACAAAACTAGCAACCACTCGGCTTATCAAAAAAAGCCTGTGCCCTCAGCTTCGGCTCAACTCCTCCGCTGAAAAACCCAGCCCCACAACCCCGCACGCTTAAACGGCCCCCAGCCTTTATCCTCCCTAAACACCAGCGGTTGCGGCCATTCCTTCAGCCATTCTTTGAGTGTGGGCGGTAGTTCGTGGGTGGGGTGGTAGAGGGCTAGGCATACCGGGCCTGCTTTGTTGATTAATTGATCGAGCTGTTCGTAATGCTCCGCTGATAAATTCGTTTGCTGCAATAGCACAAAAAGTGCGTCTCCTGCTTGCCAGCCCAGGCGCAATAGGCTTGGGCAGCCTGCGTTAAAGTTGGGGCAGCCGATGCATATTCGGTTATCGCAACGTGGCAATAGGGTGTCTTTCCAGTTTTGTACTTGCGGTTCGTCTACTTCCAGCCAGCGGCAACGGGGCCAGTCTTGCCGGTTGCTGAGGCGCCAAAAACGGGTGGTGAGACCTGCGCCCCATTCAATACACAGGCTGCGGGGGTGTTTGATTAGCCATTGGTGCAGTTGGGTGTCCAGCCAGCGGCAGCGGGTGATGTGGGGTTTTTGGGCGTGTACTTCACCGCTGAAGGCGCCTTCGTCCAGGCCCATTCGCTCTAACAGCAGCTCGGCGGCGGCGTCTTTAAACCCCAGCTGCGGCCACAGCCTGTGCGCGCGGGCGCGGGCCAAGAAGGGTACAAACCAGGTGTTTAGATAGGGTTCGGCCAGGTTCGACATGGGGTTATCCTCGATCGCTCTTTTCAAATGATAACAATTCTCAAAAATATTTAAGCACGTTTGGGGTTGATAGGAAAGCGCCGCAATCCTTTGTAAGTGAATATTCATATCAAACGAGAATTATTATCAAATATGTTGATAGTTATTTTTGTTTGGTATAAATTCTCAACAACTGAGCGCTGCCTGTGCAGTGCTTGCCGTGCCATAAGTTGTTGAGAGGGTTTGTGATGAAGCGTTTTGTGATGTGCCTGATGGCCGCCTGTTGTGCGGCGCCTGTTGTGGCGTTGGAGGTGGGGGAGCGTGTTGATGCTGCGGTGCTGGCGCAGTTAAACATCGACCCGAATAAAGTGACGGTGGTGGATTTTTTTGCTGAATGGTGTGAGTCCTGCCGCAAGGAATTGCCGTTAATCAGTGCGGTTCATACCCGTTCGAACGTCAACAAAGTTGCCTTTTTGGGGGTGGATACCAGTGATAACGCCAGTGCAGGGGCGGCTTTTCAAAAATCGCTGCGCGCCCAGGGTGGTTTGACGTTTACCACCTTAAGCGACACCCAGCAGACGCTGGTTAAAGCTTTTAAACCCAAGGGCTACCCGGCTTTGTACCTCCTTAAAGACGGCAAGGTGGTTAAGGCGCATTTGGGCGCTATGCCGAATATCGACGAAGCCTTGGCGGCTGATTTTGATGCTTTGGGCGTTAATACCAGCCAAGTGACGGACGCTACCCCGTGAAAGCTTACGTTTTAATCACACTTAGTATCAGCTGCCTGGGCGGCTGCGCGCAGATGGCTACGGTTGAGCCTTGGGAAAAATCTACCCTCGCCCGCGAGACTATGAAACCCACCGGCACGGTGCCTGCGCGGGGCAAAATTGACGGCCATGTGTATTACTCGAAAGAGGCGGTGCGCGGCGGTACGGGCATAGGAGGGGGCGGTTGTGGCTGTAATTAATGATGCGTTGAACGCGCGGGCGCTGCGGGTGCCGGTGTTGATTTTGGCCGCCGGGGCAAGCTGGGTGCAGGCGGGCGATAGCCTGAATTATCAAACTTATAAATACATTGAAGACGGCAGCCGCATGGAGGTGTTTGCGGCGGATGTGTCGGTTGAAAAAGACTTCGGCACCGACCATGCGTTGAGTGTGGATATCGGCCACGATGCTATTTCCGGCGCCACGCCCTGCTGGCAGCCTAAAGACGGCTACGCCAATGAATACACCACCGGTTTGTGTGAGGTGGCCAACGAGGTGCGCAATTCTTTAGCACTGGGTTGGACGCTGCGCGACACTCTGCGCAATGAGTACCGCTTTGGTGTTTCTACCTCACAAGAGCCGGATTTTGTGAGTAATGAGCTGTATGTGCAGGGGCAAATTTGG
>JBEGTZ010000208.1:0-6650 GCA_041179125.1 Pseudomonadota bacterium | reverse complement strand
CACGGATGCAGAAGGTAGAGCGACGCAGGATGCCCAAGCCGAGGGAGAGAGTTTATGCGGTATAAATGACCGACTGAGTACGAAAATAACGCAGCGAGCGCGCGAAAAGTGGATTTCCGCAAGGTGCCCTTGAGCAGTAATTCACGCTCAATAATGACGCGATCGCGCTCATAGTGGTAATGAATTAGCGCCTTCATAAAGCTGTCATCTTGCCCTAACACACTGGCCGAATGACAGAAAACACCCCCAGCCTTATAAACAGCAACCAGGATTCCGTCCCGCTTACCCTATCAAGCAAGCGGCAACACCGCGTGCGCGCTATTTTCGTGTCGGATGTTCACCTCGGCACCAAAGACAGCAAAGCGCAATTACTCAATGAATTTTTAAAACATTACCGCTGCGAAACACTGTATTTAGTGGGCGATATTCTCGACGGATGGAAAATGCGTACCGGCATTTATTGGATCAGTGATTTTAACAAAGTTATTCGCCGTTTATTGAAAATGTCTAAGCGCGGCGTAAAAGTAATGTACATCACGGGAAATCACGACGAGTTTTTACGCAAACACGCCAATAATCGTTTTGATAATATTCATTTGATTAATCGCTGTGAACACACCAGTGTTTCCGGTTCTCGTTTTTTAGTATTGCATGGCGATCAATTTGAAAGCGTAACCCACGCACACCGCTGGCTGCATTATGTGGGCGATTTTGGTTATGATTTTTTAATGTGGGCCAACCGTTTATTTAACCGCTGGCGTGCGCGCTACGGATATGGTTATTGGTCATTTGCAGGCTACCTAAAACAGCACCTTCACACCGCACAAAAATATATCGACCTTTACGAAGATGCAGTCGCCCAAGGCGCACACAAAGGCGGTTATCACGGCGTTATTTGTGGCCATATCCACCAGGCCGCGCACAAACAATTACACGGCGTCACCTACATGAATACGGGTGACTGGGTGGAATCCTGCACTGCCGTGGTGGAAGAATTAGATGGCACCATGCGCTTAGTCTTTTGGCTGCGCGAGCGGCAACAGTTTGCGAAATCTGCCATTTAACCCGTACATTTCATTCCCCATAAACACCAAGCTACACCTGCGATGGCAGGTTTCTTCCTGCGGGCGAGTTTGTTATGGTGTTCGTTTTTTACCATACACCGGGGGTTAATATGAGCTACATGAGTGTTGAATCGCGTTTAAATGCTACACAAGCTAAATCGACCCAAATGGGTGAATTTTCCGTGGTTATTCTGGGGGATTTTTCTGGCCGCGCCAGCCGCGCAATCACCAGTCCAAATTTTCGCTTAACCCCGGTGGATCGCGATAATTTTTTCGAACTTTTTAGTGCGTTTGATATTCAGCTTAAATTACCCTTTGATACCCAGCCCATTAAATTCAACGATTTTGATCAATTACACCCAGATTATTTACTCGAAGAATTAGCTATTTTTGCCCGCTTTCGCCAATGGCAGCGCGCCATTTTAAAACCCGAACGCTTCGCCGCCGCAGTGGAGGAATTGCGCGCAGCACATATTTGGCACGATGAAACTCAACCGCTCCAGGCCTCACAAATAAATCCCGCCACACAAAATACTGCATCAGCGGATTTTTTATTGGAGCAGGTTTTAAATCAGCCCGTCGAAAGTTCAGCAGGCGCCGAAGTAAATATCGAGCAATTAATTAAACGCATTATTGCCCCTTATGCCACAGCCAAACCAGACATGCGCCTGCCGGATGTTCAAAACGCTATAAATGATGCTATGGCGCAAACACTGCGTACTATTTTGCATCATGGTGATTTTCATAATCTTGAAGCCACCTGGCGCAGCTTGTATTTTTTAGTGCGGCGCATCTCCAGCGACAACGGCATTAAATTATGGTTATTGGATATAAGTGAGGCTGAATTAATTAATGCCACGGCGGGTGACATCACTCCGTCATCATTATTTAATTTATTAGTGAACCAACGCCAAGCGGCGGGGCAACAACCACACAACCTAATTGTGAATTTGTACTTCGCAAGCAGCACCGAGGAATCCATGCAATGGGTAACAGGTTTGGCTGAATTGGCCCGCACCAGCGGGGCCGCCTGTGTAGCGGGCGCAGCCCCCAAGGTTGTAGGTTGCGAGGATTTAATCGCCACCCCGGACGCAAGCCTCTGGGCCGAACCGCCGGAAGCCTTCACAAAATTTCGCGCAAGCCCGGCAGCGGCGCATATCGCCCTAACCGCACCGCGTTTTTTATTGCGCACCGCCTACGGCAAAAACTCCTCCCCTATAGAAACTTTTGATTTCACAGAAATAACCGCCCAGCAAAACCATCAACACTATTTATGGGGCAACAGTGCTGTTTTAGTGTGTGTGGTGTTGGCGCAGTTGTGGTTAGAAGGGCGCGGCACACTGAATACGGCAGCCGCCTGCCAAGTTGACCAATTGCCCATTCACGTAGAAAAAACCTCCGCAGGCGAGCGGTTAATCCCTTGCGCTGAACTGGTTATTTTAGATAGCACCGTAAACGCATTGCGCGATGCGGGGTTATTGGTGGTGCGTTCTATTTATAACAAAAATGCCGTGTTAATTCCGCTGCTTAATAGCTGCGCGGCTGATGGCGCCTTATTATTTTCCACAAACTGAAGACGAGGCTGGAAACTAACCCTCAGGTTTTGTGTGCTAGCAGATAATTGTTTTCCCTGTGCCTGCACAATTTGATGCGCGTCGCTTTTCTCACCGAAACCCAGCCCAACACCCCCCGTGCAAACCCAGAAAGTGTGACGACACCGACGGAACCTGGGCGTATTCGCTGAGACAATAAGCCCAAGTGGACTGCTTCTTAGGTTCATTTTTTATTGCAGCGCTTCAATTGTGATGAATTTGGGTACCCCCGGTAGGTTTAGGGGCACATACGGGGCGCTTTGATAGATACCAGCAGCTTTGCAGCTGTCCAAATAACAAAAACGCTTTTTGCGGAGAAAAACATGTTGCATAACCCTTTTTTACGCGCCTTCAGCCCTAAGCTGGTTGGCGGCTTGATGGTAGCAAGCTCAGTGGCTCTACTCAGTGCTTGTACTGCTGCTCCCTCTAGCAGCTCATCATCTAGCTCCAGTTCTTCAAGCTCATCTTCATCATCAAGCTCCAGCTCCAGCTCTTCTTCTAGCAGCTCAAGCAGTGGCACTGTCCGCCCAACCTCTAGCTCTAGCTCTAGCTCATCCAGCGGTACCGTGCGTCCAACCTCTAGCTCCAGCTCATCCTCTAGCGGTAACAGCAGCGGTAGCGTGGCTACACGCGTCCACCACGACAACCCCTTCAAAGGTGCCAAAAAATGGTACATAAACAAGTGGTGGTCTGAAAACGCAAAACGTGATGGCGGCGATAAAATTGCCGACTTCAACACCGGCGTTTGGATGGACCGTATTGGTGCCATTGAAGACGTAGGCGGTCGCTTTGGTGGCCCAGGTACCGATGTTAACGGTGAGCCAATCTATGGCTTACGCGACCACTTGGATGACGCTGTAGCCCAAGGCGCTGATTTATTCCACTTTGTGGTATATGACCTACCCGGCCGTGACTGTTCAGCTGAATCTTCTAATGGTGAATTAGAAGCCAATGATGCCGAAATGGATGTGTACAAACACGACTATATCGACCGTATTGCCAATATCCTGGGCGATGACAAATATGCCGGTATCCGCATAGTAGCCATTATCGAAATCGACTCCTTACCCAACTTGGTTACAAACCTTGATCTGCCTGAGTGTGAAGCGGTAGGGCCTCAGTCTACGTTTGGCTACGGCGAAGGTATTCGTTACGCCTTAACCAAACTCTCTGCCATTAAAAACGTTCACAACTACGTGGATGCAGCGCACTCCGGCTGGTTAGGTTGGGATTCTCAGTTCAAGAGCGGTACTGAATTCTTAGCTACTGTGGTTAAGGGCGGCTCTTATAAAATATTTAAAGATGACGGCCAAGGCACTGTAACCCAAGAAGGTACCGGCACCATTGCTGGTGCAACAGCAGCACCTGGTTGGGCTTCCATCAACGGCTTTATCACTAACACGGCTAACTACACTCCGTTAGAAGAGCCTTACATTGATCCTAAGAAAGACGTTGGCGGCAAACCTTTGCGTTCTGCCACCTTCTACGATTGGAACCCACGTATCGCTGAGCTTCAATACGGCGCCGATTGGTTAGCGGCCATGAAGACATTGGGCGGCACCAAACTGGGTATGCTGCATGACACAGGCCGTAACGGTTGGGGTGGCTCTAAGCGTCCTACCAAAACTGCTAGTGGTACTGACATTGATAAAGTAGTTAACGACTCCCGTATTGACCGCCGACCACACCGTGGTAGCTGGTGTAACCAAGAGGGTAGTGGTGTAGGTGAACGTCCTAAGGCAGATCCAAAAAGCGGTGTACACGCCTATGTTTGGACCAAACCACAGGGCGAGTCTGACGGTGTTAGTAATGAAGACTTCGTAGTCGATCCCGCTGATCCCAACAAAAAATGGGACGAAATGTGTGATCCAGATGGTGATAACCACTACGCTGAAGACGCTGAATCCACTGCTGGAAAAGGTGTAGGCACTGGCGCTATGCCAGACGCCCCACACGCTGGCCGCTGGTACTCTTACGGCTTCAAAAAGATGCTTGAAAACGCTTACCCTAAACTCTAGGATAAGTTCATCAGCCCGTTATAGGCTGAGTTAAACCGAGCCGCCGCCAGTAATGGCGGCGGCTTTTTTATGGGTTCCTTGAACCTAGAAGCCTCAGTTAAATCACCCAAGTCTGCGCAATCCCTTGGTACGTCTAGCAAAAGTTAAAAATTTCGAACAACCAATAAGGTTGCCCTTCATTTTTAACTTTCACTATCCGCACCAATGCCTTACACAGCTTTTGGGCGCTCAACTGAGGTTTCTAGGTTGAACCTAAAAACCTCAGTTGCAATTTAAGTTTTTGGCCTATGAAATTCTGGTTTTTATTTTTTACCCTTTTAACCTGTGTAGTGTCTTGCGACCGCAAGGCGTCTCAATCACGTATTTATTTTTTAAGCGACTTAGATGCCAGTGTGGGCATTAATATATTTTCCGTGGATATGGATAAAGAACTCACGCGACACACCTTCGATGAAGGCGCGCGGGAAATCGATTTTGCGCTGGATAAACAGGGCAATATGGCGCTTAGTTCGAACCGCGTGCAAAGCTGGGCTACCTATTACAAGTCCCCTGCTAAAAACCGCAAAACCAAAATGCAGTATTTTAATATTTACTATTTACCCAAGGGCGCCATCGAAAAACACGATAAAGACCGCGTGGCGCAGGCGCTAACCACCAATGGCACCGACCAAATTATTCAAACCGATATTAGCCCGGACGGTCGCTGGGTGAGCATGGTGCGCCACCAGCAGATGCCAGACGGTAAAAAACGGGAATTTTTGGCGCTAATTGACAGAAACAATAAAGATAACGGTGTGACGGTGCAGGAGATTGACCAAGCCGACATAGTGCTTTCCAGCCGCTGGTCGCCCGATAGCAGCCAATTACTCTATTCCACACATTTATATGGTGCCGAGGAGGCCGCTAATTCCGCCGAAACCGCAAAACCTACGGGTGAAAAAGCCCTGCTGAAGGTGTTTGACACCAAAACGGGCACCACACAAACACTCATGGAAGACCCTTGGCCGAACAACCAAATCGCCTCACCCCAGTGGGCACCCAACGGGGAGTGGATTTCACTGATTGCCCACCCGCTCGCCGATGGGCAAGTGCGCAAACTCTACGTAATGAACTTGAAAACCCGCGCCTTAACGCTGCTATCCGCCAGCAACGCCCAGGTGCAATCCAATGTGAGTTGGCTCAACGATAGCCAGCAGATTGTTTACGGCGCCCTTGTTGATTACAAACAAGACTGGAGCGATGAGCTGCGCGAGAAGGTTTATACCGGCAGCGGGCAGATTTTTATTACCGATTTAAAAGGCGAAAAACGCCAAATCACCCAAGGCGATAAAATCCTACACACTCGCCCAGTGTTATCGCCGGATAATAAAAAAATTGCCTATTTGTATTCCGATAATTTGGGCGCGGACGTACTCAGTTTGCGGGTGATGGATTTACAGGGTAAGCCCTCTGGCGAGCCGCTGTATGGTGCGGTTGATGCGGCTAGTCATTTGATTTGGCGTTGATTTTTACCCCTAGAATCCTCTGTTATGTGTGATGGCGCGCTGTAAGTTATGAAATGGATCCCTTGGATTTTACTGCCCATCGCAGTGAGTAATATTTACGGGTTTAGCATTTATCTTTTTAGCGAAGCTGGCGTGTACTGGCCGAATACCAGGCCAGGAAGAGCAATGGTGGTTATCATGGGCGTGTTTATTTCAATAAGCGCCGCTCGTGGTAATGTTGTTTCTTCTTGGGCCATGTTTGTTTTGTTCGTAATCGGCACCGTTATTTCACCGGTCATCGCGATAAAAGCCTATGGGCTTACCCATATCGGCTTTGCGCTGGCAGTGTTTTGGTCACTCGCATTCGCCTTTTCCACGCGCTTGTTGCACAAGCAAATGATAAAAAAAAGGTGTTTAACCTAGAAACCTCAGTTGGATCACCCAAGTCTGCACAAGTCACGGGCAACGTCTAGCAAAAGTTAAAAATTTCGA
>JBEGTZ010000207.1:0-6593 GCA_041179125.1 Pseudomonadota bacterium | reverse complement strand
GTGCTATTCCACTTTTTGTGGCGGTGTTTTTAAACGCCTTTGTGGATTTAGGGCACAAAATAATTGTGCAGAACACTGTATTTAAACTCCACGACGGCCCCGCACAAGTAGCATTAACGGCACTGGTTAATGCGTTGATATTAATTCCCTTTGTGGTCCTATTAAACCCCGCCGGTTATTTTTCGGATCAATACCGTAAAACACGCGTGATGCAAATTTCCGCTTGGGCGGCGGTAGTTTTAACCTTATTAATTACCCTATTTTATTATCTGGGCTGGTTTTGGCCTGCATTCAGTATGACGTTATTGCTGGGCGCACAAGCGGCTATCTATGCGCCCGCTAAATACGGTTATTTAAAAGAATTATTTGGTAAAGAGCGTTTAGGTGAAGCCAATGGCGTGTTGTCTGCGGTTTCAATTGTGGCCATTTTAGGTGGCATGTTTGCTTATTCTATTCTGTTCGAAAAATTCTACCCCCAAGACGCCACCAGCGAAGGGGACGTATTGCGCGCTATTGCCCCGGTGGGGTGGTTGTTAGTTTTTAATTCTCTTATTGAAGTGGCGATGTTGTACCGCTTGCCCGCACAGGCCCCGGTACCCAAAACAGAATCTTTTCCTCTGCTGCGTTATTTATCCGGCCAAACGATTAAAAATGATTTATCACCGCTTCAACACAGCCGCAGTATTCGTTTATCTGTGGTGGGCCTTGCTACTTTTTGGGCGGTGGCTCAAGTGATTGCAGCGGCATTTCCAGCTTTTGTAAAAGAAGAATTAGGCATTAACGACACCATCACGGTGTACGGCATTCTCGCCAGTAACGGCATTGGCATCGTGTTAGGTTCTTATGTGGCCGGGCGTATTTCTAAAAATTATATTGATACGGGGCTATTGCCCATTGGTGCCTTGGGTATTGCATTGGGGCTTGGTGTATTAACTTATTTACACAGCGTTATCGGTTTTGCGCTGGTATTTTTATTGGTGGGGTTTTGTGGCGGTTTATTTACCGTACCCTTAAATGCCTTGATTCAATTTAATGCTAAAAGCGATGAATTAGGCCGCACACTAGCGGCTAATAACTGGGTGCAAAATATCGTTATGCTGGCTTTTTTGGGCCTAACATTTGTGTTTAGCCTGTGGAATTTAAGCAGTAAAACTCTGCTGCAATTAATTGCCTGGGTGGCGTTAATTGGCTGCTGTTACACCGTGTGGCAATTGCCGCAAAGTTTTATGCGCACTGCGTTAGGCTATATTTTAACGCGCCGTTACAACATCGCCGTGCAGGGCATAAAAAATATTCCACCTCAAGGCGGTGTATTAATGTTGGGCAATCATGTCAGTTGGATTGACTGGGGTATTTTGCAATTAGCCAGCCCCCGCCCGGTGCGTTTTGTCATGATTCGCAGCATTTACGAACGCTGGTTTTTAAAATGGTTTTTTGATTTGTTCGGCTGCATTCCTATTGAAGCGGGCGCCCGCAGCCGCCGCGCATTGGACGAAGTGGCCGCCGCATTAAATAAAGGCGAAGTAGTCTGTTTATTTCCTGAAGGCGCCATCAGCCGCACGGGGCATTTAGGTGAATTCCGCAAAGGATTTGAACGCGCCTGCGGACAAGTGGGCGATGATGTAGTCATTATTCCATTTTATTTGCGCGGGCTGTGGGGCAGCCAATTTAGCCGCTCATCCAACCGTTTGAAAAAAGAATCCAGCGCGGGCCTCACACGGGATTTAATTGTCGCCTTTGGTCAACCACTGGCTAAAAACACCACGGCGGATATTATAAAACGCCGCGTATTAGATTTATCCATTAGCTCATGGCAAGAATATGTGAATAATTTGGGTAATTTAAGCCAGGGCATTCTGGCTAGCCTTAAAAAGAAAGCCGGGCAAACCCTGTTGTTTGACACAATGGGCGCAGAGTTAAGCGGCGGCAAATTACTCACATCGGCGTTTATTTTTGCCAAGCACATTAAACAAGTGCCAGATGCCAGCATAGGTGTTTTATTGCCCACCAGCGCCGCCGGGGTTATTTGTAACATGGCGGTATTATTCAGCGGTAAAACGCTGGTGAATTTAAATTACACGGCCAGCCGCGAAGCTTTTTTATCCGCCCTGGAGCAATCGGGCATTCGCACGGTGTACACGTCTGAACGTTTTTTAACTAAATTAGCCGCCAAAGGCATAGCGCTGGATGAGCTGTTAAGTGGTGTGCAATTAATTAAAATGGAAACCCTCGCCGCAGGCATCAGCACGCAGGAAAAATTAATTACCCTCATGTGGGTGCGCTTATTGCCCAGTTGGTTATTGCAGAAATTATTTTTAGTCCCTGTAGCGGCAGAGAGTTGCGCCGTGGTGTTGTTTTCCAGCGGCAGTGAAGGCACACCCAAAGGTGTGCAAATTAGCCATAAAAATTTATTGGCCAACGTAAAACAAGTGGCCGATGTATTAAATATGGAAGACAACGACGTAGTTATGGCTAATTTGCCTTTATTCCACGCGTTTGGTTTAACCGTCACGCAGTTTTTACCCTTGGTGCAGGGCTTGCCGTTGGTGTGCCACGCGGACCCCACCGATGTATTGGGCAGCGCAAAAGCCATCGCCACCTACCGCGCCACCATTTTATTTGGCACCAGTACCTTTTTACGCCTGTATGTACGCAACACGAAAATTCAACCCTTAATGTTGAGCAGTTTGCGTTTTGTAGTGGCCGGTGCTGAAAAACTACACACTGAAGTGCGCAGCGGATTTATTCAAAAATTTAATGTCGCTATTTATGAAGGTTATGGCGCCACGGAAGTTGCCCCGGTGGCCAGTGTTAATTTACCGGATAAATTAGAGCTGGAAAGTTGGCAAACCCAAGTGGGGCAGCGCATAGGCTCTGTGGGTATGCCTTTGCCGGGCACCAGCGTTAAAATTGTGGACCCACAAACCTTTAGCGAATTGCCCACAGGCGATGCAGGCATGATATTAATTGGCGGCCCCCAAGTGATGGTGGGTTATTTAAATAATGCTGAAAAAACTGCCAGTGCTATTAAAGAAATAGACGGTATGCGTTGGTATGTAACGGGCGATAAAGGTTATATCGACGAAGACGGTTTTGTTTTTATTGTGGATCGTTATTCCCGTTTTGCCAAAATAGGCGGTGAAATGGTTAGCTTAAGCCTGGTTGAAAGCGCCATAAAAGAACAAATTAATAACCCCGAAATAGACGTTATTGTAGTTAATTTGCCCGATGATAAAAAAGGCGAAAAACTCATTGCGCTGCACGAAGTAGAGCTGGATGTGGATACGCTGCGCACACAAGTACAAGCGGCGGGGTTAAATACACTGGCCATTCCCAGCCAATGGTTTTTAGTGCCTGCACTGCCTAAATTAGGATCAGGCAAAACGGATTTTAGTGCCGCTAAAAAACTGGCTGAGGCATTAACCTAAAAACCCGGCAAGGCGTGAATATTCAAATGGAAATAGGCGTGAATATTCAAATGGAAATAGGCGTGAAAATTTTAATCGGAATAACGGCGCGCCCCACACGTAGGGGCGCGATTTATCGCGCCTGGTTGGGGTAATTTGATAAGGTGCAGTGAATTAAATAAATACAGGGTGCAATAAATTGTGCCCTTGCGTGAATTTACCCAACAACGCAAAAATTAAAAAATCTCTTCTTGCGCAGGCATTACAATAATTGGTGTACCCAAAGCATTGTTTTGGGTCGCTTTTTGCTGCCCGCCTCCGGCGGCCACCATGTTGCCCACTTGCACCACCAAGGCCAGAGCGCGGGTGGAAAGCGCTCCTTCGGCGGTTTCGCTGTGTACGATTAAATTAATAACCCAGCGGCCATCCAGCAAGGCTTTAATGGGCACATTAAAACTCGCCAATTGCTGGGTGTTAATGTCCAGGGTTATTTCTTTTGGCCCTTGTAATGCCAGGCCTTTAGTGTCGGCGCTCAGTTGTACGGTAATTTTTTTGCCGACAGTGCCGGTTAAATCCACGGCCAGGTTATCAAATTGCCCCGGCTGCATATAAAAAAATTCACGCCCACTGATGCTAATTTCCGCGCCCGGTTTATGCGCACAGCTGTGTGCATTAAATTTGGTATGTTCGTGCGTGCGCGATGTGGGGAAATCAAATGCATTTTTTTGAGTTTCTGCGTAGGCGGGTATTTGCACGGTGGTTAAAAATATCAGTGTGATTAATTTCATACGATTATCCCTGGGTTAAACTGACGGAAAAACACATGGAGCCGCCGGTATTATCGTCGTCGTCGGCATTGGCGGAATCATAAACTTCAAGGGTATATATTCCTTGGCTAAGGCGTTTGCTGACACTTTCTGCGCCGGGTTTTTCTAAGGTGGATTGCAAAGAGAATTTGCCGTTGCGCCACAGGCGTAAATCTGGGTCTGTATTGCTGGCACCTTTAATCGTGATGGTGTATTGGTTATCACTGGGGATTGTAACCAAAAGAAACCTGCGTACATCGGCGCCATTACTTTCTTGCCAATGGTTATTACTGCATATTTCTTTGCTTAAACCCGGTGCTAATTGTTCGTAAATAGGCAACATATTGCTGTAACCGGAATCATTGGTTTCACCTTCACCGAATAAACCTGTGCCAAAAATCATTTGGTTTTGCATCAAGGTATTAATGGCGTTTTGCGCTTCAGGATTGTTGCGCTTGATAATATCAATGGAGGGATAAATAGAAGTTAAGCCTGGGAAATTAATATATTCGGCGCTGTGCAGCGCATCTAAGATGGGTTTAAAACCCAGAGATACCGTATCCACGCCATCATTTTTCGCATCAAAAATATCGTATAACACGCTGTGTACTGAGCGTTCGTTAAACCAGCCTTTGGCATAACCTTGGTTATCTTCAATATCGAATTTAAAGGTTTGCGCTTGTGTTGCGCCCATTGAATCGCGGTATAAGCTGTCGCCACCGGCAATGGCGGAAAACGCATTGCCCCAGCCTTCGCCAAAGGCTACGCGCATATCAATACGGCTATCTAAATTATGTGCGCCGCCAATGCTTTCGCTGCGCGATAATTTATCTTCAATATAATGGCCAAATTCATGTTGAATAACACCGCGATCGTATTCATCGGTGTCGTTATTTTCTTTACCTAAAATATAAATAGTGCTGTCGTAGCTAGAATAAATAGAGCTGCCAATAAAGCCTAATGCATAATTACCGCTGGCAGAGACGTTATTTTCACTCCAGCGCACATGTAAATCCGGCAGGGTAACGCTAGTATCTGCGTGTGCTACTAACTGCAAGCCATCATAAATGGAATCTAAAATGGCAAAGGGGGCGGCGGCGCGGGTTTTGCTGTAACTGCCATTGGCCCAACCGCTTGCGGCGTGTAAATTACGCATTTGTGTGGCGTTGCTGCCGCTGTTTGCCAGGCTGCCTTCTAAAACATAACCGGCGTTGGCGTTTGTATTATCGGCAACATCCACCCACCAATAGGGGTGTGTGTTTTTTAATTGTGCTAATACACGAATTTTAACGTTGCTGTTGGTTTTTACGGAAAATTGATACACGCCATCGGCACTGGAAATAGTGGAGGCCAGCGTTTCATTTTGCGCGCTCATTAATTCCACAATAACGCCGCGCACCGGCATGGCGGTAATGGCGCTGTAATTCAAACCGCCGTTGGCTAAATGCCCCACACGATCGTACGTAATGGTGCCGCTGAGTACCACGTTTGATGTAACGCCTGAAGAGCTGGACGACGAGCTGGATGAAGCGCTAGAAGAGGACGTGGAGCTGCTGGATGAGCTGGAACTGCTGGTGGAATTTTTGCCTGTGGCATTATTCGGCACCGTGGGTTCGGGAATTGTTGTGCTTGTTATGGGTGTAGGTGTTGTGGGCGTTGTAGTAACGGTATTGGTGCCCGCCGTATTTTTACCACCGCCGCCGCCACAGGCTATTAATGCCAGTGTTAAACCCACCAAGCCATACCCTTTAACTTGCCTTAATAACCAACTATTCCACTGAACCATTGTAATTCCCCAGGACTGCTACACATTGTCCAGGCGGGTGATGCGCTTGGGCGCAGTGTCCCGCTTGTGAGTCAAATTGCGGCGTTAATTTAATGCGCGCCGCGAGGGTTTTTGTCACCCTTTGTTTGAGCCTAGTAGAGTGGGTTATAAGTTGTATAAACGGCTTTTATATGGAATTGCGGTTCTTTAGATCAAAAGGCAGCAAGTGTTTAACGCACGCAGCAACAGGGCATAAACTACTTAAAAAATAGCGTGGAATTAATAGTTGGGGTTTTTTGTGTGCGTGGAATCGGCGGGCGTTAAAACTGTAAACGGCAATTACTCCAACACTTATAGATTTAAAATCTAACTAAGTACGCGGTGGGTTATCGCTTTTAGGTTTATTTCCGCAAATTTTTTGAAAGGTGTGATTTTTTAGTTATATCGGATGGGTTGGTTTTTTTGTTGGGAATTTCTGCGCAATAAAAAAGGGTTAGCTGTTTAGGCTAACCCTTTTTGTTTGTTCACTGATGCAGGCTTAAACCTGCAAAAATGAATTAAGGCGTGATGCTATTAACGTCTACTAAAAAAGGCTTAATAGCGGCGTACCATTTG
>JBEGTZ010000206.1:0-3329 GCA_041179125.1 Pseudomonadota bacterium | reverse complement strand
AATTCCTGCCACTGAGGAACCCAGCAAAGACTCAGAGGCGCCCGCAGCCGATAAAACTGCCGCGCCTCCACCCGCCAAAGGCATCAATCAGAGCGGGGTTAAATAACGCCGCCCAGTTCATCCGGCAACAACAACGGCCCTTTAGCGCGGGCGGGCAGTGCAAATACTTCGGGGTAATTCACGCCCACCAAGTACAACCCACTCGCCCGTGCCTTTGGGGCCGCCATCGCGCGGTCTCGCGCCAGTAACACCTCTGCAATCCAGCCGGGTGGCCGCGCACCGCGCCCAACTTCAATCAGGCTGCCCATAATATTGCGCACCATGTGGTGTAAAAACGCATTGGCGGTAATTTCCAACACCAACAACTGCCCAACTTGATGCAAACCAATATGCGTGATGGTGCGCACCGGGCTTTTGGCCTGGCACTGGGCGGCGCGAAAGGAGGTGAAATCGTGTTCACCCAGAAAAAACCCACAGGCCTGTTGCATCGCCTTG
This sequence comes from Pseudomonadota bacterium, assembly GCA_041179125.1. GTDB lineage: Bacteria > Pseudomonadota > Gammaproteobacteria > Pseudomonadales > Cellvibrionaceae > CAMCXE01. The sequence goes on along the minus strand of JBEGTZ010000206.1, from coordinate 2,834 downwards.
GCATTTAAGTCGAAACGCGTCCAACTAATTTGGTCCGCAAGCGTTGCCGAGGGCACATTGGCCTGCGCCAATAAATACCGGTAAGTACGGGCGCCCGCGCTAAAACGCGCATGGAAATCCCAAGGCATCGGCTGGGCATGGTGGACGCGGATGCTGGCGGGTAAATAATTATTCGTCCCCAATACCCAGGCTTTGTTGGGGCGCGCACAGGTGGTATCAAAATGGACAATTTGGCCGGTGGCATGTACGCCCGCATCGGTACGGCCTGCACATATCAGGTGAATATCCTCACACGCCACCTTGCTTAACGCCGTTTCCAATACCTGCTGCACCGTGTGTGCAGCCGTTGCCTGCTTAGCAAAACCATGAAAATCCCGCCCCAAATATTCCACCACCAACGCCCAACGCTGCGCATTAGTCGGCGGCGTCATGCCCGGTTTAAGCTCACAGCCCGGCTTGTAGTGAAGCTGCGCCGGCGGTGTAAAAGATGTCATGTTCAAAAAGCTCCAGGTAATTCTAAAAATTTTAATTTAGCGTGCAGGGAAGGAAAAATTTAGACACAAAACTATTAATTGTGTCATTCCAGCGCTTCCAAATAATCCACCATCAATTGCACCGTGCGCTGGCCGCGAAATTCATTGGGGCTTAATTTATACGCCATGCGTAATTTTTGCCGCTGTGTATTGGGCCATAATTGGGTGTCTACATTAAATGCTATGGCATCCAAAAAAATATCGGGGCAATTCTGTGGGCTTAGGGTTAATTTTAAATGTTTATCTGCCAGTAAACGTTGTTGATGAATAATAAAATCACCATCAAAAATCGGCTCAGAAAATGCCTGCCCCCAAGGCCCGCAGGCGGCTAAAGTATCCGCAAGCGCAAGGGAGAATTCCTCCGCAGCTAAAGCCCCATCACTAGAAATAAATGCCGCCACACCCTTTGGCCCAAGGTGGGCGCATACCACATCATCAAATAATATTTTAAATTCAGCCAAATGCCTTTCCGCCAAACTTAACCCAGCTGCCATCGCATGGCCGCCGAATTTTTGTAAAATATGCGGCGCGCGTTTAGCCACTTCATCCAAAGCATCACGCAAATGTAAACCGGCAATAGAACGGCCAGATCCTTTTAATTCACCGGGCGCACTTTCAGCAAAAATAATCACCGGGCGGTGGAATTTATCTTTAATACGCGAAGCCAAAATACCAATCACACCCTGGTGCCATTCCGGGTGGTACAAACACAACCCTTGTGGCAACTGGCCTTTTAATTCAGCTTCTAATGCATCCAATAAAACTTGTGATTCTTTTTGCATTCCTGTTTCTATTGCGCGGCGCTCACGATTTAAAGCGTCTAATTCCTGGGCGTATTCCAAAGCTTGTGCGGGGTTATCGGTTAATAAACATTGAATGCCGATGCTCATATCATCCAAACGCCCTGCTGCATTTAAACGTGGGCCAATAATAAAACCTAAATCGGTTGATGTAATTTTTTCAGCATCGCGCCCCGCCACTTGCAACAGTGCTTTTATACCCGCACAACACCGCCCCGCCCGCAAGCGTTTTAATCCTTGTGCCACCAATAAACGGTTATTGCGCTCCAGCGGCACTACATCGGCAACGGTACCCAAAGCAACTAAATCTAAAAATTCCGCCAAATTAGGCTCCGTGCGTTGCGCAAAAAAATCTAATTCACGAAAGTGTGTGCGCAAAGCCATTAATACATAAAACATCACGCCCACGCCGGCCAAGGCTTTACAGGGAAAGGTACATCCGGGTTGATTGGGATTAATAATGGCCGCAGCGGCGGGCAGTGTATCGCCGGGTAAATGATGGTCGGTCACGATTACCTTAATGCCCAGTGCATTGGCGGCCGCCACACCCGCCACGCTGGCAATGCCGTTATCCACCGTAATTAATAAATCCGGCTGGTAATGTTGCGCTACAGCCACTATTTCAGGCGTTAAACCATAGCCAAACTCAAACCGGTTCGGCACTAAAAAATCCACTTGGTTAAAACCTAGTGCGCGCAAACCCCGCACCGCAAGCGCTGTGCTGGTCGCGCCATCCGCGTCAAAATCACCAATAATTAATAATTTTTTTTGCGCTAAAAAGGCTTCCGTTAACAGGCCTAAAGCTTCGTTAATACCCTTAAGCAAGCTGGGATTAATTAATTGCGTCAACGAATAATCCAATTCATCCGCACGGGTAACACCCCGCGCCAGTAATATTCGGTTCAACAAGGGATGGTCAAAAACAGGTGGCAAGTTCGGCACCTCCCTGCGCACGATGGTCTTAGTGCTAGCCATAATAAATAGTCCAAAATCCTTATTTTACCTGACTAAATCTTATTCACCTAGAAACCTCAGGCGAGTGCGTAGCAAATTGAAGGGCGCCTCCGGAAATTCAATTTTCGTGATGCTCGCAAGGCATTTTCGCGCGGAAGGAGGGAGTTTATGCGGTATAAATGACCGACTGAGCACGAAAATAACGAAGCGAGGGCGCGAAAAGTGGATTTCCGGAGGTGCCCTGAAGTATTTGGCGTTCGCGCAGTGTTCAACTGATACGTTGATTAAACCGCGCGCCGAGGGGCAAGTTTTAAATGGACGCGATTAATTTCGCTATCAAATGCCATCAAAATATTATCCAAACATTCAGTAGCGCAGGCGAAAAACTCCTGCGCCGATGCGTGATCACTCACTAAAATGCGGCTTTTTATATAGGTTAATAATGTATTTATCGCAAACTGTTGCGCCACCGGTAAAGGGGTTTTCTCTACACTGTCTTGCAGATGCAACATCACCTGAATTAATTCAGCCCGAGTTTTAAGTGCAA
>JBEGTZ010000205.1:0-6665 GCA_041179125.1 Pseudomonadota bacterium | reverse complement strand
CTGCTGCGAAGTGCGATGGTTAATAAAAATCCCAGAACCCCGTCAACCCCCCAAAAAACAGCATGAAAATAGCCGTTTTACGGATTGACACACACGTCCCCTGAAAAAAAGGTACTCACTATGAGCGTATTAATCGGCGATAAAGAATATTTCCCCGGTATCGGTAAAATCCAATTTGAAGGCCCCGATTCCGACAACCCCCTCGCCTTTAAATACTACGACGAAAACCGCGTAGTCGCTGGCCGCACCATGAAGGAATTCTTTAAATTCGCCACATGTTACTGGCACAGCTTCTGCGGCACCGGCGGCGATCCATTCGGCCCAGGCACACAGGTTCGCGCTTGGCATGCGGCCTCCGCATCCGACGCTATCGCACGCGCCAAAAATAAAATGGACGCCGCTTTTGAATTCTTCACGAAAGTCGGCACTCCTTACTACTGCTTCCACGACATCGACCTAGTAGAAGAAGGCAGCAGCCGCGCTGAAACCAGCTCACGCTTATCCGCCATCGTTGACTACGCAAAAGAAAAACAAGCCGCCTCCGGTATGAAATTACTATGGGGCACCGCCAATTTGTTTTCTAACCCACGCTACATGAACGGCGCCTCCACCAACCCTGATTTCAACGTAGTAGCTTATGCAGGCGCTCAATTAAAAGATGCACTGGATGCAACCATTGCGCTTAACGGTGAAAACTACGTATTTTGGGGTGGTCGTGAAGGCTACATGAGCCTGCTCAATACCGACATGAAACGCGAACTTGCTCACATGGGTCGCTTCTTAACTATGGCTCGCGACTATGCACGCGCACAGGGTTTTAAAGGCACATTTTTTATTGAGCCTAAACCCATGGAGCCTTCCAAGCACCAGTACGATTTCGATTCCGCGACTGTAATCGGCTTTTTAAAAGAACACGGCTTGGATAAAGACTTCAAACTCAACATCGAAACCAACCACGCAACCCTCGCCCAACACACTATGGACCACGAATTACAAGTGGCAGCCGATGCTGGCATGTTGGGCAGTATTGACGCTAACCGTGGCGACTACCAAAACGCTTGGGATACCGATCAATTCCCCAACAACATTAACGAAACCGTTGAATTGATGCTGGTGATGTTGCGTGCCGGCGGCTTGCAGGGCGGCGGTGTAAACTTTGACGCTAAAACTCGTCGCAATTCTACCGATCTTGCCGATATGTTCTACGGCCACGTCGGCGGAATGGATACCTTTGCACGAGCATTGTTAATTGCCGACAGCCTGATCCAAAAGTCACCTTTAGAAGGCTTGCGTAAAGAGCGTTACGCTACTTTTGACGCTGGCAAAGGTAGTGATTTTGAACAAGGTAAATTGTCTCTGGCGGATTTAGCCGCTCTTGGCAACGCCAACGGTGAACCAGCACAAACTAGCGGCAAACAAGAATTGTATGAATTGATAGTGAACCGCTACATTCGTTAATTTAGATAGCCATTGATGACTTTGCCTCTCGGCTAAGTCACGCGATGGAGGCGGAGCAATTAAGCTTAAGCTTGTTTGCTTCGCCGCCCCCTTTAAACCAATAATTGATTCTGTAAGCACTCAGCATCTTTTGATTGCGTCAAAACTCCCAAGAAAAAACGCTGCTTATTGATCAAATAAGATCCTTCGTGACCAGCTGATTAATGAGCAATTCTTAAGGTACTGGATTTTTTAAAATTCTCATCTTAGTGTTTGCACATAATATTTTGTAGTGCTGCGATAATGAAGGATCTCTTCTGGAACATAAAAACACTGGTGTGTATTCCGCTGATGTACCCCCCACACGCCAAATCAAGTCCGGCCTTCAACGTGTGAGATTTTTTTGATTTTATGATCGTTTTTTGGTTGTCTGATGCAGTTTTTTCAGGGGTATTTGTGTATATTGCCGGTCTTCGTGGCGAGATTCTTTATGTCGCACTCCGCCGAACTGTCCTTTTTTTACCCCAATATTTAAGGACGGCTCTCGAAATACCGTGTAGCCCTGGGGACGGCTACAGAATAAGATTGAAAAATAATGAGCACGCCTACCATTACGTTTACATCTGCCGCCAACCAAAAACTTTCGGTTGTAGAAAAAATTGGCTACAGCTTGGGAGACTTATCAGCCAACTTGATATTCTCAACGCTTACAACCTTTCTTGCCTTTTTTTATACAGACATCTACGGCATACCCGCCTCTGAAGCTACATTTATTATCGGCACAGTAGGCTTAGTAGGTGCATTTATTTTTACCCCGCTTATGGGGATTCTGGCCGACCGCACAAAAACCCGCTGGGGTAAATTTCGTCCCTGGATATTGTGGACGGCCATTCCCTTTGGTGTTATCGCCATACTCGCCTTCACCACCCCCGATCTCAATCAAGATCAAAAAATTGTTTATGCCTATGTCACCTACACCTTACTGTTGTTGATCTACGCAGCCAACAACCTACCCTATGCCGCCCTTAGCGGTGTATTAACCAGCAATATTGAAGAGCGTAATAGCGTTTCTTCTTATCGTTTTGTTGCTGTAATGGTTGCGCAATTAATTATTCAAGTGCTGTTACTTCCTTTGGCACTTATGTTAGGAAATGGAGATAAAGCCGTCGGGTTCCACAACACCATTATGTTGTTCGCAGGCATGGGGACAATCTTTTTCTTAATTTCTTTTTTTACTACCAAAGAGCGTGTGTTGCCGATTGCCGCATCGTCTAACAATGTAGCGGATGACATCAAAGATTGTTTTAAAAACTTACCTTGGATCATCATGCTGTTGGCGACGGTACTGGCATTTATATCCCTATCATTAAGGGGTGGTATTACCATCTATTATTTTCAAAACTATTTAAACGCACCCGATTTAGCTGCCTTTTTGGAGTCCATAGGTTTTAATGGTTTTATTGCCGGGCTTAATGCAATGTTTAGCGGGATGGGTTTTAGTGAATTCCAGTGGCCCAAAGACCCAGTAATATCCGCTAACAGCCTATTCGCTGCCTGTAGCATCATCATGCAAATTATTGGCATTGGGTTTTCCAAGGGGTTAGCTGACCGATTTGGAAAACGCAATGTATATACAGCTTTTCTCACCGTATCAACTTCACTCATTTTAGTGTTTAACTTTTTATCTCCTACCAATATCGGCCTTATTTTTCTGGCGCAAATTTTACAAGGTTTCTTTTACGGTATCTGCGTGCCTATTCTTTGGGCCATGATTAGTGATGTTGCCGATTACTCCGAGTGGAAAAACAATCGCAGAGCCACTGCCATAATATTTTCGGCCATGTTGATTGGCCTTAAAGCTGGCTTAACTATCGGTGGTTCACTTGTGGCTGGGTTGCTTGCACATTACGGTTACAACGCATCTTTGATGGTTCAAAATGAAGAAACAGTTGAAGGTATCAAAACTATTATGGGTGTTTACGCCTCTCTACCATTCTTTATTTCAGTAGGCTGCCTGTTCTTTTACTCTATTAATAAAAAAATGGAGTTAAAACTGGAAGCTGAATTAAACAGCCGTCGCCAAACGGCAGGCCAATAACTCTTTTAATCGGAGCCATTTATGTCAGAGCAAATCGAAAACAATATCGATTATGATGCATTAAAAGCCAAAGCTATTTCTCAGCCATTGGTGGAGCATATATACACCGCCGATCCATCCGCCCATGTATTTGATGGCAAAATTTATATTTATCCATCTCACGACATTGAAGCGGGTGTTGAATTTAATGATAACGGCGATCATTTTGATATGCGTGATTATCACGTACTTTCAATGGATACGCCTGATAGCCCTGCGGTAGACAACGGTGTTGCCCTGCATGTTAAAGATGTACCTTGGGCAGAGCGGCAAATGTGGGCGCCTGATGCAGCGCGCAAAAATGGCCAATACTACTTTTATTTCCCTGCCAAACGCCCTGATGGAATTTTTCAAATTGGTGTCGCCGTGGGCGATTCACCCGTAGGCCCTTTTACACCGGAACCCGAAGCCATTAAAGGCAGCTACACTATAGACCCCGCAGTATTTGAAGATAACGACGGTGCGTTTTATATGTATTTCGGCGGTATATGGGGCGGCCAATTACAAAAATACCGCGCTAACAAATACGACCCCCAAAATGAAGAGCCTGCGGATGACGAACCCGCCCTAGGCCCTATCATCGCCCGCTTAAGCGATGATATGAAAGAGTTTGCCGAAGAACCCCGAGAAATTGTAATTCTGGATGAAAACGGCGCGCCGTTAAAAGCAGGAGATCACGATCGCCGGTTTTTTGAAGCCTCTTGGATGCACAAATACAATGGCAAATATTATTTTTCCTATTCCACCGGTAACACGCATTTTTTGTGTTATGGAATTGGTGACAACCCCTACGGCCCATTTACTTATGCAGGAAAAATATTAACCCCCGTAGTGGGTTGGACTACCCACCACTCCATTTGTGAATACCAAGGCCAGTGGTATTTGTTTTATCACGATTCCATTTTATCTCAGGGTGTTACGCATTTGCGCTCAGTGAAAATGACCCCGATTAATTATGATGCCAATGGCCGCATCATAACGTTAAATCCATACCGCGATTAAAAACCTGTTCTGGCAAGGATTGCCAAACATCCACTAAATCCCACCAATTAAATTACACACTAAAGGCACGAAAGGGTTTTGCCAATATTGCGGGCATGTATAATCAACAGTCTTTTTAGGCTAATTGATTCCTCGCATTATGAGCACTGACACCACTTACCAGCCCGCCTCTATCGAACAAACCTGGTACCAACACTGGGAATCCCAGGGTTATTTCGCCCCCTCACACAAAGGCGATCCCTACTGCATTATGATTCCACCGCCGAATGTTACCGGCAGCTTACACATGGGGCACGGTTTTAATAACGCTGTGATGGATGCCCTAATTCGTTTAAAACGTATGCAGGGCCACAATACACTTTGGCAAGTAGGCACAGATCACGCAGGTATCGCCACCCAAATGGTGGTTGAGCGCCAATTAGCGGCACAAAACATCAGCCGCCATGATTTAGGTCGCGAAGCCTTTTTAGAAAAAATTTGGCAATGGAAAGCGGAATCCGGCGGCACCATCACACAACAGCTGCGTCGTTTAGGTTCGTCAGTAGATTGGAGCCGCGAACGTTTCACTATGGATGATGGTTTTTATAAAGCGGTACAAGAAGTATTTATTCGTCTGCATGCGGATGGTTTAATTTATCGCGGTAAGCGTTTGGTTAATTGGGATCCAAAACTACATACGGCTATTTCTGATTTAGAAGTAGAAAGCACCGAAGAGCAAGGCAGCCTTTGGCATTTTCGTTACCCATTAACAGATGGCAGTGGGTTTTTAGTCGTAGCCACCACCCGACCTGAAACCATGTTAGGTGACACCGCTGTAGCGGTAAGCCCAACGGATGAGCGCTATCTGCATTTAATTGGTAAAACAATTACCCTGCCTCTGGTCGGGCGAGAAATACCCATTATTGCTGATGATTATGTTGATAAAGAATTTGGTACCGGCTGTGTAAAAATAACCCCGGCCCACGATTTTAATGATTATGAAATGGGCTTGCGCCATCAATTACCTATCATAAATATTTTCGATAAAAATGCCCATTTAAATACTGCTGTGCCAGAAGCCTATCAAGGCCTTGAGCGTTTTGTGGCGCGCAAACAAATAGTAACCGATTTAGACGCTTTAGGTTTATTGGAAAAAATAGAGCCGCATCAATTAAAAGTCCCGCGTGGGGATCGCAGTGGTGTAGTAATTGAGCCGTACCTAACTGACCAATGGTATGTAAAAACTGCACCGCTAGCAGAGCAGGCTATTGCCGCTGTAGAAAATGGCAGCATTCAATTTGTCCCGAAACAATATGAAAACATGTATTTTTCGTGGATGCGTGATATTCAAGACTGGTGTATTTCTAGGCAATTATGGTGGGGCCACCGTATACCCGCTTGGTACGATTCGGAAGGCACACCCTATGTAGGCCACGACGAAGCCAGTATTCGAAAAAAGCATAATTTACCGGATGATTTAGTCTTAACCCAAGACGAAGATGTTTTAGATACCTGGTTTTCCTCTGGGCTTTGGACATTTGGTACCTTAGGTTGGCCAGAACAAACAAAAGAACTCGCAGCATTTCATCCAACCAATGTATTAGTAACCGGGTTTGATATTATTTTCTTTTGGGTGGCGCGCATGATTATGCTCACCCTACATTTCAAACACGAAGTACCGTTTAAAACAGTTTATGTACATGGCTTGGTGCGCGATGGACAAGGCCAAAAAATGAGTAAATCAAAAGGGAATGTTTTAGACCCTATTGATTTAATCGACGGCATTGATCTAGAAAAACTGGTGCAAAAACGTATTAGTGGGTTAATGCGGCCTAAAGATGCAGAAAAAATAGAAAAATCCACGCGTAAAGAATTCCCTAATGGCATAGCAGCCTACGGAACTGATGCACTGCGTTTTACGTTTTATTCTCTTGCCAGCACAGGCCGTGATATTAATTTTGATGTGGGGCGCATTGAGGGCTACCGCAATTTTTGTAATAAATTATGGAACGCGGCTAACTATGTATTAATGAATACACAGGAACATGACTGCGGGCAAGACGGTTGTACGCACTACAGCTTAGGTCTTGCGGAACGCTGGATCATTAGC
>JBEGTZ010000204.1:0-24134 GCA_041179125.1 Pseudomonadota bacterium | reverse complement strand
CATAGTGCGAATCCCCCAAGGTATTGGGCGTGATTTTTTGCTGCATGTCGTTGAGTAATGCGGGCGGTAATACATCGGGCTTGTGCCCAAGTTGAGCCAATAACCATTGCGACATATCGCGAATAGAGGCATTCACACCGGCAGCGGGGCCTACCGAATAATAGTTGTGGTCCACGCTGCCGGTGGGCGACCAACCCTTGGCGCGCCAAATGTGTGGCATGGCTTTATTGGTTGAGGCATCAAACGCAGATAAACCCAATGAGGCAGTGTGCATGTTGAGCGGGCGGAAGAGTTTTTCCACCGTATAGGCTTCGTAGGATTTGCCGGTGGCAGCTTTGATCATATCGCCGCTTAAGCTGTACACCACATTTTGATAGCTATAACACTTGCGCGGTGGGCAGGCGAAATTCACATATTTAAGCCGCTCTAAGGTTTCGGGGTAGGGGATATGTTCTTCTATTAAATGGGTGTAGGTATGTTTGGGCAGGCCGGAGCGCTGGGCCAGAATATCTTTTAATGTGAGTTGGCGCCCGTAGGCTGGATTGCTGAATTCCAAATGCGGCATTTTGCTTTGTACAGTGGTATCCCAGCTTAATAATTTATCCCGCACGGCGATGGCGGCGGCACCGGAGGCTACGGTTTTGGATACCGAGGCCAAACGAAACACCGTGTCCACATTAACCGGTTGGGCGTCACCCACGGCGCGAATGCCAAAACCATTTAATACCTGCACCTGCCCGTCCGCCACAATGGCCAGCGCCACACCGGGCACTCGGGGGGCAATCACTTCCCGCACATAGTCTTCAAATTGTTTGTAATAGGGTTTGCTGGCATCGGGCTTAAATTTGCTGATGGCGCCAACACCTTGTGCCCAGGCGATATCGTTTTTCACTTGGGCGGGGGTTGTTTTTTTAGGTGTGGTTTTTACGGTGGTTATTTTTTTTTGTTTTTTACGGGTGGTTTTTATTTTACTTACGGATTTGGATGAGGTGGTTTTTTTGCTGGTTATAGCGGGTTTTTCAAGGGTTTTATTTGTGCTGGAGGTTGTGGCGGCCATCGCGGGCTGCATCAGGCCTAGGGCACCAAGTAATGTAAAAATAAGTGTGGGCAGGATTTTATTATTAGTCATAGTCGTACTACAGATACCGCGAAAAGTGCTGAATGTTCGGAGCGCGCAGTGGTGAGCGCTGCGTTCGGGGGTAAGTTTAGCCGATATTTTGACGCATGGCGCTAATAAACGTGATGGGTTTGGCTGAATGACAGCACAGCCTCAGCCATGTGTTGATCGCGCCTTGGCGGGATGTTTGATTTATTGGATGGTTGATGGGGCGCAATGAATTGCGCCCCTACATGTTTGTGTGCTTGTTGTGGGTGAATTTTCGTGTTTTACGTTTTAGCGTTCCAATTTAAGTATTTCAGTGGCTTTTTAAGTATTTCAGTGGCTTTTCGCATCGTCGGGTTTTTCTTCTTCCTCTTCAATCATGGTTAGTGACAGGGAAGCAAAACCTGGGCTTGCGTTCTCGGTGTTGGTATCTGCGGTATCTACGGATTTCCCTTCAGCAAGTTTAATGCGCAGGCGCAAATTGTTCGGTGAATCGGCATTGGCGATGGCGTTATCAAAAGTAATTTTGCCGCAGGTGTAGAGTTTAAATAATGCTGCGTCGAACGTTTGCATGCCTAGGTTTTCCGATTTTTCCATAATTTCTTTTATATCGGTTAGGCGCGCTTTAAGGATTAATTCGGCGATGGTTTTGGTGCCTAATAATACTTCCACCGCCGCGCAGCGTTTGCCATCCACCGTGGGCACTAAACGCTGGGACACTATGGCGCGAATATTTTGTGCCAGGCCCATTAATAATTGTGGGCGGCGCTCTTCTGGGAATAAATTAATAATGCGCTCCAAGGCTTGGTTGGCATTATTTGCGTGCAGGGTGGAAATCGCCATGTGCCCAGTTTCGGCAAACTCCAGTGCGTGCTCCATGGTTTCGCGGTCGCGAATTTCGCCAATTAAAATTACATCCGGCGCTTGCCGCAGGGTGTTTTTTAATGCGGCTTTAAAGCTGCGCGTATCCACGCCTACTTCCCGTTGGTTTACTACACAACGCTTATGCTTATGTACGTATTCTACTGGGTCTTCAATGGTAATAATGTGGCCGCCTGCGGCGCTATTGCGGTGGTCAATTAACGAGGCCAGCGAGGTGGATTTACCCGAACCGGTGCCGCCCACAAATAACAGCAAGCCGCGTTTGCTCATGATGACTTCTTTTAATATTTCGGGCAGGCCCAAATTATCAAACTGTGGAATTTCAGTATTAATATTGCGCGCCACAATGGATATTTCATTGCGTTGTTTAAAAATATTAATACGAAAACGCCCTACATTATTAATTGAAATGGCCAGGTTCATTTCCAGCTCGCGGGCAAATTCTTTGCGCTGCTCTTCATCCATGATAGCCATTGCAATGGCTTCTACTTCGCCCACTTTATAAGGGTCTTGGGTTAGGGGTTTGAGTGTGCCTTGAAATTTAGCGCAGGGTGGGGCGCCTGTACTGAGGTATAAATCGGAACCGTCTTTTTTGGCAAGAATATGTAGCAGGGCATCAATAGGGGTACTCATTTAAGGCTCCTTGGTGGGCGTGGCGGCCAGGGTGATGCGCAGGTTAAATCACATCGGTATGGGCTCAGTATAGAAGGCCTGCTTATACCTGCAATTGTATAAAAACTCCGGCAAAGCATTCGCTGTGGTCTATGCTGTAAAACGAAAGGGGTTTTAAGCAAGTGTTAACCTGGGAACCAAAGAGTGGTTAACCTTATAGCAGCGTATATGTACGTTGATTAATGGGGTTAAAAACTGGCTCGCGGGGACTTAACAGCTAGACTTGCTGATAAATCTGGTGGCAAAGAATAATTTGGAGGCGGCATTGGACAAGAACATGAAAATCCTCATTGTTGATGATTTTTCAACAATGCGTAGGATCATTAAAAACCTGCTCAGGGACCTTGGTTTTACTAATACGCATGAGGCGGACGACGGTATTACCGCGTTGCCGATGTTGCGTAGCGGTGATTTTGCGTTTCTTGTAACGGACTGGAATATGCCCGGCATGACCGGCATTAATTTATTAAAAGAGGTGCGCGCCGATCCCAAATTGGTGTCCTTACCTGTGCTCATGGTGACGGCAGAGGCCAAGCGCGATCAAATTATTGAAGCGGCTCAGGCCGGGGTTAATGGGTATGTGGTTAAACCTTTCACCGCGCAGGTGCTAAAAGAGAAAATCGATAAGATTTTTGAACGTGTCGGCGGTTAATAAAAACATAATAGCGGAAGGGTATCCGATGGAGACTCCTATTTCTCAGCGCAATGGTGAGGCCTTTGTGGCCGAATTAAAGCAGTGTGCGAACCTGCTGGTCAGCAAATTACAAAATGATGATTTTGAAGATGCCTCCGCGCTGATTCATAGCCTGGTAGAGGTGCGTGATCGCCATATTTTTAATACCGTTGGCCAGTTAACCCGCGCATTACACAGCGCCATTGTTAATTTTAATGTTGATGCAAATATAAACGGAAAAAATGAACTGGTGCCGTCACAAATTCGTGATGCGTCTGACCGGTTGCAGTTTGTTATTACGATGACGCAAGAAGCAGCCGAAAAAACCATGGACCGTGTGGAGGCCTCCGCACCGATTGCCATGAGCTTGGGGCAAGAGGCGGCTATTTTACGTGCCGAGTGGGAAAAACTGCGCCGCAGGGAAATTTCTAAAAAAGAGTTTTCCGGTTTGTATGATCGAATGTCGGATTTTTTAGACCAGATGAATACCGGTGCGGAACAATTAAGTGGCCATTTACAGGCCATTATATTGGAGCAAGGGTTCCAAGATTTAACCGGGCAAGTGCTGAAAAAAGTGATTGGCCTGGTAACTAACATGGAAAAAGAACTAGTTAATTTGATGCGTATCGCAGGCCAAGTGGAAGAAATAACAGGTTTAGATGTTGAACAGAAAGAAACACAAAAAATTAATTGCACCGAAGCGGAAGGGCCACAAATTCATGCCGCCATAAGGGATGATGTGGTACAGGGCCAGGATGATGTGGATGATTTACTTTCGAGCTTAGGTTTCTAAGGAGTGCTCAATGTCATTTGCTGAAGATGATGATATTTTACAAGACTTCTTAGTTGAAGCTGGCGAGATTCTCGATAAATTATCCGAGCAGCTGGTTGATCTTGAGCAGCGCCCGAATGATCGCGATTTATTAAATGCAATATTTCGTGGGTTTCATACCGTTAAAGGCGGCGCGGGTTTTTTACAATTAGATGCGATGGTGGCCTGTTGCCATATCACAGAAAATTTATTTGATATTTTGCGCAATGGCCAGCGCACGGTAACGTCTGAATTAATGGACGTGGTATTACAAGCGTTGGATACCGTTAACGCGCAATTTGCGGCGGTATCGGCACGCCAAGAAGCCATTCCTGCAAGCCCAGATTTAATTGCCCGGCTTGAGCGTTTGGTGAGTTGTGAGGACCTACATAGCCCTGCTGCACCTGAACCCGCCGCCCCCGTCAGCCCGCCCGCCGCTCCAGCCGCTGTTGCACCCACACCTGTTCCTTCTGACGGCAAAATTAATTTAAGCGATGAAGAATACGAAGGCTTTTTACAGGCTATTAATTCGGATTCATCGCTTGATAAAGCGCCCTCTTCACGGGCGCTAGTGGAGCCTGCGGCCCCGCCGCCTAAACCTGTGTTGGATGATATTTCTGAGGATGAATTTGAGTCTTTGTTAGATCAATTACATGGTGCAGGTAAAGGGCCGGGTATTGCCACGGTGAAAACACCCAAGCCGGGTACTGCGGAGGCTGCACCTAAACAGGTATCCGCTGACGAAATATCCGATTCGGAATTTGAAAGTTTATTAGATCAATTACACGGTTCAGGCAAAGGCCCAAGCCGAGCGGCTGGCGCTTCAACAGCCCCTAGTAGTGCAGCCCCTGCCACACCTGCGGTAACGGGCGATATTATTTCTGATGATGAATTTGAGCACCTGCTTGATCAATTACATGGTCGAGGCAAAGGCCCCACTGCGAGTGAATCCCCAGCAGCCGTTTCTGCTTCAACGCCAACCCCTGCTCCTGTGGCGCGCGTGGTGAAAGAGGAAAAACCGGCCCCCAGCCCGTCTTCTGAACCCCCAGCCGCAGCAAGTGTTATTCGTGCCGCACCGCCCTCCCGCGCCGCCGACCCCGATGACGAAGTACGGGGTAATTCACAGGCGGTAGTCGCTGAAACCACCGTGCGTGTGGACACCCAACGCCTGGATGACATCATGAACATGGTGGGCGAATTGGTGTTGGTGCGTAACCGTTTGGTGCGTTTAGGCTTGGATTCCAGCGATGAAGCCCTGGCTAAAGCGGTGGCGAATTTAGATGTAGTAACGGCTGATTTACAAACAGCAGTTATGAAAACACGTATGCAGCCGATCAAAAAAGTGTTTGGCCGCTTCCCCCGTGTAGTGCGCGATTTAGCGCGCAATCTTAAAAAAGAAATTAATTTAGATTTAGTGGGCGAAGAAACTGATTTAGATAAAAATTTAGTGGAAGCCTTAGCTGACCCGCTGGTGCATTTAGTGCGCAACTCGGTGGATCACGGTATTGAATTGCCCGCCGTTCGGGAAGCGGCGGGTAAATCGCGCACGGGCAAAATTGTGTTATCCGCCGAACAAGAAGGAGACCATATTCTTTTATCCATCACCGATGATGGCGGCGGTATGGACCCGCAAATACTGCGTGAAAAAGCCATAGAAAAAGGCCTAATGGATGCCGATGCGGCAGCGCGTTTATCCGATATGGAAGCATTTAATTTAATTTTTGCACCGGGGTTTTCCACCAAGGCAGAGATTTCAGATATTTCAGGCCGTGGTGTAGGCATGGATGTGGTGAAAACAAAAATTAGCCAATTAAATGGTTCGATACAAATTTTTTCAAAAATGGGGGAGGGCACGCGCATTGTGATTAAAGTGCCACTCACCCTGGCCATTATGCCCACGCTGATGATTATGCTGGGCAAACAAACCTTTGCCTTACCTTTGGTGAGTGTGAATGAAATTTTCCACATGGATTTAACCAAAGCACACATTGTAGACGGCCAGGAATGCGTCACGGTGCGCGCCAAAGCGATTCCGATTTTCCATTTAAAACGCTGGTTGGTAAAAGGGCTGAACTCATTTGACCGCCCCAAACAAGGCCATGTGGTGATTGTAAATGTGGGAACGCGCCGCGTGGGTTTTGTGGTGGATCAGTTAATTGGACAAGAAGAAGTGGTGATAAAACCCCTAGGTAAAATGCTGCAAGGCACACCGGGTATGGCTGGCGCGACGATTACAGGCGATGGAACCATCGCACTGATATTAGATGTTCCCAGTATGCTAAAACGTTATGTGGGTTGTTAACATCCATCCCTGCACAAGCCGGAGTGAACGTGGTTTTTAAAGTGCTCATAGTTGATGACTCGAATTTTTTTCAAGTGCGCTTGAAAGAAATTATTAATGAGCACCCTGAATTAACGGTGATTGGCATTGCCGCCAATGGCCGTGAAGCGGTTGATATGGCGCGCGATCTACAACCGGATATTATTTCCATGGACTATGAAATGCCCTACATGGATGGGGTTTCTGCTATTAAATTAATTCTTAGTGAGCGACGCGTACCCATCGTGATGTTCTCCTCTTTAACCTACGAGGGTGCAAGAACTACCTTGGATGCCCTGGCCGCAGGTGCGGTTGATTTCATCCCTAAAAACTTCGCTGAAGTTTCGCGCAATTCCTCCGAGTTAAAACGCAAACTGCATGAAACCCTATTAACCTTTGCGCGCTCGTCTAATGTTCGAGCGCCCGCGCCAGTGAGCGCCCCACCACAACGTCCTCAGACGCCACAACCCGAGCCACAACGCCGCCCAGAACCCTCGCGTCCGCAACCGCCCGCATCAGCCAAGCCTTCCGCTCAGCCCGCTGTAGCGGAGGTGAAGCGCGAAGCGCCAGCGGCAAAACCCACAGTAAAATCCTTGCGTGGGCGTATTCGTTTGGTGGTAATTGGCTCGTCTACCGGTGGGCCTATGGCTTTAACTGAAGTGTTAATGCAATTGAGCAGTAGCTTTTCAGTGCCGGTTGTTGTGGTGCAGCACATGCCACCAAACTTCACCAAAGCCCTGGCGGAGCGTTTGGATAGGCAGTGTCAGGTGCGTGTTAAAGAGGCCGAAACCGGGGATCAACTCTTGCCGGGGCACATTTATATCGCCCCCGGCGGCCACCAAACTATTTTTGAACGTGGCCGGGGCGCGATTAAAATTCTGCCCGGTGATGATCGGATGAATTACAAACCTTCTGTGGACATCACTTTTGCCTCTGCCGCCAATGAATTTGGTGGCGGTGTGCTGGGGATTGTGCTCACTGGAATGGGCGCAGACGGCTGTGAAGGTGCGCGTTTGCTTAAGGATAAAGCGGCGGTGATTTGGGGCCAGGATGAGGCCAGTTGTGTGGTGTACGGAATGCCCAAAGCCGTGGCTAATGCAGGCCTTACGGATGAGGTTTTACCCCTGGTGAACATTGCGCGCAAACTAAGCCAGGAGTTGGGTTAGGGCGCTTTTTTAACCTAAAACCTCAGTTGAACCTTAATATTTGCGGTATTTTATGGGTTCAAAACCGATAGCGGGCGAGCTGCCCGCATATTCAGAACCAATGGCTTAAGGCGCGGCGGCAGGCGTGCAGCTAGCAGTTAATACATCCTGGGTTTTCTTCAGCTCGTCCTTAATTTGGTTCTCATCTAAATACGAAAACTTCCCGTCGTCCCCCACCAATCGAATGCGTTGCCCAGATTTAAGGGCTTTGATGCGTTCTTGGGCGATTTTGCAATTTTCGGCATTGATGTTGGCTTGCGCGGCGGTGGGTGTACTGCCGGCAGGTGTTTCTGCGCTTGGCGCGTCTTCGGCGGTGGGCGCTGCTTCCTCTGTTTTAGAGGACGTACCCATTTTTTTAGCCTCGGTACCGGTTACAGGTTTTTCGGAAAAATGCGTAACACCATTGCCATCCACCCATTTGTAGTACTGCCCGGCCTGGCAAACACCGGTCAACATCAAGCCGCTTAACAGTACTTGGGTTAACAATTTTAAACCTGTCGGCAGGGTGGAAATATGTTTTTGCTGAGCCAGCATAAATAGCCTCGTATCTCATAACGGTTTGATGGAGCCTAGAAACCTCAGTTGAATGATCGCGCGTTTATCTAAGGCGCAGGTTCAAGCATTCTAGTTTTGAGTGTAGCTGGCCTTTAGATAAATCACCTTGCCTATCCGCTACAGATGCCTTTAACCTAGAAACCTCAGTTGAGCACCCAAAAGCTGTGTAAGCCATTGGTGCAGATAGTGAAAGTTTAAAATGAAGGGCAGCCTTATTGGTTGTTCGAAATTTTAAACTTTTTGGGCCAAGGGGTTGCGCAGACTTGGGTGATCCAACTGAGGTTTCTAGGTTTAACGCAAAAGAGAAAGAAACTCCGTGCGCGTTGCACTGTTGCTGCGGAAATTACCCAACATGGCCGATGTTTTCATCACCGAATTTTGTTTTTCCACACCGCGCATCATCATACACAGGTGTTTCGCCTCAATAATAACGCCCACACCCACAGCGCCTGTCACCTCTTGAATGGTCGTGGCTATTTGATGGGTGAGTTGTTCTTGAATTTGTAACCGGCGAGCAAACATATCCACAATACGCGCCACTTTAGATAACCCCAATACCTGGCCCGAAGGGATATAGCCTACGTGGGCCTTACCAATAAACGGGAGCAAATGGTGCTCACACATGGAGAACAGCTCGATATCTTTTACGATGATCATCTCGTTGGCGTCGGAAGGGAACAGCGCGCCATTGACGATTTCATCCAGGGATTCGCGGTAGCCCTTGGTTAAGTAATTAAATGCTTTGGCTGCGCGCAAGGGGGTGTCTTTAAGCCCTGGGCGGGTTAAATCTTCACCTGCCTGAGTAATAATTTGGGCAAATAAATCGTGCATAACAAACATCCAACTAAAACCAATAAAAAGGGCCGCTACCCTAAGCCAAAGCGCAGCGCTTGAACAGTCTAAAGGGCATCTCAACTGGTTTATGCCCTCGCTTCGTTATTTGTATGCTCAATCGGTCATTTATACCCCAAATTCTACCTCCCCCATCCCTGGCAATGTCATTAAGTTAAGGATTCCGTTCGCCCTGAGCTTGTCGAAGGGTGGTTCGACTCTTCGGCGAGCTCAGGGCGAACGGCAGTTAGTCGTTTCTATGAGCTTGCTGAACGACGCGATTCCCTTAACTTAATGAATTACCATCCCTGGGGCCGTCCTGCATCTATGCAGTCGCCCGTGTGAAAAGCCTTGCGTTCATCACGAACATTCAATTTCCGAAAGAGACCTAAAGCAGAGTTTTGCCTGGCTTATACTCTTTCTACGTTAAATGGCTGGCAAAATAAGCAAAATGTACCTACGCTTCTAAGGAAGTGGTTTTTTATAGTTTTATACATTCTTAAAATAATTACGAAAGGCCAGCTTGGCCACCCTTGGGAGGAATTATGAAGTTGCAGCAGTTGCGTTATATCTGGGAAGTGGCGCACCACGACCTTAATGTATCGGCTACAGCGCAAAGTCTCTATACATCACAACCGGGCATTAGCAAACAAATCCGTTTGCTGGAAGATGAATTAGGTGTAGAGATATTTTCCCGCAGCGGCAAACATTTAACGCGCATAACCCCAGCCGGGCAAGCCATACTGCGCACCGCCGGCGAGATTCTGCGCAAAGTTGAAAGCATTAAACAGGTGGCGCAGGAATTCAGTAATGAGCGCAAAGGCAGCTTGTCCCTGGCCACCACCCACACCCAGGCGCGCTATGCGCTGCCCAAGGTGATCTCTACCTTTATTGAACGCTACCCCGATGTAAGCCTGCACATGCACGAAGGCTCACCGATTCAAATATCGGAAATGGCCGCCGAAGGCGCTGTGGATTTTGCCATTGCCACCGAGGCGATGGAGCTGTTTAGCGATTTAATTATGCTGCCCTGTTACACCTGGAACCGCTGTTTATTAGTACCCAAAAACCACCCCCTCTGCCAAGTAAGCCGCATCACCCTAGAAGACGTAGCCAAGCATCCGATAGTTACGTATGTATTCGGTTTTACAGGCCGCTCCCGCTTGGATGAAGCCTTTATGGAACACGGCCTTGCGCCCAAAGTAGTCTTCACCGCCTCGGATGCCGATGTGATTAAAACTTACGTGCGCCTAGGTTTGGGCGTGGGCATCGTAGCTAAAATGGCCTACGAGCCTGAAGTGGATACTGATTTAGTCGCCATTGATGCCAGCCATTTATTCCGCCCCAGCACCACCAAAATTGGCTTTAGACGCGGCACGTTTATTCGTGGGTTTATGTTTGAATTTATCGAATTATTCGCCCCGCATTTAACTAAAGACATAGTAAACGAAGCATTTAACCGCCATTCAAAAATTGAAATTGATGAATTGTTTGCGAATGTGAAATTGCCGAATTATTAAGTGTAACCCGCACAAAACTGACAGCAGTAAATTCATGCTAACTCGGGCTATGAGATGGGCGTCGCCCTCTAACCGGTATTAAGGTGCCACACTAAAAACACAATGTTAGCGAAAATATAAAGAGTCATGGTTGGTGTAAAAAATACAAACCAGAAAATAAGCTGCGAATACTGTGGTGGTTTGCGAGACATTGGCCTACAGTGCCTTAATTTTATGTCCCCTATTCATTGGAGTATCTATGCAACAACTTACACAAGCGGGTCAAAATTTTGTTAATTCACTCGCGCAGCGCTATAACCTCAGCGCTGATGCCGTGGTACACATGTTGGTTGCAGTAAATAATGGCGGTGGCAGCATGGCGCAATTTAATTGCCCAGAATTAGGCGGCGGAGGGCAGTGGATGCAAGGAGGCATGACGATGGTGGGCGATATGTTTAATAACGGATTAAAAAATACCGTAGATAACCTGTGCCGCGAATTAGCCGCAGGTCTTGCGAATATGCAAATATTTCCTGTTATTCCAGCGGGCACGCCCGGCAGCGCCCAGTGGTGGCCACTTGGTTTGGGGGTGCCTTTTAGTAGTGGTAGCCAAAATAATAGTCGTTATGCGTTATTCCCCCAGCGTTTAGCGGTGGAACATAATGGCCAGGTTACAGTTTATGACACGCTGGATCATGCCATAAGCGGCGTAAGCCAGCAGCAAGGCAGCGATGCATCACTGACTTTCAGTAGTCAATATGGCACATTATCAGTCGCAAGCTTGCCCGTTATCGCCAACGATAAATCCGCAGCACAACAAACGCATAATCCCAATTTTTTGGCATCGCCCACACCCAATAATATCCCCGCAGCGCCAATTATTAATTCGGAGCAGCCAATTATTAATTCTGCAGAACCTGTATTTAACACGAACGCAGCACCCAGTAATCAATCATCAAACGAAATTTTAGGGTTAATTGAAGGGTTGGCAAAATTGGTTCAGGCGGGGGTTTTGACTCAGGATGAATTTAATATTAAAAAATCCGAGCTGCTAAGCCGTTTGTAGTATTTGTTTAACCCTAGAAACCTCAGTTGAGCGCCAAAAAGCTGTGTAAGCCACGGGTAGCGAAGAGTGAAAGTTAAAAATGAAGGGCGACCTTATTGGTTGTTCAAAATTTTTAACTTTTGCTAGGCGTGCCAAGGGGTTGCGCAGACTTGGGTGATTCAACTGAGGTTTCTAGGTTAAATACCGTGAGTGGTTAAGGGGTTGCAGGTCGTTTACAGCGCAATGCCAATAAACCTAGCAATAACACACCATAAATAATCGCATCTTGGTAGCTTGCCCGTATTTGCCAGATTAGGTGCAGTACTGTAAGCACCGCAATAATATAAATACTCTGGTGAATGAGTTTCCAGCGTTTGCCACACAGCCGCATTATCGATTTCGGGGATGTTATGGCCAATATTGTCAGGAGTACCCAGGCCGGTATGCTGGCGATGATAAAGGGTCTTTGTGTTAGCTCGAAGGTAAATGATTGGAAATCTGCGCCTAGTATAAAAAATACATAACAGCCAAAATGCAAACTGGCGTAAAACCAGCAAAATAATCCCAGCATGCGCCGGTGTGTATTTAAACTGCGCCAATTAAAAAAACGTTTTAGTGGCGTGACCATGAGGGTAAGCACTAAAAAATTAGCAGCCCATACGCCACAAGTGTTAACTAATGTTTTGGCGGGTTCTGGCCCTAAATCGTCATCATAAATACGCCAAGCAAGCCATATACAAGGTGTAAGGCTGAGTGCAAAAATCCAAATTCGACGCCAGGATGTAGTTAAAAACTGTTTCATAATTAGAAATGTTTTTTTAAATCTAGGCTGCCGTATAAGCTGGCTACTTCTTCGCCGTAACCATTGTATATTTGTGTGGGAACAATATTCGGTTTTAATAAAGAATTAGGTAGGCGGCGCTCCTTTGCTTGGCTCCAGCGCGGGTGATCAACTTGTGGGTTTACATTGGCAAAAAATCCGTATTCTTTAGGTGCTAAAACATTCCAGCTGGTAATGGGTTGTTTTTCCATAAGTGTGATAGCGACAATTGATTTAATGCTTTTAAAACCGTATTTCCAAGGAACCACTAAACGTAAAGGCGCACCATTTTGATTGGGCAAAACTTTCCCATATAACCCCACCGCTAAAATACACAATGGATGCATGGCTTCGTCTATACGCAAGCCTTCCTGATAGGGCCAATTAATAGTGGATAGTCGGTTGCCTTGCTCCGGCATTTGTTCTTTATCGAGTAGCGTTGTGAAGGCTACATATTTTGCCGAGCTATTAGGTTGCGCTTTTTTTAGTATTTCGCTAAGGCTAAAACCCACCCAGGGAATAACCATCGACCAAGCTTCTACACAGCGCAGACGATAAATTCGCTCTTCAAAATCAATTCCTTTTAATAAATCATCAAGAAAATACTGGCCCGGTTTATCCACCGCACCGTTAATAGAAACGCGCCAAGGATCTGGTTTTAAGCGGTGAGCTGTTTTGGCTGGATCTGTTTTTGCTGTGCCGAACTCATAAAAATTATTGTATTGAGTGACGTGATTGTAAGGCGTAATACTTTCTGATGTGGGTTGTGCGGGTTTGGCTGCGAGGAGTTTTTCTTTAAGCCAGG
The DNA here is from genome assembly GCA_041179125.1 of Pseudomonadota bacterium. Lineage (GTDB taxonomy): Bacteria > Pseudomonadota > Gammaproteobacteria > Pseudomonadales > Cellvibrionaceae > CAMCXE01. The sequence goes on along the minus strand of JBEGTZ010000204.1, from coordinate 10,914 downwards.
CTGGGCCGCCAGGATTCTCATCAGTTAGTTGGCTTGGCGCCGCGTGGCTTATTAAAGGCCCGCCTATTAAGGCTCCACCCAGAAGGGATGTCATGAGCTGTCGTCGATTGAGGTAAGTGGATTCGGAAGTGATTTCGCTGGGGGCAATCTGGTTTTTCGGGGGGATAATAATTAATGGTTTTTTGGGCATAAAACTCTCTCTAGGGTGACAGATTTGAGCTGTTAGTGATGCGCTAAGAACAGGACTCTCAGAAAGTCTGCTTGTTCCATGTTTTATTGCCGTATTTTTTGCGTTTTTATTTGAGGGTGATGCCTGTGGTTAGTGAGTAGATATTCGATAGAAATTATCCAGGAGCGTTTTATCACCACTATAGCGCACAAGCTCAATCGTGTAGGTGTCGCCGGATTCTTCTTTGTGTTGGATGCGTGCAATTTGCCAATTTAGATCGGGGAGAAGCCAAATACGGGTTTTTTTATTGCTGTTTTCTTGCCGTTCGACAATTACTGCTTTTAATGGGGAATTGTTGAGTGTGAATAAATCAGAACTTACCACTTTAAATTGATAGAGCTTTATATCTTTTCGTTTAATAAATGTGTAGTTCAGCTCGGTTCGTTGCAGCGCTAAATCGCGCTGCAATTGTAATTGATAGAGTGCGGAATCAAGTGTTCCGGGCTTTATAGTTAGCGTGCGGCTGTCTTGTTTTTTATTGGCCCGTGTGTAAAAAGCTTCGTTGGTGGCCCAAGAAAAACGAAGCGTTTCACTGTTGGATTTTCCGAAAATTCGTCGATTATATGAATACAGCTTCGGCGTCAGTTGATGGTTGTTAATGGAAAACTCGCTAGATTCCTCTAGTTGCCCGATAAAATTACTGGCTTGAGAAACTAAATTATATTGCCCCAGTGCGACCTCTTTGAGGCTGCGTTCAAGAGTGATATTCCAGCCGTTGTATTTACCTTTGTAGGTAGCTGTAAAAAGCGGTGCTGCGAAGCAAATTTGGGTGGCGAATAACAATAGACAGGGAGTTAACAGGGTAAAACGCATAAAATTCGCCCCATAAAAAAGGGGGCAAGGCCCCCTTTTAGCGTGTTGTGTATTGCACCCAATTAATTGTGTGCTTTGTATATGGCGAGTGCGGTATCTAGCATACGGTTAGAGAAGCCCCACTCGTTGTCGTACCAAGCGAGAATTTTCACTTGGTTGCCACCTATCACTCGGGTTTGAGTGGCATCAAACACGGAGGAAGCTGAAGAGTGATTAAAATCGTGTGATACCAGAGGCAATTGATTCACTTGAAGAACGCCTTCAAAGCGTGAGCTTGCAGCCTGGCTGATCAGTGTATTCACTTCTTCTACCGTGGTGTTGCGGGCAGCTTGGAACGTTAAATCCAGCAGTGACACGTTGATAGTCGGTACACGTACGGCGAGGCCGTCCAGCTTCCCGGCGAGTTCAGGAATTACTAAACCGATGGCCGCAGCGGCGCCGGTTTTGGTTGGAATGATGGAGTGCCCTGCGGCGCGGGCGCGGTACATGTCGGAATGATAGGCGTCGGTGATGTTTTGGTCGTTGGTAAATGAGTGAACCGTATTAACCAAGCCGGACACAATGCCAATGCTGTCATGTAACGCGGCGGCAACGGGCGCTAAACAGTTGGTGGTGCAAGAGGCGTTGGATAAAACTTTGTGGTCGGCGGTGATTTTGTCGTGGTTAACTCCGTACACAACAGTGAGGTCGGAGTTGGTGCCTGGGGCAGAAATCAATACGGTTTTAGCGCCTGCTTCTAAATGCAGGCCTGCTTTTTCACGGGTAGTGAAAAGGCCGGTACATTCAAAAACGATGTCTACACCTAACTCGCTCCAAGGTAGTGCTTGTGGGTTGCGCTCGGCAATAATTTTGATGCTATCGCCATTGACGGTAATGGCATCACTGGTGTGGCTGACGTCGTAGCCAAATGTGCCGTGTACTGTATCGTATTTCAGTAAATGGGCGTTGATTTCCGGTGAGCCTAAGTCGTTGATGGCGACTATTTGGATAGAGTCTTGTAGGTTTCTTTCATACAGGGCGCGCAATACGTTGCGGCCAATACGTCCAAAACCGTTGATAGCTATACGAGGCATTTTAATTTCCTGCTTGGTCAAGTGGGGTTTGCACAGCAGCCTGTGCGCCGAATTGCTTAAGAGTTGGTTCCGGTTTTGAAGGCGCGCTTGAGGTGTTCTGGCGCCCCGCGCTGAAGCGCAGATACCGGTTAAGAGGCGGCGGATTATGGGTAATCGCAGTTGAAAATGCAACCAGCCAACCTCTACAATGCGCGCCTTTGTATTTCGCCTTTAAGTGCATGAAGAGGGCGCCAATGGTTAGGCAAGAATAATGCTTCATAATTTGGATGTGAACGCACAGGTTAGATGGGTTGGACAGATATTCTTGACCAGCAGCTTTAAATACAGTCCACTCTGAGCTTTTATAGTTTTTACCTTTGGTTATATCGCCCTTAGGTTGTACTCCGCTTAACTGCCGCGCTCAATGCAACGGCAACATGAGGCGTTAAGCCTTAAATCCTTTTTAACACGTAGGCAGGTTTCAGCATGAAAAATACAGATATTTTAATTCTCGGCGGTGACGGTGATTTAGCGTTGCGCAAACTTTACCCTGCACTGTATTACTTAAAATTAAATAACTGTATGCCCTCTAATGCGCGTATTTTTGGTATGGCGCGCACGCCTAGTGAACAAGCTGTTTTTTTGGCCAAGGTCAAAGAGTGGTTAATTACCTACAGTGCGGCCAATTTATTTAATGAAGAAACTTGGTTGGCCTTTAGTGAAAACCTCACCTTTGTACAGGGCGATTCTACAAAACCTGAAGATTTAACACGCATCAAAAATACCCATTTTGGTGAAGGCCACGATTTAATTGTTTATTTTGCTGTGCCGCCGTTGATTTTTGGAAAAATTGGCACCGCTTTGGATACCTGTGGTTTGGCTAAGGCCAGTACGCGCATTGTGGTAGAGAAACCGCTGGGTGATTCCAAAGAATCATTTATGGCTATTAATGCTGAGTTGGCGCGTGTATTTAGTGAAAAACAAATTTTTCGCATCGACCATTATTTGGGTAAAGAATCGGTACAAAATCTATTGGCGTTGCGTTTTGCCAACGATATATTCGAGCCTATTTGGAATTCTAAACACATTGATAATATTCAAATTACCGTTACCGAAACAGTAGGTTGTGGCAACCGTTGGGATTTTTACGATGAAACCGGTGCCATGCGCGATATGGTGCAAAACCATTTGTTGCAAGTATTGTGTTTGGTGGCTATGGAGCCGCCTGCGGATTTAGATGCCGACAGTGTGCGCGGTGAAAAATTAAAAGTATTGCGTTGTTTAAAACCTATTACCCCAGAGCTGATCACCACAAAAACGGTGCGTGGCCAGTATGCCGAAGGTGAGATTGAAGGCAAAACGGTGCCAGGTTATTTAGAAGAAGAAGAGGGTGGACGCGAAAGTAAAACAGAAACCTTTGTGGCTTTAAAAGCTGAAATTGCTAACTGGCGCTGGAGCGGCACACCTATTTATATTCGCACCGGTAAACGCCTAAGCCGTCGCCATTCTGAAATCGTCATCGAGTTTAAGCAAAGCAATAGCAAATTATTTTCTAAGCAATTGACACAAAACTGCGCCAACCAATTAATTATTCATTTGCAGCCGGACGAAGGTATTCATATTCGTATGAAGAACAAGCGAGCGGGCTTGGATACCAGTATGCAGCTGGAAGATCGCTACATGGATTTATCTTTTTCGGATAATGCTAAAGCGAAAAAACACGATGCGTATACGCGTATGTTTTACGATGTTATTCGTAATGATCAAACCTTATTTGTGTCTTCCGGTGAAGTGGAAGCGGCTTGGGAGTGGGTGGATCAAATTTTTGCGGGTTGGAAATCGCAGGATCAAGAAGTGGTGCAGTATACGGCGGGTTCAAATGGCCCCGATGCAGCTTTTGAATTATTAGCTAAAGATGGCCGCCGTTGGATTGACGGTTAATAGGAGTTATTGTGAATAAAACAATTGAAGCAATTACTGCGCGAATTGTTGCGCGCAGTAAACCGACACGCGATGCCTATGTTGCAGCCATGAAAGCAACAATGGTGAATAACCCACCGAAAAAACGCTTATCCTGCGGTAATTTGGCCCATGCCTATGCCGCGTGCGGCAGTGAGGATAAAAATACACTCCGTCTTTTACAAAGTGCCAATTTAAGTATTACTACTGCATTTAACGACATGTTGTCGGCACACCAACCCTACGAGTTTTACCCTGAAATTATTAAACAAGCGGCGCGTGCTATGGGTTCTACGGCGCAGGTGGCAGGCGGTGTACCCGCCATGTGCGACGGCGTGACGCAGGGGCAACCGGGTATGGAATTAAGCTTGTTTAGCCGTGAAGTGGTGGCTATGGCCTGCGCCGTAGGTTTAAGCCACAACATGTTTGACGGCAATATGTTTTTGGGGGTGTGCGATAAAATTGTGCCGGGTATGTTTATTGGTGCATTAAGTTTTGGCCATTTACCTGCGGTATTTGTACCGGCTGGCCCCATGCATTCGGGTATTTCTAATAAAGAAAAAGCCAAAGTGCGCCAGCAATATGCAGCGGGCGAAGTGGGTGAGGTTGAATTATTAGATGTTGAAACCAAAAGCTATCACAGCCCTGGAACCTGCACGTTTTATGGCACGGCTAATAGCAATCAAATGTTGGTGGAAATGCTGGGTGTGCAATTACCCGGCTCTTCATTTGTAAGCCCTAATTCCCCATTGCGCGAAGCATTAACCCGAGCTGCGGTGGAAAAACTAATTCTATCGACACAGACTGCGGGTACTTACCGCCCAATGTATGAAGTAATAACCGAATATTCCATTGTTAATGCGGTGGTGGGTTTATTGGCTACCGGTGGTTCTACGAATAACACATTGCATTTGGTGGCTATGGCGCGCGCCGCGGGTATTTTATTAACTTGGGAAGACATGGATGAGCTTTCGCGTGCGACACCTTTATTGGCTCGTATTTATCCTAATGGCGAAGGTGATGTAAATGAATTCCACGCCGCTGGAGGTATGAGTTATTTGGTGCATGAATTACGTAAGGGCGGTTTATTAAATGAAAATGTTGTCAACATTATGGGGCAGGGTTTAGACCCCTACGAAAAAGCCCCAAGCCTTGATGAAAAAGGCAATGCTGTATGGTTAGAGCCGGTAACTCAGTCTTCAAATACTAAAATTTTGCGCGGTGTGGATAGCCCATTTGATAGCGAAGGCGGCTTGCGGTTATTGACGGGGAATTTAGGCCAAGGCGTTATTAAAATATCTGCCGTGGCGCCAGAGTATCGCGTAGTGGAAGAAGAGTGTATTGTTTTTGAAGATCAAGATGATGTAATCGCGGCATTTAAACGCGGCGAATTAAACCGAGATTTTGTGGCCGTGGTACGTTTCCAAGGGCCGCGTGCTAACGGTATGCCTGAACTACATAAAATGACTCCGCCTTTGGGATTGCTGCAAGATCGCGGTTTTAAAGTGGCGCTAGTGACCGATGGCCGTATGTCTGGCGCCTCGGGCAAAGTGCCCTCCGCTATTCATATTTCACCAGAGGCCTTAAATGGCGGTTTAATTGCCAAGGTGCGCACTGGGGATCGCGTTCGGTTGGATGCCAATACTGGTGTGATTGAAGTATTGGTGAGCGCTGAAGAATTCGCTGCGCGTACACCGGCGCCCGCTCCGGTTGTACCTCAAGATTTGGGCCGCAATTTATTTGGTGGTTTCCGCGCCCTGGCGGATCGTTCGCGTGATGGAGGCAGTGTTTTTACTGCTTCAATCGATTTTTAAAAAGTAACCCACAATTTTAAGGCCGCATTCGCGGCCTTTATTTTATTAATTATAAGAGAGAACCCATTGTGACTATTACCCGCGATTTTTTAACTCCCATCGGTGTTATGCCGGTTATTGTAATTGACTCTGTTGAACACGCTGTTCCCGTGGCGGAAGCCTTGTATGCAGGCGGTATTAAAGCGGTGGAAATAACCTTGCGGACACCTGCGGCATTGGCTGCAATTAAAGCCATTAAAAAAGCTTGCCCTCATATTATTGTGGGTGCAGGCACTATTGTGAATGAAAAAAATGTTGAAGAAGTTGCAGAGGCGGGCGTTGATTTTGCTGTTTCCCCTGGCATGACCATAAGCCTCATTAAAAAATCGGCTGAGTGCGGCGTAAAATTATTACCTGGTGTGGCTACTTGCTCTGAAATTTTGTTGGGTATGGAGCACGGTTTGAGTTGTTTTAAATTATTTCCTGCCACGGCGGTAGGCGGTTTGCCTTTATTAAAATCCATTTATGGCCCCTTGCCGCAAGTGAGTTTTTGCCCTACTGGTGGTTTAACTTTGGAGGATTTCACTCAGTATTTAGCCTTGCCTAATGTGGCTTGCGTGGGTGGTTCTTGGTTGGTGCCTAAAGCGGCTGTGGATGCGCAAAATTGGCAGGCTATTACGGATATTGCTAAGCAAACCACGGCTAAAATTACCGCTTAGTGGTTTTTGGCTGCCTGTAAAAATTCTTCTGGGTCGTAGGTGAGTGGTAGATAGCGCTGTAATTGCCCTTGGCTGTTGAGCAGTACAATCGTCGGGTACCCCTGAGCTTTGTAGGTTTGGGTGAAGTATTCGGCTTCTGTGTCTTTTTCATCAATCCGTGCGAAAAGCACTTGTTCGGTTAAAAACTGTTTAACCTGCGGGTCGCTGAATACGGTGCGATCCATAGTGCGACAGGTGCCACACCAGGTGGCGGAGAGTTCGGCAACTATAGGTTTGTGTTCTGCCTGTGCGCGCAAAATGGCTTCATTTAAGGTTATTTTGGGCAGCCCGGTACCTTCAAAATCCTGCGCACCCCAATGGTTTTGTAATCCTCTAACACCTGCATATACCAGGGCGAGGGTGATTAAAAACCCCCACCAGGTATCTGTAAATTTTTTTAATTTAGAGATTATTGTTAATTGCATAGTGTTCTAGCAATCGCAGCATGGCGCCGATGGACGCGACGGAGGCGGTTTCTTCGGTGGTGTGGTAGCCGGTGGTGGGGATTTGTACGGTGGCGCCATTAACCCAACCATTGGAGGCGCTAACGATACGGCCTAGTTCGGTGCTGCCGAGGCTGAGTGGGGTTTTGCCTTCTTGTTGACGTTGTGCATTTATCTGTTGAATGTATTCATCTTTAAAGCCGTAACTAATGCCTAGAACTTGGCAGTCATTTTCCAATTGGTGAACCGTATCGGCGTTAAACTCCCCGTTGGTATCTCTGTGTCGCAAGACTAACAGTTGTTCGTCGGCGTCTTCTGTGGTGTTGTAGGGGCTGGTGTCGAGCACGAGGAGTTGCTGGGTGGATTCTCCGGCGCGTTGGAACCATTCTAATAAATAACGCCAGCTGCGCCCGGCTTCTTCTTGCGCTGTAAAAAATGCGGTGCCTTGATAACCCTTACGAAACAAATAAATCAGCACCGCCGCACTGATGACGTTATCTAATTGCGCACTTAAGCGGCCTTCTTCTAGGTGGACTTTATCGGCAAAGGCCACGGGGGTGCCTGCCACTACGTGCTCAAGCCCTTGTACTTCAAACACCATGTTGCCGCGTTTGGGGCACAAATGAACGGAGGTGATTAAGCCTTTGCCTCGGTAGACGCCAGACCAGGGTTCGTAGGCGTGTACATTGGTATGGATAAAGCGCTCGGAGATAGTGCTGAAGGTTTGTTCTGAAACAGAGTTACCGGTTAAATCGCCGCGATTGCTGGCGATAAAAGCAGCGTACTGGAATTCGTTGGGGCCGGTGCAAATCAGGCCGTGGCGGTCGATGTGGGCGGAGAGGTAGCGGCTGCGGGGTTTGTTGCCTTGGGCTACTAGAAGACCTTCATACCAGGTGACTTTAACGCCGGTTTCTTCAAGCTCTCGCTGTAATACGCGAAAAAATGAGTGCTCGGCACTGACGACGCTGGGGTGGCGAATTAAGAGTTTAAGAATATCCAGCAGGGCAAAAAAATCGTGGCTCATGGGGTTTATGTTGACCTGAAAATAGGGGATATCTGAATCTTACACATGGGGTGCTTGGCGGATCAGACATGACAACTATAGAAACAAAAAAGGGCGCTAGGCGCCCTTTGCAAACTCAAGATTAAAAACTGAGGGTAAAGCCCGCGCTGAAGCCTTGGAATTTGTAGTCGTCTTCTTGAACTAGGTTGCGGAACTCTAAATTAACCAGGGCGCTTTCTGTGACATAAAAACCCATACCGAGGCCGTAGGAGAGGCCGGTCATGCTTAAGTCGCGCTCTACTTTTAAGCTGGTGGTGGAGGCATCTGCACGGGTGACACCGAGTAAGGCATAAACAGTTGCCGTATCATTTTTTAATTCAGGCTTTATGTAGACACTGAAGTAGTTGTCCAGAGTTAATTCGGTGCTCAATTTGCCGAACTCTTTGGTGTTTACGGATTCAGTGGAGCTTTCAAGGCCTAAGCCTACGCGGCCTTCAATGTTGATAACGCTCCATACATTGAACCCGGCTACGCCTTCAAGGGATGAGACGCTAATTTTGGTGTCGTGGCTGCCTTCTGTGTAATTCCAAAAGGCGACGTTGCCGCCAGCGTAAAAACGGTCTTCCGCTAAGGCGGCACATGCAAAAGTGGAAAGGGCGGCGGCAAGCAACAGCTTTTTCATACCAGTTCGTCTCCGAAGGGTGGGTTTTATTGTTAGAAGTCCTTGGCGGGCCACGGCCTGCGTAACCTGTACTGCTATGGCCTGGACATGGGCGTGCCATAAGGCGTGGGAAGTATTCGAGCAAACGCAGGCTTTGTCAAACCGCAGTGGCTGGCAAATTGAAATGAGTTGGATATAAAGGTGATTTTTAGGGTTTTGTGAGTGCGGTTGAGCGTTAGTTGGTTGTTTTTTAGTCGTGAGTGACTCGGGATTTAACCTAAAAACCTCAGTTACGCAGACTTGGGTGATTCAACTGAGGTTTCGAGGTTAAAGGGTTTTAAATACGTGGCGGGCAATGTCGAGGGTTTGGGCTATGTCTTCGTCGGTGTGGGCTGCGGACATAAAACCGGCTTCGTAGGAGGCGGGGGCGAGGTTGACGCCGCCTTCTAACATGCCGTGGAAAAACTGGTTAAAGCGTGCATTGTTGCAGGCGATGACTTGTTTGTAGTTGCTGATATTGGTGTCGGTGGTGAAAAAACCACCCCAGAGTGTGCCTTTGTGGTTGGTGGTAAACGGTATACCCGTTTCATTGGCGATCGTTTGTAGGCCGTTGACCAGCGCGGTGGTGCGTTGAAATAACGGCTCGTAAAAACCGGGCTGGCTGATTTTATTCAGGCAGGCGAGGCCTGCGGCCATAGCGACCGGGTTTCCCGATAGGGTGCCCGCTTGGTAGACGGGGCCAAGCGGGGCTAGATGATTGAGTATGTCCGCACGGCCACCAAATGCGCCCACAGGCATACCGCCGCCGATGACTTTGCCGAGGGTGGTGATGTCGGGTTTGATGGCGTAATAACCCTGTGCGCCGGCAATGCCGATACGAAACCCGGTCATTACTTCGTCGAAAATTAACAGCGCACCGGAGGCATCGCAGACGCGGCGTAGGGTGGGCAAGAACTCGGGCAGCGGAGGAATACAGTTCATATTGCCTGCCACCGGCTCAACAATCACACAGGCTATTTGATCGCCCATTGTGTGAAAAACATCTTCAATTTGTGCGCAGTCGTTGTAGTTCAGGGTGATGGTGTGGTCGGCCAGGGCCTTAGGTACGCCCGGTGATGAGGGTACGCCGAGTGTTAAGGCACCAGAACCGGCTTTTACTAATAGGGAATCTGAGTGGCCGTGGTAACAGCCTTCAAATTTGATGATTTTGTCGCGCCCGGTGAAGCCCCGTGCCAGGCGAATAGCACTCATGGTGGCTTCCGTGCCGGAGCTGACAAAACGCACTTTTTCAATGCTGGGGATGAGCGCCACGATGCGCTCGGCCAATTCCGTTTCGATCCGTGTGGGGGCGCCAAAGCTTAAACCCAAACGCGCTTTTTCGATGACTGCCTGGAGGATGTCTGGGTCGTTATGGCCCAGAATCATTGGCCCCCAGGAGAGCACGTAGTCGATATAACGCTTGCCGTCGGTATCAAAAATATAGGCCCCGTCGGCGCGATCAATAAAAATTGGATCACCGCCGACCGCTTTAAAGGCGCGGACGGGGGAGTTAACCCCGCCGGGAATTACAGTTTGTGCCTGGGCAAATAATGGGTTCATGCGTGTGGGTTGCCCGCCTTTATTTGTGAGTGATGCGCGTTACGCTGTCTTCAGCGCTGCGTGCTTTGAGTACTAGCTCATCCAGTGTGATGGCTGGATTTTGCGTGGCGTTCAACCAGCTGTCTAAATCACTGAAGTCGGCGAAGTCGACACTGGCTAGTTCCACCGTGGTGGCAATGCCCAGGCTGCTTTCCAGCTCTGTTGGGAGTTGCGGCATGGTGAAGGACGACTGGCTCTTGTCTAACAGTGCTACCAGGTTCAGGCCTTTGCGCAACTCTATGTTGAGTTCGAAGAAGTCGAAATCGCTGGCGGGGTTGGCTTCCCAGGTTGCAGTTAGGTCGGCGTAGTTCCAGGTGACGGTTTTGATGCTTGCTTCAGGCAAGGTGATTGCTGGCAAGTTGGTGAGCGAATCTACAGCGCGCGTGATTTTGTAGTCGTTCGCTTCTTCGTCTAAGGCTTGTAAGACAAGGTTGTAGCCGGTGCCGGTTGATTTAGGAACATTCAACGGTTTGTTGAGTGTTGAAGCGAGATCACCCACAGGAACGAATTGCTCAAACACCGCCAACTGGCTGGCGTTTTTGATCAACACGTTAAACACGGTCAC